>NZ_AFEJ02000002.1:1287500-1587500 GCF_000238775.2 Acaryochloris sp. CCMEE 5410 | reverse complement strand
CCAATCGAGCTGCCTTTGAGTTCTACGGGCTGACCAAAGGTCACGATTAAAAAGGCAATGGCTAATAAAGACCCCACAAGCAAGGCCGAGTAGCTCAGCATCATGACGCTGACATGCATCATCAGCCAATTCGATTTGAGGGCAGGCACCAAGGGCGCTGAGGATTGCATCTCATCAGGTAAAGATAGAGCTGCAAAGGCAGCGATCCCCATGGCCACGGGCGCAGTTGCAGCTCCGACCAATCGGCTCCGACTGAGCCATTCGGCTAAGAGATGAATGGTGGTGACACCCCAGGCTAAGAAGAATAAAGATTCATACAGGTTGCTAATGGGGAAATAGCCCCCTTCCATCCAACGAGCGCCGAGTAAGCAAGCCATACATAGATTCGCGATGGCCATTCCGGCGGTTCCCAAGGTGGGGAAAAACGGAATGTTGGGAAAGGCAAGTCCTCCCCAATAGACCAACATGGTTACAAACAAGACCGCGAAGGAAAGATTATCAAGCTTATTCTGGAGTAGGACCAGATCCATCATTTTTATCCTTTTCTATGAATCTTTGAGCCGTAGATATATATCCATTATCCTATCGAATGATGGAAAAGGGACTGTTGAAACCTAAAACTCAGTCTCGGCCAACGGCGACTGGACTTTTAAAAAGGCTATTTGGGCTGCGGCTTTCTCCGCTGCTTTGATAGAGTGCCCTTTCCCCACCCCCAATAATTCCTCTTGCAGCCAGACTTCGGCGGTAAAGCGGTCAGCCATCACGTCACTAGGATCCAGGGATGGAGGTGAAGTCTCTTGGACTCGATATTCGGGCAATTGTTGATAAACGGCCTGAGTCCATTGCTGGAGGGCCGCTTTATAGTTCTGATACGCGGGATCGATTCTGACCTGCTCTGCCTTTTTTCGCAAAGGATCTTGGAGCCAGGGCTGAATTAGCGAGAGGTCACCGGTGCTGAGATAAAGGGCCCCCAAGACGGCTTCAAACGCATCGGCTAGTCGAGAGTCTTGGCCTCGGCGATCCTTCAGGGTACTGGGACCTAGCAGTAGAAATCGATCCAGACCATAGTTAGCGGCTAGGGTCGCTAGGTGGCGATCGCTGACCAAGACGGAACGAATCGCAGACCATTCTCCCACGGATCCCTGAACGTTCTCTGCCTGTAAAAGAACAGCAGCTAAGAGACGGACAACGGCGTCGCCCACAAATTCTAATTGTTCATAATTGGCCTGCCCAGAGGCAGAGGGATGGGTCAGGGCCAGATCGAGAAGATCCCAGCGAATAGGGGCATTCCCAGGCAGCCCTAGTCGCAGGATCAATTTTTCGAGCTGTCGTTGTCGTTGAGGAGGGCAACTGGCCATTGATAGTGGAAGTAAAGATGAAGTTTAAAGCAAAGGGAATACCCCCTTAGAACAGAGGGAAGAGCAGGCGGTAAGCCGGGTTCTGTTCTCTTCCTCCACCTGGACATTTGCCCATGTTTGGTCGAAAGAGGGTAGTTATCTATCTGGGACGCCTGTTACCAGACGCCTCAAGCGGCGCTACAAACGAGAGCGGGGAAAAGACCAACCGTTGCCCTCTGCCTTGCTCTCCACCGGGGTTTACCGAGCCAACGCCTCTCGACGTTGCTGGTGCGCTCTTACCGCACCCTTGCACCCTTACCTGTGAATGTTTGGCTATCCTGTAGCGAAACAAGCCATCGGCGGTATGTTTCTGTGGCACTCTCCTCACGGTCACCCGCACTGGGCGTTACCCAGCAAGTCTGGCCTTTCGAGAGCCCGGACTTTCCTCAGACTTGCGATCGCAAGTCCGCAACCACCTACTCCTACTCTTCCCATCTTTTACCTAGTCTACATAGATATATGCCCATCGATCCGGACGGGTTAGCCCCCCAAGGTTTAACCCAGCTACTGAACGATCAACGATTTAAGCGACCTTGAGCTTGAGCGACATTGAATATGCACTTGAGAAAACCTTAAAAATAAAAGTGATTTTACGAGACTGCCCTTAGAGTTGTGATAATTGGTCTGTGCAAACTCGATCAGCAGTTCGGTATGCTCTTCACTCTTGGAGTTTTCCTAAGTGACTGTTAATATCCAACTGCTTTGTCATGGCCAAATTATTCTCTGGAGTAGGCTTGGTAGGCGCATATTTTAATGCTTGCCAGTATCCCCAGAGATAGTGCTCAGGACATGATGCTGGCAGCAGGATCAATGGACGACGGTCAATATCGATTTAACGCGACTGGTTACTAACGCCTATATATTTTGTTGGAGGCTGAGTACATGAGACCCAAACGATCTACTTCTATTTCCCAGCTAGCGATGGTGGTCACGTTGGGGGTCTCCTCGGCAATCCTTTTGCCGGAATCGGTTGGGCAACGGGTGCAAGCTCAGGAAGGGGCGACAACCATTCGCATCGACAATCTGACCCGCATGGCTCCGATTAATCAGGCGCTCAAGCAGCACTATGAAAATCAAACCCCGGATACGACGGTTGAGATTAAGCGCCAGCAGGCTGATGCTCCGCTCCAGGTCAAAGGTCAACAGGCTGATTTAGCGGCCATTAGCCGTCTCCTTACTGAGGAAGAGAAAGCACAGGGTTTAGTCCAAGTCCCCGTTACCCGGGAAAAAATTGCCATTGTGGTAGGCCAAGATAATCCCTTTGCCAAGGGGTTAACTATTGACCAAGTGGTAAAGATTTTTCGGGGAGAAATTACGAACTGGTCCGAATTGGGAGGACCCTCTGCCCCTATCCGTGTGATTCATCGTCCGATAGCCAGCAATCTTCAAAGTACGCTACAAACCTATGAATTATTCCGAGCCGCTAACTTTGAAGCGGGCGGTCAAATTGTGCAGTTAGATCAAGATGACGTTTCGGCGCTGATGGATGAATTGGGTAAGGATGGCATTAGCTATGCCCTTGCCAGCCAGATTGGCGAAGCTGAAGCGATTCGTCCCCTCTCCATGTACAACACTTTGCCGGATGATCCGCGCTATCCCTTTTCTCAGCCCTTTACCTATGTCTATCAAGGTACGCCCACTGCCTCGACTAAGACGTTTCTCGACTTTGTGGCCTCTGCTCCGGGACAAGATGCGATTGCTGAAGCGAAGACCCAACCTGCAATATCCGATGACGCCAGCGCCAATGGTTCATCGACGAAGGATTCTGCCCAGGACGGAAAAACAGATGCCAATGCTGGATCTGCGGATTATGCTCAATCAGGCAATCCCCCGTCGGCATCATCGGATGGTTCTAGTCCAGATGGTACGGACCCACCATCTGCGAGCACAGAGACGGCAGGAGACCCTCAAGATACGTCTGGCGGACTAGGGTGGCTACCCATAGCTCTTATGGTTTTGGTGTTGGGGGGACTCGTGGGTGGTGTATTGAAAACATTGCTGGCAAAATCTAAGCCAAAACCAGCACCGCGACCGGCCCCCAATTATGCTGAAAAAATAAGACCAACTCGGATTCAAGCGCCTGAAACAGCGTTACAAGAGCCCCCAACTCCATCCCCTTCAGGGCCAGTGGGTGAGGAAGGCGGTAGTCCTCTTTCCCCTGAAAATGTGGTGTTGGGGGCGGCGACGGCAGGGGCAGTTAACGAGATGGCTATGCCAGCTGAAACGAAGCTGCAAGGATCAGAAACTGAGCTGCAGATTCCTGAAATGGAACCAGAAGCCCCGGATGAGTGGGTGGATATTACGTCTCGGGAGTTACAGGCACAAACTCGCATTCAAAATCCTAAAACTGAACTGCAGGATACGCCGCCATCCCAGCGAGGCCCAAAGACTCAGCTCCAAGACCCAACGGCGACTCAGCTTCAAGTCCCTGACAGTGAAGATCTGGCAGCCGCACAGGACCTTGATTCAAGCCCAACCCAGCTATACGATCCATTGGATTCGAACCCGACTCAGCTCCAAGACCCAACGGCGACTCAGCTCCAAGACTTGAGTGCCACCCAACTGCAGGAGCCTAACCCAACTCAGCTCCAAGACTCGAGTCTGACACAGCTCCAAGATCTCAGCGCTACCCAATTGCAAGAACCAAATCCGACTCAACTTCAAGATTCCAGTTCAACTCAACTCCAAGACTCTAGTCCAACCCAGCTTCAGGAGCCTCAACAGGCTTGGATGGAAGCGGTAGATAATCCGTTTGGCATCGATTCGCCGCCGACTCAACTGCAAGATCCAAAACAAACTTGGATTCAAGATGATCAGCTATCCCCCGCGATGGATGCGCCTCAAACGTCAGATCCAAGGCAAACTTGGATACAAGACGAGGACTTTCCTGAAGGGATGAATCCCCAGATGTCTCAAACGCCGGATCCCAAAGAAACTTGGATTCAGGAAGAAGAGGAAGGCTGATCAAAGATTTTTTGTGCGAAAAGATTTAATGGAGTGGTTCTGAGCTATTTGTCCTTGGGATTGCCCCAATTGCTTACCGTTGGGAACTTCAGTTGCCGTTGCTTCGACAGGTAGGTGATAAAGGCTTTTTGGGTACTATCCATCTGGAGCGGGTTCTGATACTCTATCCAGAGTTAGAAACCGACTCAAACTGATAAATGTTCTGTTTTATAACCGAGAACAAAAAATCCACTTCAAAATCCAAAGGTTTAAGTTAATCTTGTAAAACTCAAGCTTCAACCTAGATCTGACTGATTTCTTTTTTTTAGTTTGGGAATAATACTTAAAGAGCATTCATCGTCATCAATCAGGGCGCTGGAGACAACCCCATGCATTACTTATCTCTTCATAGGTTGACGGCATTCGCTGCTGCTGCCATTCCATTTGCGACGACTTTACCTGCGATCGCAGTTGGAATACCCACTACAAATCCAGACCTATTAGAGAGTAAACGCAGCCCTCAAACCTTATTAGCCGCTACCTTTGGAAAAACAGCTGTTCCCCAAAATAAATTTATTGCGGTTGCAGTCCCCCGCGATCGAGGCTACTACAATCTGCTGATCCTGGAGCAAATTTCTAGCAGCAAAAAATGTTGGAAAGAGCATGGATCGAGTCCAACGGAAATTGAACCCCTGTTGCTCCAGTTCGACTTTACGGGAATTTGTGGTCGCAGCACCGATAGCAATGGCTACTCTATTCGTCAGGCAGGTAGAGATCTAGGGTTAAATTACCAATTGACGTTGCAGAAACAAGGGGATGAGCTGTTGTTGCTAGGTATGCCTAGTTCTCGCCGGTTAGGAGAACCCATGGTCATCGGTAGGACCGGAGGCATGAGTTCTGGCTTGCTCAAAATTCATTTAAATTCGGGCTGGCAGTTTGCTAAACGGACCTACAATGGCAAAACCCTAGGCCATGTTTATCTCAATACGGAGCAAGCACAGCCGGCTGTTTTTGCAGGACGGCGCTTATCTCCTCCCCCGCGATCATCCGCGAGGAGGGAGCCTATTGTGCCCCCTTCCCCTGAGAGAGCCGTCGATATTCCTGTTCCTTCTCGGACTGCATCAGCCTCACGGTCAGGCTTTCTCTATCGCGTTGTCGTTGAGCCTTATGATAGTCAGCAAAAGTCTCGCATCAAATCAATAGTGCCAGATGCATTTCAATCCAACTACCAAGGTCGTTCGGTGATGCAGGTCGGCTTGTTCAATAGCCGCTCCAAAGTCGATAACATCGTCAAGTTGTTGAAGCGCAATGACTTGAGGCCAGAGGTGATTGAAAATGGGCCGTCTCGAATTGCTGCCGTCCCTCCTTCTTCAATTGCTAGTCGTGGTGTAGATATTCCGGTTCCTTCCCCATCCGCTGACAGTGGGCGTCGGTTTCAATCAGCTGCCCGCCAGTCTAGTACCCTGTATCGGGTGGTTGTTAGACCTCGCAATACCAAACAAAAATCTAAAATTAAGTCTCTGGTCCCCGATGCCTTTCGATCCTCCCATAAGGGGCGGTCCGTGATGCAAGTGGGGTTATTTGACAGTCGCTCCAAACTGGAACGCATGGTTAAGCTGATGGAACGAAATGGTTTAAAGCCTGAGGTCATCAAAGATAGTCGGCGTCGTCTCGCCCTAAGAACTGTGCCTGCTCTGGTAGGTGTGCTCCCGGTACCAGGTTCTCGAATTCCCATAGGTCGAGCAGATAAAGGCTCTGATATCTATAATCTTCGAGCGGGTTTACCCCCTGCACCCCCCTCCTCCACGATTGCATTGGGACCGCGATATCGAGTCGTCGTGTCAGCCTTTAACTCCCGTCAAAAAAGTAAGCTTAAAGGGTTGGTTCCCGGTGCATTTCGATCTTCCTACAAAGGACGATCCGTGATGCAAGTGGGGTCATTTGCCTCTGTGCGAGAAGCGCAAGATAGAATGCAACTGATCCAACGTCACGGGATGAACCCGATTCTGGAGAAAACTCAGTAACTCCGACGCCATTACAAAGGAGAATGCGGTTGTCTAGATTACACAAAATTGCTTTGTTGCTATTGGCTGCCTTTGTTAGCCTCGCTCTTTATAGTCAACCGGTTTGGGCAGAAACCCCGAAATCCCCTCCAGCAGAAGTGGGTCAATCTATCCAACCCTATCTGGACCGTGTCAAGGATAAGGTGACAACATTCCGGCTCAAAAATGGCCTGAAGTTTATTGTTCTAGAAAGACATCAGGCACCTGTTGTTGCGTTGCATACTTATGCAGATGTGGGTGGTTCTGATGAACCAGTGGGACAAACGGGGGTTGCCCATTATCTAGAACATTTAGCGTTCAAAGGCACTCGCCGGATTGGTGCGACAGACTATGAGTCTGAAGAGCCACTTTTAGAGCAGCAAGACAAACTCTTTGACCAAATCCAAGCGGCTAAAGCAAAAAAAGATGAGCAAGCTGTCCAATCCTTAACCCAAGAATTTGCTGAAGTTTCCAAGCAAGCCGGGGAACTGGTCAAGCAAAATGAGATGGGCCAAATTATCAATCAAGAAGGGGGAGTGGGCCTTAATGCCACGACCTCTTCAGATGCGACTCGCTATTTCTATAGTTTGCCTGCCAATAAGCTGGAACTCTGGATGTCTTTGGAATCAGAGCGCTTCTTAGAGCCTGTTTTTCGGGAGTTCTATAAGGAAAAAGAAGTCATCTTAGAAGAACGGCGGCTACGCACGGATAATTCCCCCATCGGCAAAATGGTGGAAGTCTTCTTAGGCGAAGCCTTTGATATCCACCCTTATCTGCAGCCGGTGATTGGCTATGAAAAAGATCTTCGCAATTTAACTCGCCAGAATGTTCAAGACTTCTTTGATACCTACTATGGCCCTGGTAATTTAACTATTGCCGTTGTGGGAGATGTGAATCCCAAAGAGGTGAAGAAGCTTGCGAAAACTTATTTTGGCCGCTTCAAGTCGCGATCGCAGCCGCCTAAAGTCACGGAGGTAGAACCTCCACAGCAGAAAACAAAGTCTGTCACTCTGGAGCTAAAGTCCCAACCTTGGTATCTAGAAGGCTATCATCGTCCGGCCATTAGCGATCCAGATCATGTCATCTATGAACTGATTGCTAGCTTGCTGAGTGATGGCCGCACATCTCGGCTTTATAAGTCCTTAGTGGAATCGCAGAAGATTGCCTTGAGTGCCGAAGGCTTTAGTGGCTTCCCTGGGGACAAATATCCGAACCTGATGTTGTTCTACGCGTTAACAGCCCCTGGACATACGGTAGATGAAGTCGCTACTGCGTTGAATGCTGAGTTGGCAAAACTCAAAACGGAATTGGTGGATATTCAAGACTTGGATCGTCTGAAAACCCAGGCTCGGGCTAGCCTATTGCGATCGCTAGATTCGAATAGCGGTATGGCAAGGCTGCTGACAGAGTATGAAGTCAAAACTGGAGATTGGCGCAATCTATTTAGTGAACTTGAAAAGATTGAATCAGTTACTCCAGAAGATGTTCAGCGCATTGCCCAAGCGACCTTTAAGCCTGAAAATCGCACCGTGGGCTATATCTTGTCCAAGGGGAAATAAAGGCGAGTATTTCAGTTCAGCATTTGTTGGAGCGTTTGAGCTTGCGTAAAACCAGGTGTGATGGCTAGAGCTGCCTGAACCTCCTGCTGTGCAGCATCTAGCTTGCCTTGCCGTTTGAGGATAATGGCTAAATTGTAGTGGGCCAAGGTGTGGATGCTAGCAGGTTGTTCGGGGCGTTCTGGTAAAGATAAGACCTGTTTGAATACAGTACTGGCTTCATCCAGTTGATTGGCTTCAATCAACGCTAACCCCATATTGGTATAAGGGCGGTCGTAAGTGGGGTCAAGTTGGATCGCCTGTTCGTAGGTTTTTATCGCTTCGTCTAATTCGAGCTGTAGATGTAGGCTTAGCCCTAAATTGAAATAGGCCTCGGCCGACTGAGGTTGATCTTGCACAATCTGACGTAGATGAATTTCAGCTTGATTATATTGCCCTGCCTTGAGCTCCTGCTTGGCTTGGTCTAGCGAGATCTGTGTAGCCTGACTCTGTCCTAACCCAGGGATGGGCCATAAACTGCTGATTAGCAAAAAGAGAATGACCGACTTGGCATGGGAACGTTGCATGAATTCACCTGAGACTGGTGTATGGCAGGGGAATGCTCGATGCTAGATTAGCCATTCATCACTCTCCACGTCTCTCAGCTCAGGCCAACCCTGATGAGAATCAGATAAGCCTCGACGTCCGTTTGCCTTGCTCACCTAATTAATCCTCATTGCTATGCCTTATGGTTAGACATGCTACTACGTACCAATACCAATACGGGTCGCTAAACTTGGAGAAAGCGGCATAAGGATGGCCACCATGATAAATAAAGCCGCTAATCCTAATGCTGCTCGGGTATCATCTGGTTCCGTAAGCTCATTAAGGCTGGGACGTTCTAAATCTCGCTGAAGGAGCAAAATAATGATGGCCCAATACAAGGCAATGGGGTTGGCGATGGCAATCAGAGCCAGTATCACAAGGGTAATCCAGGTGCTTAAACGCGCAATTTTTCGTCCATAGATGGCTTGAATAATCCGTCCTCCATCTAAAGAGCCAGCAGGCATTAAATTCAGGGCTGTTATAACTAGGCCAATCCAGCCTACACCGACTAAGGGATGAACCAAGATGCTGGAGACTTGCAAGGTATCTCCCAAGAACAGACGCGCTAACATCCCCACTAAAATCGACCCTCTCAGAAACGAAATATCAAGGGGTAAGATAGGGCTGGACGGGGACAAAATTAATCCCAAAATAAGCAATGTGAGAGAAAATAAACCCCCAGCAGCCGGGCCAGAAAAGGCGATATCAAATAAGCTTTGGCGATTAGGAAGTAGAGATTCAAACCGATTAAAGACACCAAAAGAACCAATTTGTAGGGCTGGAAAAGGGAAGGGCCAACTTAAACGCACCTGATAGCGTTGGGCACTAATCTGATGGCCAACTTCATGGGCGACTAACACGCCCACTAATCCTAAGCCGATAGGGAGTGCTTCTGATAACCGCTCGGGTTGTTCAACGAGGTTGAAAGACAATAAAAAGGCACTTGTAATAAGGCAGGATCCAATGGTAGCTAAACTGAGAATGGTTGCAAACAGCTTTTGGGTCCACCCACCGACTTTTGGATCGTTGCGTCGCGGTAAGACAATGACGATGGGTTTTTCGTCCGTATTCTCGACCAGAAATAAACGATACTGCTCTGGCAATCTTGATTCGAGTTGTTGGGTTAACTCGGAATGAACGGTGGGGGCATCTCCTCTCAAATTTCCCTGAATAATCACCCCATCTTGATAGGGAATGGTTTCTGTGGCAAAAAAAGTGTCAATGCCAAAGATTCCCTGGATGGCTTTGAGATCGTCTGCTGAAATGGGAGGCGGGGCAATTGTCGTTGGGGAACCTCAAGGGCTGAGACTCGGGGGCTTTGCTATCAGTAGTAGGATTATCTGGGTTAGGGGCTGTTGCTGATTCTGTGGAAGAGCGATCTGGGGTGTTTGGGGGACGAACCTGCTGGGAGTCTTGATTGGCTAAAGAGCGTAATCGTCGGCCTAGGATGATATAGAGGCTAACAGACAAGACGACCATCAACAGAACGCTCGCTAGATTGAGGGTAATCCCCAAACTAAGCAGACCAAACATGAGCAGCCAGGGTCCCATAAGGACCAGGGATTGAAACCAGGCTAAAACGCCAATTTGTCCCATGGGACGGGCGCGTTGATAGCCGACTCCGAGAATTACAAAAGCGGCCAAAAAAAGTAAGCCAGTCATAGGTGCTGTTGGGTGAATGATGTGAGCAGCGTGGCAGATGGATCGAGCATCGCTCTACGGGTTAGGAAGGGGCTTGTAATGTCGTTTTGGACACGATGCGGGTTTTTTTGCGATCGCTATCCGACAGCTCTTCTCCTGCCTGTAGACGAGTGGCGCTGCCTTGTAAGATTGTGGCAGCATTTTCATCCCCCATTTGCAAGGCAGTAGTTGCGGCCATTTGCAGCATGGTTGCTGCACCCGCACGATCGCCTTCCTGCAGCTTTGTTTCTGCAATTTGCGTCTGACGATATTTGGCTAACGCCAAAATATTTTTCTGAACGTCTGGGTTCGAAGAGGGTTGATAACTTTCCGTCACCTCAATTTCAACCGGGATTTTCTCGGAGAGCAGATCCGTTTGTTCCAACGCAGGATTGTCATAGCGGACCTGAAGGGTAGCAATAGTCTGTCGACCTGATGGGAGCTGGTCAATATAAAGATTGGCTAGTACCGTCCGTTGCATTTGGGTCATCAGATCTCCGATCCGAATAATGGCCAACTCGCCTTCCTCTGTAATTGGTAGCTCTACGGTCTCGGGGGTGACTTGAGCTACAGGTTTGAGATTCGCCAGCCGGACCCCGGGGTTTAGGGAAATTAAGAAATGGGCATTGGTTAAGCTGACGGTCTCAATGCGGGTAAACAGGCTATTGAACACATCTACGGCATTCTCTGGCTTTTCGATAAAGGAGAGGCTTCCTCCCCCAGAATCCGCGATGCCTTCCAGGACATCTTCATTCCAATGACTGCCAAAGCCTAGGGTATTGAGTGTTATGTTATACCCTGCTGCTAGCTCAGCAAACTGTTGACAGCGCTGATTATCGCCATGTTCATTTTCACCATCTGTGAGCAGAAAAGCTTGGGAAATCGTGCCTTGTTTACCGACCGCTAACTCTTCAATCCCTAGCTTCATACCATCATCAATGGCAGTGCCCCCTTTAGGCTCAAGCCTTTGGATCAGGGCTTTAATTTGCTCGGGGTCTTCCACGAGTTGATTGGGCACCAGGACTTTGGCGTGGTGATCAAAGGCTACGACAGCAATGCGATCGCCAGGATTGAGTCGATCGATCAGGCTTTGGGCCGCTTCTTTGACCGTTGTTAACGGACGGCCCGTCATTGAGCCACTGTGATCCAATATCAGACAGAGGTTCAAGGGCGCGTTGCGAGTGCCATTGTTCAATCCCGTGTCGTGAATGGCAGACACAGCAATGGATAATTGCCGTTGTTGCGTTCCTTGGGATGCATCAAGTTGGTCATCGTTTAGGGCCAGACTGAGGCTGACGTTCATGGTTGGTTTCTCGTAATGCAGAATGTGGGTTGCTTCTTGGAATTGGGTTTAGTCTAGCGATTTTTGCCAACTCTAACTCAGTACTACATGAACCCTTTACATCTTTATCCTAAGTTTTTGCAACTCGAACTGGTGGGGCTCAAGCATCTCGGTAAAAAGACTTTGATGACAGGGTTTATCCTTTGGTCTAGAAAAATATAAGCTGCAGTAAAGAAAGGATAATAAACACGGATTTAAGCGTTAGATGGATCTTCTATGCCTAATTCTCGCTGTAATAATTCAATGGATTGTGGATCGATGTAATTGCGACAGCACACCAGCTTAGGGAGACGAATTAGATCTGGTTCTGCTGCAATAACTGCGGCTTTTAAGGGATCAAAACTGGCTTGATCGCAAATAATGGTTTGAGCATGGCGGATAACGGCATTGAGTTTGTAGGTATCCTTACACTCAGCACTCATGACGTAAATATCTTCCCCCCGAAGGCTATAAATCATGACTTCAGCAACCCCTAAGGTGCCAGGGCTGAGACTGACTAACCCCAGACGACTGCCTTCGGGTAAGGCTTTAATCAGCTCAAGTTCCTCCGAGTAGTCATAAATGTCGATGGGGATAATGCGAAAAGCTTTGGGGTCTTTGTGTTTGGACTGCACATCGGCCAAAATTTCTTCGGCTTGGGTGGCAAAATAGCGAACCGTCAGCACCGTCGCTGCTTTACGGATTTTTAAGTCCGTGGCTAGCTCTTCTAGGGCCACTAACTGAATGGTGATCGATAAGGCTTGCTGAAGCTCCTGCACCATAATTTCACCCGCCCCCCAGTCATGCTTAGGGACGGTGACTATGACGCGGGTGCTGGCCCGCAGACGCTCAGTGATGGCATTGAGAAATAGTTCTTCTACCTGTTTGAGGGTGTAGCCTCGTTGAAGAAAGCCGTCTAAACTTTGCTCAATCAGTTCAGGAACCGGAGTGGCCGTTTCTTCTTCCGTGATCGGTAAGGATTCCTGGCCTAAGGCTCGAACATAAATCCCAGATCCCACTTGGGCTTCTACAAAGCCCGCATTTTCGAGGCGTTCATAGACTTTGCTGATCGTATTGCGATGAAGCCCCGTTTGCATGGCCAGCTGTCGAGTACTGGGGAGTCGGTAGCCAGGGGCGAACTGCCGAGATGCGATCGCAAAGCAGACTTGGTTAAATAACTGCGTCGAGGCCGGAATCTCGCTATCCGGCTGAATTTTAAACTGGACCATCATAGGCCAAGGGCAATGTGAAAGCAGCAATCCCTCTATCATATGAGCTGAAGAGAAGGATTGACAGACTTAAATCAGTTCTTTCTGCAAGAGTTCAGTTGCCAAGCCTATCAATTCTCATCGTCAAATCCCTTCCCAAACCCCAGATATTTCGAGACACTAGACATGGCGTAATCCAGGGGAAAAGAAGTGTAGTGGTAGAAACTCAAGCCCAATCGGTGACCCTTCATACTGGAGATATCCCCATAGAAGCCTATGTGGCCAAACCGATCGGCGCGGGGACCTGGCCAGGTATTGTTGTCTTTCAAGAAGTATTTGGGGTCAATGAGCACATCCGATCTGTTACGGATCGGATCGCTCAGCTGGGCTATGTGGCGATTGCCCCTGCCCTTTACCAACGCCAAGCTCCAGGATTTGAAGTGGGGTATAGTCCTGCTGATTTAGAACTAGGAAGAACGTATAAAAATCAAACGACCGCTGCTGACTTGTTAAGTGATACCCGAGCTACGTTGGTTTATCTCCAGCAACAAGAACCGGTTCAATCATCTTTTGGCACCATTGGATTCTGTTTTGGTGGACATGTCGCCTATTTAGCAGCGACTTTGCCAGAGATTCAGGCGACAGCATCCTTCTATGGGGCGGGTATCACCATGATGACACCAGGAGGGGGAGCGCCGACGCTATCCTTAACCCCTCAAATTTCAGGGGTGCTCTATGCTTTTTTTGGCACTGAGGACCCTTTGATTCCACCTACGGATGTGGCGCAAATTCAGGCTGAGTTGCAAGCACACCAGATCCGTCATCAAGTGTTTATGTACCCTGCCGACCATGGTTTCTTCTGTGATCAGCGGGCCAGCTATCAGCCTGAAGCGGCAGCTCAGAGTTGGCTCCAGGTTCAACAGCTTTTCAAGCAGTATTTATAAGGCTGTGTCCAACCGTCATTCAGAACTTTCATTCGGGTCTAAGGAAAGCTGCTTGGCCGATGAGGCGGAAGAGCGGCGACGACGGCGACGAGTGGACGTGCGAGCGGGGTCAGCTGGTTTCTCTTCGGTCGGTTCAGGTGTGGCAACCAAGACGGGTTCAACTTGAGTCTCTTCCGGTTTGGTTGTGTCAACATCATCCGCATCGGCTTTGGTGTCTTTGGCAACGACTAGTTCTTTGGTGATAACTTTGGTTGCTGTTGTATCAGGCGTAGATGGGGTCTCCCCTGGTGCGAGGATTTCCACAATGGCTGATTTAGGTTTTTTTATCTCTCCTGGGAATAGGACCGTCGGTGAAATGCCCATAAAAGCGTAGATATCTTGTTCTTCAGGAGTCATGGTCACTGAGATGACTTCTGGGGGCATTTCTTGACGCTGACGAGTACTGGAGCGACCCCGAGACCGTTCATTTCCTCCGCTCTTGCTAGAGCTTGAGCCATTGGTATCGCTCGTGCTTTTAATGGGTTTAGAATCGGAGGCAGACCCATTACGAACTAAACGAGGACTGAGGGATTCACGGGACAAATTATCCCCTAATCGAGACCGGCGTCGGCGTCGACGATTGCCTCGTTCTTGGTAGCTAGGATGATTGGTTAAATCAAGCTCTTGTAGGTCATCCGATGGATCGAGAGGTATCTGATCATTTAAGTTCGCCGAGATGCCGGGTAGAGGAACACCGGATGTACTGGTGAGTGAAGGTTTGGAGGGTTCAGACCATTCCACTTCACCGACGGTTGGTGCCGCTTCACCGGGCAGATGGACCAGATGTCCAAGACCACTGCAGGCAGGGCAAGGAGTCCCAAATAGCTCGTAAATATTTTGTCCCTGTCGTTTGCGAGTTAGTTCGACTAAGCCTAATTCGGTTAGTTGAGCAATTTGAGGGCGAGCTTTGTCAGCTTTGAGGGCTTTGTTGAAATGTTCTAGGACTTGTAGCTGATCGCGGCGAGAGTCCATATCGATGAAGTCGATAATAATCACACCAGCGATGTTCCGTAATCGCAGCTGACGAGCGATTTCTGCAGCAGCCTCGCAGTTGGTCCACAAAACAGTCTCTCGGGCGGTAGCGGAGCGAGTGAAAGAGCCGGAGTTGACGTCAACAACAGTGAGGGCTTCCGTTTTCTCAATAATGATATATCCACCAGATGGTAGGTCAACCCTGGGCTTTAAGGCTTCTCGGATGGCCGCATTAACGCGGAAATATTCCAGGATGGAGGTGGATTCACGATGCTGATCCACCAGCACCCCTTGGGGCAATTTATCGGTATTGTTCCAGTTGACTAGATGCTGTTTGACCCGTTTTAGCCCTGGGGTAGAGTCCACGACAATTCGATTGACGTTACTGCTATAGACGTCCCGGAGAACTCTTTGGATAAAGTCTGTATCTCGATCGAGTAGGGCAGGGGCTCGAGTTGAAGCGGCTTGCTGCTGGACACTTTCCCATTGTCGCTGCAGGAGTTCCAAATCTTCAATGATGGCTTCTTCTGCGACCCCTTCGGCTTCCGTGCGAACCAACAGGCCCATACCTGCAGGCTTAATTAAAATACCGAGAGCCCGTAAACGACTTCGTTCGTCTTCTGCGCGGATGCGACGAGAAAGGTTGACCCCCCGCCCTGAAGGCATAAGGACTAGATAGCGACCGGGTAAAGATATATTCCCCGTGAGCCGTGGACCTTTAGTCCCTGTGGGCTCCTTCATGATTTGGACTAATACTTTTTGCTGGGGGGCAAGCAGCTCGGTAATTGCACCAGAATTACGCTTTAATCGCACCGGACCCAAGTCGCTGACATGAATAAATCCATTGCGTTCAGCATCGCCAATGTTCACAAAGGCAGCATCAATGCCAGGTAATACATTCTCAACGATACCTAGATAGATGTCTCCTACCTGATGACTGCCGGTAGCAACGATGAGTTCTTGGATTTGATCTTCTGAAAATACGGCAGCGATCCGATGCTGCTCGGCAATGATAATTTGCTTGGGCATTCAAATTCCTCAAAGAAACTGAGCCAGCAGACAACACGTTTCATGTCTGGGCTTAACTCGTAATAACAAAAGGGATTGTGGGGCTTGGACGTTCAAAAGTGGGGGAAGGCAAACTGAATGTATATTGGAAACTAATCGTAGATTTGTTACCTAAAAATGGAAAGATTTTTTGAGAAGATTTTAGATCTTCTCGCAAGGGTAGGGTGATTCTGGCTATTTCAGGAATAAAGTGGCGAGAATCTTTACAAAGAGCCTGGCGAGACCGACAGGATTGAACCTTAAATTGGTGTAAATACTGACCGGGATATCCTCGCATCAACGGTAGGTTTACAGCCTGGTAGATTAACCATGCATCACTTCGTTAAAAAAGCTTGAACATGGGAAATCTAGCCGTACCGAAGTCGAGATAGCTCCTGTTGAGAAGCATTATAGCGTGGAGTCTCGGTTATGCTCACGCTAGCCTATGGGATTTTGACAAGGGAGACTGATTAAACCAGTGTCAAGCAGCATAGGATTAATGCTTCTGTCCATTCTACGATGGCACCGTAAACATCACCAGTCATCCCTTTAAATTGGTAATAAAACCAGTAGCTGATGCCAAGGGATAGGCTGCTTGCCATTAGGATACCCCCCAAAACGGATGGCCATGCTAAGGGAAACCCATAATATTGGCAGACTGAGATCGCAAATAAACCCATGGCACTAGGCCATAGATCCCCTAGCCCCTGAAAAGCGTTGGTGTGAAAGGCATTATTCCCCTCAGGTTTGAGATAAGGAAAGATGGCAATAGCCATTACCTGAGCGATGCGTCCCCAGACTAGAGCAGTCATTAGGGCGGGCAGGTGCGCAATCGAGAGGTTACTTAATGCACAGACCTTAAGAAGAATCACCAAGGTACCAGCCATGACCCCAAAGGCGCCGGTTCGACTATCAGACATGACCATGAGACGCCGTTCGGGTTCCATCACGGCAAGGCCATCGGCGGTATCCATGACGCCATCAAGGTGGAGACCCCCGGTGAGACCTATCCATAGGGCGACGACTAAAGCACTACGAGTTAGGTTAGGCATATGCCCTAGGGCAAGACCATAGTCGAGGGTGCCGATACCCATTCCCAAGAGCAAACCGATCCAAGGGGCCCAACGGGCAATGCGCTCAAATTCTAAGGGCCAGCTAGGGGGGAGGGGAATACAGCTGTAAAATGCGATCGCACCCCCGATTTGCTTCAAAATATGTTTCATTTGTGCCAGAGAAAAAGAAAGAAAGAGCGATGAATTCTGATGCTAACCCCCTTACATCTATCTAGAGCTGATGGTGGAATAGAGTAGCCAGACCGGTTATTTCTAGGGTTGAGAGATTGATGGGGGGATTTTAAAGCGGGGTTTAAGCCTATTAATGTTGTTCTAAAACAAAGATTTTTGTTGAATTTTTATCCAGAACATAGATTATTTAAAGACATTGCGTTAAATTAAGTCCCAAGTTGCATGGATCTGGTGAGCATAGAGCAGAGCCAATCAGTATTTTTTTCAGCAAGAGGGGCGTTTTGTGGCTAAACAAATTTCAGAAATTCGTCCTTCTGTTGATCCACGATCGTCTCAAGTCCTTCCTTCCAAACTGAGCAAAGCTAAAGATCGACCCCTCAATCTGGACCCGATACCTGAGTCGACGGATAGTCTCCGTAAAAAGTTAAAAGATAAACGACGTCAGCAGAAGCAGCAAGAAAAGCAAAGAAAACAAGCCCTTCGGCAAAAATCAAAACGCCGTAACCGTCCTCGTCAAACTGCTGCCCCTGCCCCGGATTCTCAATCGTCAGACAAAGCGTTAGTAAAGGCTTTAGCCCTACCTTCTCCTGTAGAAACGGTACCGGTGTGCCGACGTCCCAAAAAGGTGGTTCGTCGCTCAACCTCATCCCGATGGCGACCGTTAAAACGCCTCGGAATTTTGTTAGGGGTAACTGGCGTGGCTTGTGCAGGGGGGTGGGTTGCCCTCGAGCTGAATCTGCCGGATACAACCCATATGGACATTGAAACCCAGGTCCGTGCCGGGACGCTCACTCTGAAGTCTGCAGATGGTTCTATCCTGTTTCAAGATGGACCGGCGAGTCATAAAAAGGTCAAGATCGATCAAATACCTCAGCAATTGCAGCAGGCCTTTATTGCCACGGAAGATCGACGGTTTTTTGAGCATGATGGGATTGATGGCCAGGGTATTTTACGGGCCATGGTCACCAATGTGTTGTCCGGGGAGCTAGCAGAGGGGGGAAGTACGATTACCCAACAGCTAGCACGGATGACGTATCTCAATCAAGAACGGTCGATTCTTCGGAAGCTGAAGGAAGCCCGCTTATCCCAAAAAATTGAAGATAAACTCTCTAAGACCCAAATCTTCGAACGATACCTTAATCAGGTTTACCTGGGGAGTGGGGCCTATGGGGTTGCTGATGCCGCGTGGGTCTATTTTGGCAAGTCGTTGGATCAGCTTAATTTGCAGGAAAGTGCGACTCTGGCAGGATTACCTGCAGCTCCGAGCTTGTACTCTCCATTAAGCAATCCTCAAGTGGCGAAGGAACGACGGAATTTAGTGCTTGAGCGGATGGTTCGAGCAGAGGTGATTACGCCTGAAATGGCTGCGAAAGCCAAAAAAAGCCCCATTGATTTAAATCCAAAAGTGCCCCCCAATGCCCAAGACCACAGCCCATACTTTACGGCATACCTTCAACAGCAACTGCCAGAACTTGTATCGGAGGAAGTGCTGAAACAGGGAGGATTAGAAATTCAAACGACTCTGAACTTAAAGTGGCAAAAAGCAGCTGCCTCAACCATCAAAGATGCGGTGTACCACGATGGTTATTCCCAGCGGTTTGATCAGGCGGCTTTAGTTTCCATTGATCCCCGCAATGGTGAAATCAAGACAATGGTGGGCGGTAACGCATTTGAACAATCTCAATTTAACCGGGTGACGCAATCCCGACGGCAGCCTGGATCGACCTTCAAAGCGTTTGTATACACGGCTGCGATCGCATCAGGATTCTCTCCCCATGACGGCTTTCCAGATGCTCCCTTTATGGTGGATGGCTATCAACCCAATAATTATGGCCATGTCTATAAGGGCTGGATATCCATGAACCAGGCACTGACCAAGTCTGCGAATATCCCTGCAGTACGGGTCTTTATGGCCGTTGGCTTTGAACCCACCATTAAGCTGGCCCGAGAATTGGGCATTCAATCTCCCTTAAAGCCCTATTACTCCACAGCGTTAGGGGCGAATGAAGTCAGCTTATTGGAATTGACCCGAGCCTACGGTACCCTTGCTGCCCAAGGCTATCGAACCCAGCCCTATGGGATTCGCTCCATTCGCAATCGTCAGGGTAAGGTCCTGTTCCAATATAAAACGGCCAAGCAGCGCGTCCTTGATTCATCCTCATCAGCCATTATGACTTGGATGTTGCAACAGGTTGTCACGACCGGAACGGGCAAGCCGGCCCAAATTGGTCGTCCCGTTGCCGGTAAGACGGGTACCTCTGAACATAATCGGGATTTATGGTTTGTCGGGTATATTCCGCAGCTGGTAACTGGGGTCTGGTTGGGAAATGATGATAACTACCCCACCACTGGGAGTAGTGCAACTGCTGCAGCGACTTGGGGCAACTTTATGAAGCAGGCAGTCAAAGATATCCCTGCCCAGCCTTTCCCCGCCTTGCCGAAATTGGCAGGACGCAAGGGCAGCATTAAACCTCAGCCTGTTAAGCCGAAACAGATCAGGAATTTGCCCATGCCCCAGCAGGAAGAGCCTGCGGCAGATCCAGCCGCACAGGAGACGGTAGACTGAATCTCTAAAATCTATCCCTATTGCCTGTTTCAATTGGGTGCGATGTAATTGCACCCGATCTGGCATTAAGTAGAGGCAGAGATCTCAGAACGGTTAGAGCTACGACGCTTGTTCAGTACTGGCTTGGCTTTCCGGCTACTGCGGCCACCATTCTTATTCTTAGAAGACCAGTCATCAAGGTTGGCCGTAATGGCAGGATAGCGGTCGAAGGCCATTTGCAGCGCAGCTGCAGCGATGGTTTGAGTATCATAGTCTTCACCCAGTTGAGAAACAGTGGGCAAGAAAGAAGCCAAACGCTCTCCTGTTAGGATACTGTGTAGCTCTTCGGTTAGTTTTTCTAACCGCCGTCCTTCAATGGCTGAGCGGGTTGGAGTGGGCAAGGTCGGGATTTCTTGCCGAATATGCTGCTCAATTTCATGCAACTTCCAACGATCAAGGGCATGAACCAAGGAAATGGCGGTCCCTTCGTTGCCTGCACGTCCGGTCCGACCAATGCGGTGAACGTAACTTTCTACACTATCGGGTGGCTCATAGTTGATCACGTGGCTCAAATCGTCAACGTGTAATCCACGGGCAGCAATATCTGTCGCCACCACCCAACGGATGCGTCGTTGGCGGAATCGATCCAACAGTCGCTCTCGTTGGCTTTGGCTAAGGTCGCCGTGATATTCATCGGCGCTGTAGCCTGCAGTTTGTAGCTGCTGAGTGAGGGTGGCCGCTTCCCGGCGGGTACGAACGAAAATAATAGCTGATTCCGGATCTTCCAGTTCCAGAACCGCCTGTAAGACCGTAGAACGCGCCCATGTTCGAGGAATCCGATAGGCCACTTGATTAATTCGAGTCGGAGCGGCTTTCGGTTGCTCGACAGTAACAGTAACGGGATCATTTAGAAACTGTTTTGACAGCTTGTAAATTTCTGGGGCCATGGTGGCAGAGAAAAAGGCTGTTTTGCGATCGCCAGGAACCCGCTCCAGAATTTTTCTAACATCGGGGATAAAACCCATGTTCAGCATTTCGTCCGCTTCGTCGAGGACAAACCAGCTGAGCTGGTCCAGGACGATTTCACCACGGCTTAGTAAGTCTAAAACTCGGCCAGGGGTACCGACAATCAACTGTGCGCCACGACGGAGCTGAGAAATTTGTCGGTCAATGGATTGGCCCCCGTAGATAGCAACGACCCGCAGGGCACCATCTGCTTTGAATTGGTAAATAGCTTCACTGACTTGAACGGCTAACTCCCGAGTCGGTGTCAAGATCAGAGCTTGAGGGGTTTTAACCGTAGGATCCAGCTGCTCTAGGATGGGAAGTGAGAAAGCGGCAGTTTTACCTGTTCCCGTTTGGGCTTGGCCGATAATGTCGCGGCCAGCTAGCAAGTGGGGAATGGCTTCTGCTTGAATTTGAGTGGGGGTGGTAAAACCAAGCGCTTCTAAACAATCAACACGAGTTTGTGAAAGACCAAGTTGACTAAACGTAAGGGTCATGAACTCTCCTAGAGGTTAATACGGGCTACTGCCGCTCGTGCAGATAAACATCTACCGAGCAATCACCGCAGCATCTGAATCATGACTATCAGTGTCTGCTCGTCAAATATGAAGTTAGGCGGTCTACACCACTCTGTAGGGAGTGGTTGATTAAAAGAGGGCAGTAGGGTGCCAACAGGTATGAGTTGGCGATAATAAACAGAACTATGTTCTCTCTATTGTTTCTATTCTGCAACAAAGTGTAACAAAATGCATTATAAGTCAAGTAATCATGACATTTGGTTAGACAGATGATCGACTCCAACCGTCTAAGAACACATTTCCAATGCCAAGAGCAATGATTAGTGACTTACCAGCTGTCCCTGGAGGTCGTAGGTATCTGCACCAGTAATCTGGACAGGGGTTAGGCTGCCTAAACGGGGAGCTAGAGCCTCTCTAGGATCGATATAGACGAGACCGTCCACATCGGCAGAGAACCGAGGCGAGCGACCGATAAGCTGACCAGATCCAGGATGTTCTTGCTCGATTAAGACTTGTACCGTTTTGCCAACTTCTTGCTGGTTTTGTTGCCAGGAGATGGGTTGTTGCAATGCCATCAAGCGATCGCGTCGCGCATCCATCACGTCTTGAGGTAATTGATGGGGTAAGTCAAATGCGGGAGTGCCTTCTTCTGGCGAGAAGGTAAACACGCCTACGTGATCGAATTCGTGCCGCTGCACAAACTCACAAAGATGCTCAAAGTGCTCGTCTGTTTCTCCTGGGAATCCCACAATAAATGTGGTGCGGAGAACCGCATCCGGCAGGGCAGTTTTGATTTTCTCAATAATTTGATCGTTCACTTGGCCTTGCCAAGGACGATTCATGGCCCGCAAGACTTCTGGGTGGGAATGTTGGAGGGGTAAATCCAGATACGGCAGAACGTTATCGGTGTCTTGAATCGCAGCCATCACTTCTGGGGTTAAGCCCGTGGGATAGGCGTAATGCATGCGAATCCAAGGGACATCCACTTCACCTAGGGCTCTGAGGAGTTGAGCCAGCTGGGGTTTACCGTAGAGATCGATGCCGTAGTTGGTGGTAATTTGGGAAATTAAAATTAGCTCCTGCACGCCTTCGGCTGCTAACTGTTGGGCTTCAGCCACGATGGACTCGATCGAGCGGGACCGCTGTTTTCCCCGCAAATGGGGAATGATGCAAAAAGCACAGCCATAGTCACAGCCTTCAGCAATGCGGACATAGGCGGTGCCCTCAGTTGTCGTGCGATACCGAGGAACGGTTTCATCGGCGATATAGGTCGGCTCAGGAGAGACTTCTTTCACCCGCTCTCCTGCTTCGGCCCGCTGAATCACATCTACGATTTTGTGATAGTCTCCGGTACCGACGAGGGCAACGGCTTCGGGGAGTTCTTCTAGCAATTCTTCTTGGAAGTGCTGAGCCATACAGCCTGTAATTACAATTTTTTTGTTGGCTTCGGCCAGTTCGACCAGGGTGCGCACGGATTCTTCCCGGGCTGCTTGGATAAAGCTACAGGTGTTGACGATCACGTAATCGGCAAAGGCTTCATCGCTGTCAACGGGATAACCTGCTTCCACCAGCAGTCCTAGCATATGTTCAGTGTCAACGCGATTTTTTTCACAGCCGAGATGAGCAACGGCGACGGAGGGCTGATTGGCCATGCAGAGTAGATCAATTTTGAGAAAGAATACTTCGTGATCCTATCTCATGATCTGAAATTCAGTCAGCTTGGGCGAAGATGGCCTCCGAGTCTTGCAGGATAGTTTCCACATCTGGCAGATAGACATGTTGATAAATGGCTCGAATTTTGGCCTGCTGATCGGAAATAATTAAAACCCCATAATTTTGTGATTGTTGCTGAAAGCTTTTATTGTCCGTGGGGAAAATACCAAAGACTTGATCAGCTAATTTCAGATCAGAACCGCCATAGAGATCCGCGCCTTTGATATTGGCGATGGAACCAAATGCACCGCATTCTTCATTGACACAAAGGGGAGGTAGGTCTGTATGTAACAGATGAATTAGATACTTCCGACCTTTGGGCGTATTGCCCGCCTGTTGACCGGATTCTGAACTGCCTGCGTAACTCGGTAACGTTTTCCCGACTGATAATTTCCCCAAGATGGGGACGGATTGAAAGGTGGATGGGGATTCGCCTGGGTTTGCGTCACAACTGAACATCAAGAGGGTTGTGCTCAATATGAGACCCGTACGAATGGAGTTAAAGAGAGTTTTCACAAGCATGATGAATGTCGTTTAAATGATGCAATAGGGGTTGGATTTCCCTGTAACCGGAAGCTTAGAAATTTGAAGACTCGAAATAATTTAAACCAATGCCGTCTAACCTTTGCTGGAGTGTATATTCAGGCTTGTGTTTGTAACCATTGAGTAAACCAATCTTTTGCGTCGTTCAGTAATACCTCTTGTGCGTCGTCGTCCCACAGATTGATGTTAAACATGTCTTCTAGCAATGCTGCACTGTGATAACGCATATATTTCCTGGCATGGTGAAGGTTTCGGTAGGCCTTAATGACTGGAATAAAGGGCTTATTCTGCGACTCCCACCATTTCTGTGCGAATGCTGACCCTTGCCCCTGGGCACAGGCTTCCATGAATTCAGCCGCAATAGCATCTGTCATATGGCTAGCAAGCTGTCGTTGTGCAGAATATTGTGCGGGTTTATTGGGGGTGGATAAGTAATTTAAAACAGCTCCTAAATTGATTGGCGCTAAAGAGGGGCGTAAATGTTCGGGGGTATAGCCAGGGGCTAGATCGTATAAATCCGCTTCTAACTCAAACAGATGAGTCAGGGCTTTTGCTACACCAAGATTAAATTGGGCCATATCCAGCGCCTCAGTCAGAGGATTAGCCTGTTCGGTTAGGCCGTGTACCATTGTGGAGGCTTGCTCCAAGGTTTTGAGACAATCAGCAATGGCGTTGGTTTGAGCGGCAACATCCTTCATCTATGCTTCCAGCGATAGCCAGGAGCCTACTCTCCTGCGTGGTATGAACTTCTGACTAAAGGACCAGACCGAACGTGGCTAAATCCGAGAGAGTGAGCAATCTCACCCAAGCGATCAAACTCCTCGGGATGCCAGTATTTTTGGACCGGAAGATGGTTGAGGGACGGGCGCATATATTGACCTAGGGTAATGCGATCGCATCCCACTACCCTTAGGTCTTCCATCGTTTCAATGATTTCAGCTTCCGTTTCTCCCAATCCCAGCATTAGACCAGATTTGGTCGCAATACTAGGTATGACATCATTTTTAGGTGCAAGTTCCTTGACTGTGGCCAATACCTGTAGCGAACGCTCATATTTTGCTCCTCGTCGCACGGGTCCTTGGAGACGTCGAACCGTTTCCAGGTTGTGGTTGTAGCACACGGGTCGGGCTTTAACAACGGTGGCAATCAAGTTGCGATCGCCTCGAAAATCAGGGGTTAGCACTTCAATATCCGTATGGGGGCTGACTGCCCGAATGGCTGCCATCGTCGCCGCAAACCATCCCGCCCCTTGATCGGGCAAATCATCGCGGGCCACTGAGGTCAGTACCACATACTTCAACCCCAGTAACCGTACGGAATCAGCGACCTTTTGTGGTTCCTGTTTATCCAAGGGTTGGGGCGCATGCCCTTTATCGACCTGGCAAAACGAACAGGCCCGAGTGCAGACGGGCCCCATGAGTAAAAATGTGGCTGTTTTTTGGGCGTAGCATTCGCCCCGATTCGGGCATCGACCTTCTTCACAAATGGTGTGGATATTATGGCGTTTGACGATTTGTTGGACGGTAGATAGCTCACTGGCCTTACCAATCGGACGGCGTAGCCATTCTGGTAAGCGTTCTCGTATTTCTGTATTCGCCATAGGGTTTGCCTTCTGACTACCTGAGAGCATGGAAGCAACCCATGCATTAGGTACTCACTATAACGAGTTTGCCTCTCTGAAGAACAGGCATGGAGAAGGAGTTGGCTAATCTTCGACGGGAATCAGCGCGAACCAGAATCGGTGAACTGCAGCAATATTGGAAATAACGGCTAAGGCAATCAGCAAAATAAACAGCTGCTGGGTGAGCAATCCCAGAATAATCAAGACGATGCGGGTCGCTCGGCTGCCAATACTGGCAATCGAACTTTTACCGGCGACCTCACTTCTAGCCCGAATGTAAGGCACCATTGTGGTTCCCATCAGGGCAAATAGGCCCACGAGTAAATGTTCAGTGGGGTTGACCAAAATAAGTGCTGCAATCAGGAAAAAATCGACATAGCGATCTAAAACGCTGTCTAAAATACCGCCTTCAATCGAAGTCAGATTACGTTCTCGGGCAATGTCCCCATCCAAGCCGTCCATCAAGCCACTGACCACCACTAATGCCGTTGCCAGCCAGAACTGCTCCTGAATAATCAGCCATCCTGTCAAGGGGCCGCCAACCCCTGCAGACACCCAGGTGACCCGATTGGGAGTAATCCATGTGAATCGAGCGAGAAACTTAGCCAGTTTGATGGTGAAAAATTGCACAATCCGGTCCAGCAAAGACAGGGGCACCGTGATAGTGGTCTCTTCTTGGCTTTGGACAGAATCCTGAACAGGTGTGGACTCGTTGGGCATGGCTATTTCCCATAAACTCAGGCAACAGCGACCCTAACATGTCCTCTAGCGAAAAATCAAAAGCATTGATGCAGCCCTTCCCCATCCCTTAGAACGGAATCGAAATGCCTGCACCAACGGTAATCTCGTTTTGATCTCTGACTCGTAGCTGATGCCAAGTGGATGAGCCTACGCGATTGGTAACGAAGAACTCAACATTGGGCTGATTCGGGTTTGATTCATCCCCGCCGATAATGCTGCGGGGATTCCAGCGGACGGCCACGGACCAGGGAATCCGATCCGCTAAGGTGTCGCCGATAAAGGCATTACCTTCACCCAAGAAATTAGCGCCCAATTCGCCGACTAGACTCAGGTCCTGAATGACTTCAACAGAGCCGCCGACGTTAAAGCCGCCTAGCTCTAAACCATCTCGTTGAACAAATCCTGCAATGGGGGTAAACCAAAAGGCTAACTGGTCATTGACTTTGTAATGTAAAGGCAAGGATAGAGTCACCACAAACCGTCTGCCTTCAGGACTGTCCGTTCTGAAAATTAGAGGAAAGTCTTTAGGCGCTCCTTGTCGGAACAAGCCATTGCGATTGTTGTTATCAAAGTTGTCAAAGATATTGTTGGTGAGTCCCACGGTTACGGCGGCACTGGCGGTCAATGGTGCTGCTTCATCTTGGTTTAGCAATCGCAGCTTTACACCAAAGCCTTGCTCTGACTCGTCCACCTCACCCGAGATATAGTCCAAATAGGCAAATAGCTCGAAATCTTTGACGATTCCATAGCGCAGGGCAGTTTGAATCCCTTGGCCACCCCCCTGTAAATGGAATAGAAACCGTTGACTAGGCACGGTCCCGCCATCAAAAAAGGCCAAGCCATCAGTGGTATTGGGTGAATCTTGACCATCCTGATCACGGTTGAAACTGTCTGCAATTCGGCGATTGGAGGCAAATAGACTCGGTAAAGATATAACTCTCAATCCCAACGCAGTTAAGTCTCGATCCGCTGTTAAGGCCAACGGTCCCTTGCTGCCAAAGGTATTAGAGGCAAAGATATCGAGACCGAGGCTGGGATTGAGGAAATACCTCAGACCCGCATTGTAGGCAATCGATTTGGCCGGTAGACCCGTATCCCGGTTAAAACTGTTGTTGCCGGTAAAGGGCACGAAGGCATCGCCCCAGAGGGTGATCCGAGGATGGACTTGGTAGGAAATTGCCCCACTGAGTCCCAAGGTGGTGCCAAAGGAGCCTGGATTGGCGAGGGGCGGTCGGGGGATAAAAACGGCATTGCTATCGGGGAAGAAGGCAATGGTGGGAGAAAGAGTGAACTGCCAGCGATCGCTAACGGTAGCCGTGAACGGAAATTGTAAAGCTGGGATTAAACTGTTGTCTTCTTGCTCAATCCCACCGGGAGTAAATTCAAACGTACGATTCGTCAGGGGGACCGCTAGGGAAAAAGAACCACTAAAGGCCAGCGTATCGTCGGCGTTGTCCCATAGTCTTTGCTTAACCGATAGGGTTAAATCTCGGTTGTTAACCCGTCTAACAACGCCGAAAGGTCCCAATCGGTCGGGGGTACCCGTATCTACCACCTGTAGGGTGAGGTCCAGTTCAGTACTGTCTGTTAATCCCCAGGTAACGCCGAAATTTGGATAGGCTGCTGTACCACTAGCCGCCTCAGTTCCGGGCAAAAAGAACAGTCGATTATAGAGGCTCAGGGCCACTGCCCCTTTGGGCAGGTGAATTGCTGTAGGTTGCTGAAATTGTTGATTTGCTAAAGGGCTAAAACGAATTGCTGGAGCTTCTTCGCTCTCTTTCGCACCGTTTATTTCAGTATCACTATCCGCTTCGGCTGGAGGGACAGAGTCGACTTGGGCTAGATCTGCGGCACGAGTCGAGATGGGGAGGGGAGACGTAACATCCTGCTGAGCTGTGGCTTGAGAAATGAGAGTTTGCTGCGGAATTAAGACGGTTGAGCGGGATGGTAATGGTGTCTGGGATGAGGGCAGTGTGCCATCTGTTGTCTTGTCTGAGCCTGCTTTTGCACTAGGGAATTCAAGATGATTCGGTTGAGCTGCAGTAGTTTGCCCATTTACGGCGGGAGCAGTGTCCTTGGAACTCGAAAGATGCAAACTGCTGGAGGTTTGCTTAATCTGAACGATTGGCCTGGGGCTAAAACTAAAATCGGCAGTGCTTAGCTCAGATGGGCTGAGATGGCATGTGTCACATGAAGTAGGGGTGAGGAGTGAATCTGAGAATGGGGCGGTTTCGGCATGGGCTGGCAGACTCAAACCCATGATGGCCACGAAAACTCCAGTCGATAGGGAAATTGACTTCATATTGAGGATAATGACTCCACTGAATCCCTAATACGTCGTACAGGGATGTTCTCAGCCCTAGCTCAGCTCGGGCAGTTGGGGAAGAGTATACATCGGCTGGTTAGCCTGCAGATTAACGGCAAAAAACTTGGGCATGGTTTGCCAAAACATTCATTTTAACGGAGCGGTATTTGATTTGTTCTCCGTCAACAGCCAGTAAGCCTTCAGAACTTAGAGGTTCTAAGTGGAGACAGCGCACCTTGTAGTATTCCATTTCGGGAATAAGGAGATGTTCGCCCGTGGCAATTTTCAGAAATGCGGTTAATAAACGCCAGCGGGTAATTCCTTTACGAATGATTAAGACATCCATATAACCATCGGCTAATCGGGCGTGAGGGGCTGCCAAAACGCTATGGGTGGCCCAAGCGACGTTCATCACCCAAAGGGCAATAAACTCACCTTCCAGCACTTGCCAATCTGATGCTGGAGACTGCTCTATGCCTGCTGGCTGCGGCTCGGCTAGGAGGTCTGGCTGAGGGGCATCGGGGCTAGGTGGCCAGTCTGGGGCGGATAGGAAGGAAATTCGACCTCGATAACTGCGGAGGGCCAAGATGCTGAGAAAAGCATAGAGATCACTGCGTAAAGAGCCCAGGAACTTGAGAAAACGGAGCTTGTTGGACTTAATGTCGATATCGCTGATCAAGGCCCAAGCTAAGGAGAGAATGCTGTAATATTCTTTGCCATCCTGCTTGACGACGCCTAAATTAATAGGCTGATACTGGCCTTTGGCGATGATAAAAGCAGCATTACTCGGATCGTAGGTTTCTTGGGATAGGTCGAGAATGGTTTTTCCTAGGCCGTTGCCGGTACCGGCTGGGATGATGCCGATGGGTTTTGCGATCGCAACCTCCGCATCCCCATGGGTCATCAGCCCATTAATCAGCTCATAAACCGTTCCATCGCCACCGACAACGACAAATCCATCTATCGCCGATACGTCGAAATCTCGCACGGCCTGGATCGTTCGTTCGCCCCCCTGGGTTTCCAAAATGCTCACCTGGCAATGGGCATCTTCTAAAATGGGCCGAATGGATTGAAAGACTTGTTTGGCCTGTCGCCGTCCCCCCTTGGGATTGACTAAGACTTGGAGATGGCGGGGCCTGACGGCCTGCTGGGGTTGGATGGGGTGGCCCTGTAACGCTTGGCGAATGGCGTTCATCCACTGGGAACGCATCTGCTCCGTGGCACAGACAAACTCATATTCCCGTAACTGTCGGTGGTGGGGTACAGTCCTAGGAGCAGGATAGGCACACAGAATAAATCCAACGAGTCCTTGGGGATATGGCTGATCAGTTGGCTTGACGCCGACCACGTCATCAAAGGTTAATGTTTGCCTGAGACCTGCGTGGAACCAGGACAAACTGGAGGTCGTCAACCAACCTCTAGCCCGCATATCGACAGCGATGGACTCGGCGTCG
Organism: Acaryochloris sp. CCMEE 5410; assembly: GCF_000238775.2. Classification (NCBI taxonomy): domain Bacteria; kingdom Bacillati; phylum Cyanobacteriota; class Cyanophyceae; order Acaryochloridales; family Acaryochloridaceae; genus Acaryochloris; species Acaryochloris sp. CCMEE 5410. The sequence continues at coordinate 1,558,077 of NZ_AFEJ02000002.1, read as the reverse complement.
CTGACGAAAAAAAGTTGTTCCTCGAAGACAATATCCAAGTTCAATCTATTGCGAAAACAATGCTTTTCTGGACTCATTTTGCCCAAGATACTTTAAATATTCTATGGCTTGGGGTGGGGCTATTCATTGCCGGAATTTTAGAAGCGTTTCTTTGGAAGACGAAACCTTTTGAGCTGGTAAATATACCGATCCAGACTCAATGGTTTGGCGCTAATAAACGCTGGAGAGGATTGATTAGCTTACCATTAACCTGTGTGGTTAGTACCTTTTTTCTGCAAGTCTTAGAGGCGCAATTTTTGACAAACTCAGGTCTGCAGATTCAACTCTCTCAGTTCAATTTTATCGAATATGGCTTATTAGTTGGGTTTATTTTTAATCTATCCGAGTTGCCTAATTCCTTTGTAAAACGACGGCTGGAGATTCCCCCTGGAGATGAAAACAACAAAGTTTTCTATGTAATTGATCATATGGATTCCACCTATGGGGTGCTGATCCTATGGTTTTTCTATTTTCACTTTCCCCTGCATTTGGTCCTAACAGGAGCAATTGTGACACCGCTACTATTTATGGGGGCGACATGGGTGCGTAGACAGTTGGGTTTAAAGGCATAACCCTGGTTGACAAAATTGACAATGCACCTAACAAATCTGAGAAATTAAGATTAAATTGAGTCAATGTCTAAGGTTAAATCTACTCTCAGCAAGAAAAGTGAATTAGCGGTAAGATTTGAGGTATTTGGATTAGGAGATGTGGCTTCTCTATGCGAGTTTTACTAATTTACCCCCTCTTTCCAAAAAGTTTTTGGTCCTTTGAGAAAACCTTGTCCCTAGTTGACAAAAAAGCATTATTGCCGCCTTTGGGGTTAGTGACGGTAGCCGCAATTTTGCCCCAGGAGTGGGAGTTTCGGCTGATTGACCGCAATGTTGAAGCCGTGCCTGAGTCAGATTGGGACTGGGCTGAGATGGTGATTCTATCCGGCATGATTGTTCAGAAAGAAGACATGCTGAACCTTGTGGGAGAATCCCATCGCCGCGGGAAGAAAGTTGCGGTGGGTGGACCCTTTGCGACGTCTGTTCCTGAAGATTTGCAGGCGGTTGGCGCAGACTACTTGATCTTGGACGAAGGGGAAATCACCCTGCCCATGTTTATCGAAGCGATAGAGCGGGGCGATGAAAGCGGTGTCTATCGTGCGACCGAGAAACCTGCCGTTACCGAAACCCCCATTCCTCGCTTTGACCTACTGAAATTTCCGGCTTACGACAATATGTCGGTGCAGTTTTCCCGAGGATGTCCCTTTCAATGTGAATTTTGCGACATTATCGTCCTCTATGGTCGTAAGCCTAGGACCAAAACCCCGCAGCAGCTGATTGCTGAGCTCGATTATTTATGTGAGCTAGGGTGGCGTGGCTCTGTATTTATGGTCGATGACAACTTTATTGGCAATAAGCGGAATGTGAAGCTATTGCTAGCGGAGTTGCGGGAATGGATTGCGGAGAAAGATTATCCCTTTACCTTTGCCACTGAAGCTTCCGTCGATTTGGCTCAGGATGAGGAATTGATGGATCTGATGATCGAATGTAACTTTAACAGTGTGTTTTTGGGGATTGAGACCCCGGATGAAGACAGCTTAAAGGTAACCAAAAAATTCCAGAATACCCGTGACTCCCTCAGCGAAGCCATCGATACCATGTCCGAGAAAGGACTGCGGATCATGGCTGGGTTCATTATCGGGTTTGATGGAGAAAAGAAGGGAGCCGGCGATCGCATTACCCGTTTCGTCGAAAAGACGAACATTCCCATTGCCCTGTTTAGCATGTTGCAAGCCTTGCCCAATACAGCGCTTTGGCATCGCCTAGAAAAAGAAGGTCGTCTTATCCAAGGTCAAGAAGGCACGGGTAATCAAACCTCATTGATGAACTATGTGCCGACTCGTCCCATCGATGAAATTGCCAATGAATATGTCGAGGCCTTCTGTAATATTTACGATCCGGTGAAATATTTGGATCGGACCTTCCGCCACTTTATGAGTATGAATATCCGTCCCAAGTATGGGGGGTCGGGTAAGAGTTCCGTTAAGGTGAGCTGGGTTGATATTCGAGCCTTGTCTACCTTGGCTTGGCGCCAAGGCGTAGTGCGTAAGACGCGCTGGAAATTTTGGATTAACTTGTTCCGGATCATCCAAAAGAATCCACAGGTTCTGACCCGGTATCTGTCTGCCTCTGCTTTTATTGAGCACTTTATGGAGTACCGCCAAATTGTCCGGGAGGAAATTGAGTCGCAGTTAACCGTACATTTGGCTAATCATCCTCGGGTGGTAGTTAAACCAGCAGAAGAGTCACCTCAGCCGGAACAAATTCCAGCGAAAACGGCTTAATGGCAGCAGCTTAAGCGTTACGGTCGTGATTCCTTCATCTACCCACCATGTCTAACTTACCTTTGTCTAAGCAAGCTTGGTCCTTAGACCATGGTGCTTTGATTGACCTGGGCCAGCGGCAAAACAATCTGTTAATCATTCAAGATTTAGATGGGGTGTGCATGGGGTTGGTGAAAGATCCCCTGACCCGTACCCTTGATCCAGCCTATGTCCGAGCGGCACGTCAGCTAGATGGACATTTTTATGTCCTCACCAATGGTGAACATATCGGCAATCGCGGGGTCAATCGCATTGTTGAGAAAACATTTGATGCCGAAACCGTTGTTCAAGAAGGTCTATATTTACCCGGCCTCGCAGCGGGAGGAGTGCAATGGCAAGATCGATTCGGCTCAGTCTCCCATCCGGGGGTGAGCGACCAGGAGTTAGCGTTTTTGGCAGCAGTGCCTGAGCAAATTAGTCAGCGGTTGCAACAGTTTTTTCAAACCCTGGCTAAAGATAGTTCCCAAATTCAGCCCTGTATCCAGGCTGCTGTATTAGACAATCCCGTCTCTCCCACGGCCAATTTAAATGTCTTCTACGATCTGCTGGCAGACAGAACTGAGATATATGCTCGGCTGCAGCAAGAGATGCAAACGCTGACGGCGGAGCTATTGGCCCAAGCTCAAGCCCAAGGATTAGAACAATCCTTTTTTGTGCATTACGCGCCTAATCTCGGGAAAGATTCCCAGGGAAATGAAATTTTGCAGCCAGCGACTCCTGAAGAAGCAGGGACCACGGATTTCCAATTTATGTTGCAGGGTGGCATTAAAGAAGCGGGAGTGCTGGCGATTTTAAATCGCTATTATCATCAGCGAACGGGACAGTACCCTTTGGGGGCAGACTTCAATGCCCGTCAGGCCCCACCCGCCCACGCCGAGCTGGTGGATTTAGTCAAAGAAAAATTTGATCCAGGGCAAATGCCAACTCTCATTGGGGTGGGTGATACGGTTACCAGTAAGGCGGTCGAAGAGCAGGGAGAATTGCGGTTTCAGCGGGGAGGAAGCGATCGCAACTTTTTACACCTAATTCAATCCTTAGGTGAAGAATTCGATACGAATAACGTCGTGGTTTATGTGGATAGCAGTGGTGGTGAGGTCAAAAACCGTAAACCCTTGCAGCTAGAGCACATACTTGACTCTCCCGCAGGGTCCCAGGTATCTCATCGAGTGGTGACGGGACCTGGGGATGATCGGGATACAGACGATCCTCTAACGCTGAATGTGGTGTTCCCCGAAGGGCATACCCAATATATTCAGTGTTTCCAGGCCATTGCCCAAGGCCGTCATCAGTAGAGATCTAGAGGGTGGCGCTAAACCGTACTGCTAAAGGACCAGGTCAGAATCTCATGGTTGTTCACGAGGCCCCCTGTCCCTGCCGTAAATCCGATAAACGCTTGACTGCCTAAAAGTCCGGCCAAATCAACATTGGCAGATAATACTGCAGTACTGGGTTGAACGGTACTGTTAGCCAAATATACCTGCAGAAGATTGGTTGTACCGTTATAGTCCACCCAAGCAGTCAGGGTATCGCCATTATTCAGATCAAAGGGAGCATTAACCGAGGCCAATGGGACGTCGGTAATTCCATTGCTCAAGATTGATAAATGGTTGCTATTGAGGTCCATCGCGCCATTATTGAAGGTATCAAATTCGATGGCGAGACTCTGGGTGATGCCGCCATAGCCGATGTCTCCGCCAAAGCGGCCCACAGCATTGCTTCCTGCAGGGTTATTTTGCAGAACCAAGCTAAAACCATCTGCACCATTGGTCCCCTGGCTACCCGTAATTTGAAACTGAAATTGGGTAGAAAAGCTGGTGCTCCCACCCACTTGAAAAGCCTGATTGAAAAAGGCACTTCCCGCTCGGTTGCCACTGGCAGGCGTTAATCGAAGGCGACTATTGGCTCCTGATGCACTGCCATTGAGATTTAAGGAAGACAGGTCCGCAAAATTATTGAAGGATGCCGATAAGTTGGGTTGTGGAGATGGCAGAAGGGTCACCGGCTCCCATCTCAAGATTTCCCCAGAGACGAGATCGACCCCATAGAGTCGACCGTCCGGCCCCGTCTTCATATCCACTACAAACGGAATATTGGAGTCAAAGACTTGGACATTCGAAATTTGGCGATTACTATCGAAGGTTGCGGCATAAAGGGTGCCATTGTTCACATCTCCAAACATCAACGTGTTGCTATTGTAAAAATCGCCTACAGTAATGGCTCTAGCATTATCCGGTGCTCCATGGGTACGGGATAGGAGCGGAAAAATGGCGGCTGCATCTCCGGGATTATTTCGATTGCCATTGTTATAGAAGGAAATGGCTGAGGACAAATCCTGATAACCCCCTGTTGGGTTAGGGCCTTCCAGGTAAGGCCAACCAAAATTAGAACCAGGGATTCCGGTATTAATTTCTTCCCATTCTGTCCAACCCACATCACCGATCACAGGTAAATTGGTCAACGGATCAAAGGTAAAGCGGTAAGGGTTGCGAAGTCCTGAGTAAAACACTTTGGACTGATTGCTATTGGGATCACCATTAAAGAAAGGATTGGTAGAAATCCCTTCTCCCGTAAGGGGATCAATACGGAGAACTTTTCCAGACAGATTGTTGATATCTTGCACCCGAACGGCCCGTGGATCCACAAAGTTGTAGGAAGTACCATCACCATTACTGAGATACAGATATCCATCGGGTCCAAATTCTAGGTCACCAATGGAATGGGATTCACTATCGGTGGCTAGGTAGTCTCGAATATTTTGGTTTTGAATTCCAGGCCGATCCGGGTCATTATCTTGGGTGCCCGTATCAATTTGGCTTAAGGGAGCCGTAATAGTGGTGCCGTTGACAATACCAGAAGGGGGAATAGCGAGATTGCCCGTACTATTGCTACCGGGTTGACTGGTATTGGCCCAGGTGCTGTTGGTCCCTGCTAAGACGACTAAGCTACTGGGATCCGCAACCATAGTGGTGGGATCGACCGTGAGCCGCACCATCCGCGACGGGCGATTGCCATTAGCATCTGGCGCCGCTAAGCCGGTATTGCCAATCGTTTCGGGCGGATCGTAGGTATAGAGCAAATAGACATAGGGTAAATTGGGGAAATCTGGATGAATGGCTAGCCCTAGTAAGCCGCGATCTCGGGTGTCATTCACCTGGCTTGATAGATCGACTAAGGGAGTGGTTTGGAGTACGCCATTATCAATAACCCGAACAACCCCATTCTTCTGGGCAACCAATAGATAACGACCATCCGGTGTCCAGTCGAGGGTAGTGGGTTGTGTGAGCCCTGACACCGCTGTTGTGCGATTCAGGTTACCCAAAGCCAAATCATTATCAATAATGGTGATATTGGTGATGTTATCGCCTAGGGTTCCACCCATGGGATTGCTTAAGGTCACAGAAAATAGTTCGTCCCCTTCCACAACAATATCGTTGAGGATAGGAACCGTAAGGGTTTGGGACGTTTGACCCGCGGCAAAGGTCAGGGTACCAGAGGTTGCCCGATAGTCTTGTCCAGCAATGGCTGTGCCGTCACGGGTGCTGAAATCAACGGATGCAGCGCTCGCACTATTGCCGCTCCGCTGAACCGTGATCGAGGCAGTTGCCGTGCCTTCTTCCACACTAATGGCAGTATCTGTGACGGATAAGGTAGATGCTGCGTCATCATCAATAATCGTCACCAGGGTGGTTCGGGGGGCACCCAAACTACCTGTACTGGGATTTTGAATACCGACAGAGAAGGTTTCGTTGCCTTCCAATAAGGTGTCATCAATGATGGGAATCGTAAACGTTTTCACCATTTCACCAATGCCAAAGGTAATTTCACCAGTATTGCTGCGCCCATTTAAGGTGGGCGTGATGAAATCGATATCGGCTAAGGCTGTATCAGCCCCTACCTCATTGGTGGTGTACTCGAGGGTCGCTGGGGTCAGGGCTGGTCCTGAACGTACAGCTGTGATGGTGACAACACCAGCGGATTCATTTACCAAAATGGGATTCGTATCCCCTAAGGCAAAGGTCTCCACAACGGGATCTGGGACCTCTAACAATCCGGTGCCCAGAGCTAAATAAGCAACATCTTCAAAGACATGCCAGGTCTCACTATCCCTGGATTGCTCCTCTTCCAAAAAGAGGGTGGTGCCGGTCGGGGCCAGGGTCCGATAACGAATGGCAAACGGATCACCGCCATTACTGGTGTTGGCTTGAGCTAGAAATACGGGTATGTCACCGCTAAAGACACTGCCAAAGCTGGCCGTAGAATCCTGATGATTACTGGAGATTTGATCGGCAATGAAGGGGACTGGGCCAAAAGTACTGCTACCGGGTGCGATCGCAATCCAATCCACATCTTCTACTGCATGGACTTGATCTGCGGCTTCTTCCTCTTGCAGCCTCAAGTCAAATCCAGTGTTGGAGATATTCCGAATGCGCTCTGCCACGGCTGTGGCTTCATTCTCGATCGTGGTTTGGGCAAATAGCAACGGCGTATCGCTGAATGCAGATGTGAAATCAATCGAATCCCAGTCGGTATTGCTTTGACTGCTCCCAGCTTGAAGGACCGTCCCATCGGTAAGGGTATGTATGCCTTCTTCAACGACCAGATAGCCCAGGGACTCGGGGGTGTGTAGTTCATCGAGATATTCCCACTCATCAATGCGGACTTCGAAACTGTTGCTGGTGACATTCCGCACCCGAACCGTTGAAGGATCAGGCCCACTGAAGGAAGGGGGGCCAGCGATAACAACAGGATTGGCATAGGTTTCTTGGAGGGTAATGCGAGTCCATTGATCGCTCAGGGTGTCTATGCTGCCACTTTCACCAATCGTTGCTAATGTGCCCTGATAAGCGGTTTGGCCAGCCTGGCTTAAAGCCATGGCGGTTTCGACCTGTCCGACACTGGTTTCTAAGACCCAATCGCCCCCTTGCCCCGTTAAGTCATTAGAAGCCGCAACATCTGCGTCGGTAACATCACTGATTGCCTGCAGGAAGGTGAGGTCGTCGCCAGCGCTAATATTGCAGCCATAGAACAACAGATCGCCATGGTCTGCGAGTGACGCTCCCCAACTATCCAGGTCGTAAGCATGGAGGTTGTTTTGAGTTAAAGCGGTGCTGCCCAGCTGAACGGTGCCCTGGCTGCCATGGGAAATGACGTGAATACTATCTAAGTCTTGAAACTGGGATAGGGTCTGGGCAATATCTTCGATGGCATCTGTGGGATCATCGAGTACAAAGACACGATCAACATCTAACGATTCAATTAAAATATCCGTTTGGGATAGCTCAGCATCAACAAAAGCAACCGACCTTATCGGTTGCCCTAGACCAAAAGAAGTAGGGTTCATTGTTATGAATTTAAGATAAGAAAAACGTGATATAAACCTCAGCGTTGTTCTTCCGTTCCAGATGCATGGGTGTATCTTTTTGGGAGCGCTGTTTGAAAATTGCCATAGAACTTTTTGGGGCTTCTATCATTCAAGAAACTCCATCGAGAAACGATTGCAAGGAGAACGCCTTACAACATCTTGGACCGTCCTAAATTAGGGGAAGAACTGTTCTACAGGGGATAAACCCACATCATTCGATGAATGGATATTGACTCATCAATAAATGTGATGACTTCCTAACACAAATAACAGCATTTCTCAGTTGAGAAATTCATTCAATCTGAGTTTATATTAGCTATTAATAGATTTTTTTTAAAGATAAATAGTTGTATATTAATTAATTTTTATTGTAGATAAATTTATGAGATGCAATTTTGATGCGTGAGGCTATTGCTAATAGCCTAATAATGGCGATTCTGGTTCCCGCCAAAAAATTTAAAAGTTCTTTTCTTAAATGACTAAAAGGTGATAAAAAATGTCTCAATTGATACTATTTAGCCCATTTTTTAGCGCGCTCCACTGCTTTTTGCCAGGTTTTAAAGTTGGTTTGAGCGGTTTGGGCATTCGCACCTGGTTTGAAGACTTGATCGATTTTGCGAGCAGCGACTAACCCTGCGTAGTCTTTCCATACCCCTATGGCTAACCCGGCCCCGAACGCTGCTCCTTGGGCGGTGGCATCTAAAACCGCAGGACGTTCGACCGGAATGCCCAAAACATCGGCTTGGTACTGCATCAAGAAATTGTTCTGGCAAGCGCCCCCATCGACTTTGAGTTGCTGAATCGGAGAGCCACAATCTTGATTGACCGCATCAACCACTTCCTTAGTTTGGAAAGCAATGGCTTCTAGAACGGCCCGCACCATATGCTCCCGCTGAGCCCCGCGCGTAATTCCCAAAAAGGCTCCTCGAGCACTCATATCCCAGTGGGGAGCACCAAGGCCACTCAGGGCCGGGACAAAATAGACCCCACCATTATCTTCAACTGCTTGGGCCAGCCCTTCTGTTTCAGCAGCATTGGCAATCAGCTTGAGGCCATCTCGCAGCCACTGGATACAGGCCCCGGAGGTAAACATACTGCCTTCGATGGCATAGCCGGTTTGGGTTTGCCCCTGATCAGTTTGAGTCCAAGCCACGGTGGACAGCAGACGGTTCTTGGAGCGAGCAATGTCACTACCCGTATGGGCCACGAGAAAAGAGCCAGTGCCATAGGTGCATTTAAGAGAACCTGGGCGATCGCAACCATGGGCAAATAAGGCAGCCTGCTGGTCCCCAAAGATGGCGGCAATGGGAATTTCCTGTCCTAAGAACTTGGCATCGGTTTTGCCAAAAACGCCTAAGCTAGGCTGAATGGCGGGCATAAATGACTTGGGAATCCCAAATAGATCGAGAAGATGGTCATCCCAGGTGCCTTGGCTTAAATTCAGTAGCAGGGTCCGACTGGCATTACTGTGATCGGTGGCGTGAACCTTTCCGCCTGTAAGATTCCATAAGGCCCAGGTATCGATGGTGCCAGCAATAACGTTGTCTAAATTAAGGTTGGGGTTTTGCTGCTTCACCTCGGTGAGCAGCCAGGCTAACTTGCTCCCGGAAAAATAGGCATCCAGGACTAGGCCCGTGCGATCGTAAATATCCTGGGTATGGCCTTGTTCTGCTAGCTGATTACAGTAGGCTGCTGTACGCCGGTCTTGCCAAACAATGGCTTTGTGCAAGGGCTGTCCCGTAGTTTTATCCCAGAGCAGACAGGTCTCTCGCTGCACGGTGAGGCCAATGGCGGCAATCTGAGCGGGATCAATTTGGGCTTGGGCGACTACCGTTTCCATGGCCCAACGGGTATCGCGCCAGATTTCTAAGGCATCATGTTCCACCCATCCTGGCTGAGGATAATACTGAGGAAGCTCTTTATAGGCTTGATCAACAATCTGGCCGTCTGGGTCGAAGAGAATGGCACGATTGCCAGTGGTCCCCAAATCCAAGGCCATGATATAGGTGGATGAAGTCATGATCTTCCTCGAAGGGTTTACACAATCTTCTCTAGGAGTACCCCTTGAGTGTCCCTTAGTTCAAAAGATCTTAAGCTTTCGACATCATTCCCGATTTCTAAGCCGGGAGAGGTCAATGCCACCCGCCATTCGCTTAATTCCAGCTGTAACCAGTCCCCTAAGGTGACCATGGCCGGTTCACCCCCCATATGGCTGACCATGACGATATCTTCGGGCTGTTCAATGTCAGGATCATGTTGGGTGCGGTGACCATAGAAGAGGGTGTAGGCATCTTCCGTGATCCGGTTGAAGCGATCGCGTTCCGTTAAATTCTCTCCTAGCCAAGGGTGGGCAAATCGATATTGGCGGGCCGCTAAATTAAAGGCCACCTGGTCCGGATCTAAGCTATCTCCCCAATGCTTAACATTGGAAAAATCGTAGCCATCTTCCATAAAGGCGCGAGCAAACTGTTTAAGCTTTGGCACATCTAAATCATTTAGGAATTCGGGGCGATCTGAATGTCTCAATGTCTCCAAGCTGACGTTGGCACAGACACCCGCTTCTCCCCCAAAACAGTGTCGACAGGTCTCAGCAACAATTTCCAAGTTATAATCTGACTCCAGCATGGTGGCTTGCAAGGCTTTGGCAAACTGTCGCAGCATCTCTAAGTCTGTAAATCCGAGGGCCTTGAGTTGAGGAAACACCTCAGGGGGCTGAAAGAGTTCGGGGGTGAGTTGCCAATCCAGGAAGCCAATTTCTTCGGATACGACTTTGACGCCATATAGTTCATCCGTATTACGGAAAAAGCCCCAAGCGCCGCGAAAGTTGGCATTGAGAAATTCCATGGGTAACCCAGGACAAAATCCTAAAACCCATAGCTTGATAGCGGGATTGTCGTAGGCAGTTTTGGTTACCTCAACGAGGGTGTCTCCCAAATGCCAATTAATCGGACCTTCAGGATCAATTTGATTGCCCCGACGAACCGTATCATGGTTGGCACAGCCGGTAATCCAGTGAGAGCCTTGGAACATCACTTCACAGACGCGCCGCCATTTCTGATCCCAAAAGTGTTTCAGGGCGGGGGTATTGTGGGCAAACACTAGCGGTCCCCACTGGTAGGAATGGGGTTCGAGTTCAACCAACTCTAGATAGCGGGAGGTTTCTTCCCAACCTTCTTGAGGCCAAGGGCGACCATCTTCAAAGATGGTGAACATCAGGCGCTCATTGCCTTGTATCTCTTGGACAATATTGCCCATGGCTCGTAAGTAACCATCGTCCTGTTCCACGAGATTAGTGAGGGGATTGAAAAACCGAAAGTCCTGACCCCCATCCACTCGGATGCCATCGACCCCGGTATTATTCTTGCGTCGCTGCATTTCTAGGAGAATGGCCCGGACAGCAGGCAACTGATGGTTTAAATCTTGGCCATACATATTGGGGCCTTTTAAGTATTGGCGGCTAATCAGATGTTCGCACTGATTGTCGGCATGGCCGTAAACCAGGTCATAGATAACTTGAATCGGACCCGTGAAAAAATTATGGAGAGTGGCAATAAAGTCAATGGTTTCGTCGGGACGCAGGGTTTCTAAGACAGCTGGATTAGTGGCCACAGAGCCAATAATGGGGACGTCGTAGCCCCAATTCTGGGTGTTGGGTTTGCGGAGGGTAATTTTGATGGTTTGGGTATCTTCGTCCGTCAGGCTAGTGGGTTCGGGGGGACGAGCAAAGAATTCATGGTGGTGGTTGTCTTGGTCCAAGCGGTATTCAATGGTGGGCTCCATGGGCAGTAGCTCAATGGCGTCGTAACCTACATAATTTTGCTCCACTGGGGTAAGGTCTTTCCCTTGGGCGAGTTTGTCCGAGATACGCTGGTAGATGCGTGTTAGACCTGCCAGGGTGCCTTCGGGAGACGCGGTATGAACATGAAGCTGCAGGATACAGATCGGAGCGGGGAGGCGAGGCGGCGGGTTTTCGAGGTCTGAGGCTAAGAATCCTTTGCGAGATTTGGTTTGGGCTCCTGTGGTTTTGAAATAGTCTAAATCAGCCCGCTGACGCTGGAGCCGATCGCTATCGTAAAGTTCGGCGGGGGCAAAGACACCGTAAGGGAGGGAGTAAGCTAATGGATCACGGATGGTCTTGACATGCCCTTGGTAGTCGATATAGCGCAGCCAGTAGAAACTACCTGCTTCCTCGCGGGTACCGGGTCGCAGTCCCTTAATCACACCCCAGATATATTCACCTTGGAGAATAAGAGAGATGCGATCGCGTTGCCAGGTAATTTCTTGCTCAGTTGCCTGAAAGTCGATGGGTTCTAGGGGGGTAAAGACTTCTAGATAAATACTGCGTTCGGACTGAATCACTTCAGCGGCGAGTCCAGGGGTCCAGAAGCCGATCTCCGTGAGGCCATCTTCTCGGTAATGGGCGCCTAGTCGGGTGGCGAGGAGTTGGCCCGTTTGAAAATAAGTAGCGTCCGACTGATCAATATTGGCGGCCCAGTCGAGTAAGACTTGCGTTTCTTGGTCATCCAGAACGGGCTCGGGGAAAGCAGAATCAACCACAATTTTTGCAACGTGAATGACATTTTTGTTGTTGTCCAGCCTAACAGAAAGCCGCAGTATTTTAGCGGTTCTTAATTTGCAGTGGGAGGCATGTTGGCATAGGGTAATCTTGAGGTCATCTTTAAATTGCTAGGGATTTGGAGGCAAGTCGTTTTGGGTCAGACTCAACTCGCCTATTCCAGTCGCATTGAATTAAAGGTACAGCAATGGGTTGGGCGCTCGAACATTTGTAGTCCCATCGATCTGGATGACCATAAAGCATAGGAGGCCATCTTAATGAAATCTTCCCTGGTGATTCTTTACCACCGTGAACCCTATGATGAGGTGATTGAGAACGGTAAAGTTCACTATCGGCCCAAAAAAAGTCCCAATGGCATTTTGCCAACTCTAAAGAGCTTCTTTGCTAGTGTGAATCAGGGAACCTGGATTGCTTGGAAACAGGTAACGGCCAAGCAACGGAGTAACTTCGAAACCTTAGTCACAGTAGAAGGCGAGGGTAATTATAATGTCTGCCGCATTCCCCTGAGCGCCGATCAAGTCAAGCATTTCTATCACATCACCTCCAAAGAGGCCTTCTGGCCAATTCTCCATTCTTTCCCCTATCACTTCACCTATGAATCTTCAGATTGGGAAAACTTTCACACCATCAATCGCCTGTTTGCAGAGGCTGCCTGTGAGCAAGCTGCCGATGATGCCCTCATTTGGATCCATGACTATAACCTGTGGATGGCCCCTCACTACATCCGCCAGCTCAAACCCAATGCCAAGATTGCCTTCTTCCACCACACACCTTTCCCTTCAGTGGATATTTTCAATATCTTGCCTTGGCGGGAAGAGATTGTAGATAGTCTATTGTGCTGTGATATCGTCGGCTTCCATATTCCCCGCTACTCCGAAAATTTCGTGAACGTGGCCCGTAGTCTCCGACCCGTCGAAGTGGTTGAGCGAGGTCCGATTCCTGAGCACATCACCCCAGTGGGCACGGCCTTGGCTGAACCGAATATGACGACCTACCTCCGCTATAAAGGTCAGCTGGTCAATATCGATGCCTTCCCCGTCGGCACCAATCCCCAGCATATTTTAGGAACCCTGAACCAGCCTTCTGCCCAGAAGCGGTTGGCCGAAATCAAGGAAGAACTAGGCGATCGCAAATTGATTATCGCGGCGGGTCGCGTGGATTATGTCAAAGGCAACCGCGAGAAGTTAGAAGCCTTTGGTCGCTTACTGGAGCGTCACCCCGATCTTCATGGAAAAATCAACTTCGTGATGACCTGTGTAACACCAGCTACAGGCATGCGGGTCTATAAAACAGCCCAAAGTCAAATTGAGCAACTAGTTGGAAAAATTAATGGCCGCTTTGCCAAGTTGGGCTGGACGCCGATTTTGCTATATACGCAGCCTTTATCCCTAGATGATCTGCTTTGTTACTATCGAACCGCTGATATTTGCTGGACAACTCCTTTACGGGACGGCCTAAATTTGGTGGCAAAGGAGTACATCATTGCTAAGGATAAACAGCCCGGTGTTCTGGTGCTATCGGAATTTGTGGGGGCGGCAGTGGAACTACCAGAAGCCGTTCTCACAAATCCCTATTCAATGGATCGGATGGATGAAGCCATAGACAAAGCTTTGGCAATGTCGCCTGAGGAAAGCCAAGCTGCCATGACTAAAATGTTTGAAACGGTTACGAAGTACGACGTCGATTATTGGGCCAATCATCTGTTGCAGAAGTTCAAGGCGATTCAGTCGGCTCCGTCGAATCAAGCTTCTGTTTCCTAGGCGGCCCAATTTTTTCAATTCGCGATATTGCACCTAATTAAAGCGTTTGAATTAATAGGTGTGATGTTGGTCTGCGATCGCCCACTTCCCAGGCTGTTGAGTCCAATGCAATGACCCCAGGGAGTTTTGAGCTAGGATCGCAACAGCAAGATGTTCGAACGGTTCAACTAACCTCAAAGGAGGCATTGTGTTCTCAGGGTTAACGCAAACAGCCTCCCGGCAACGCGACATTATTGAAGTGGTCCTCCGGAATGGCTGGGACTATATGCAGCAGCTGTTAACGGGCGGCAAAGCGGATCAGCCTGCTTTGCCGACGCCTGCGGTGCTGCGCAATATTTTGGTAGATTTAGGGCCAGTCTATGTCAAGCTAGGCCAGCTTTTGAGTACGCGACCGGATATTTTGCCTGCCCCCTATATTGACGCTCTGTCTACCCTTCAGAGCAAAGTGCCACCTGTGGCCTGGCCGGAAATCAAGGCGGTGATTCAGCAGCAGATTGCCCAGGAACTGCGGTCTCAGTTCAAAGAAATTGACCCGACTCCCGTGGCATCAGGATCCATTGCCCAAGTTCATCGAGCGATCCTGGCAAACGGACAGCAAGTGGCGATTAAGGTGCAGCGACCGGGGATTGATGTCATCGTCAATCAAGATATTGCCCTGATCAATACCCTCGCGGATTTGGCATCCCGAACGGATATTGGCAAAGATTACGACCTTAAGTCCTTGGCGGCAGAGTTTGCCAATGCCCTTTTAGATGAACTGGATTTCACGGTTGAAGCCAGCCATACAGAGCAGCTTCGCCAGAATCTTTCCACCAGCCGCTGGTTTGATCCGCAGCAGCTCGTGGTCCCCAAAATCAATCTGGCCTTGACCACCCAGAAAGTGCTGGTGATGCAGTGGCTAGACGGAGAGCCCTTGTTGTCGGCAAACCTGCCTTTTTCTCAACAAGAACCCAGAATCGATAGTGCCCGGCGGCAGGTAACAACGCTGTTATTTCGGGCTTTTTTGCAGCAAATTTATGTGGATGGCTTCTTCCATGCTGACCCCCATCCCGGCAATTTGTATTATCTGAACGATGGTCGAGCGGCAATTCTAGACTGCGGCATGGTCGGACGCCTGGACCCTAATACCCAGCAGATTTTAACGGAAATGCTGTTGGCGATTGTGGATCTGGATGCCCAGCGCTGTAGTCGTTTGACGCTGCAGTTGGCGAAAACTCGGCGGGCAGAGAACTTGGCCCAGCTCGAAAGTGATTTTGAAGCCCTGCTGCGCAAGTACTATAACCGCAATCTGGCGGAAATTAATCTGGGAGAAGTGCTGTACGAAGTGCTGCAAGTGGCCCGTACCAATAAGCTCAAGCTACCGGGCAATGTGGGTCTATACGTCAAGGCCTTAGCCAACTTGGAAGGAGCAGCCCGGACTTTTGACCCCAAGTTTAATGTCCTGGATGAAATTAAGCCGTTAATGAGCGATTTGTTCCGACGTCAGTTTGTTGGGGAAGATCCCTTGCCGACGCTGCTCAGAACGGCCCTAGATGTGAAGAATTTGTCCTTGCGATCGCCCCGTCAGTTAGAACAACTCCTGGACCAAGTGACGTCAGAATCTTTGCAGTGGAACTTAAATCTATTGGGTCTAAATGGCTTACGGATTACGGTCGATAACGCGGCCAATCGCCTCTCCTTCAGTATTTTGGTGGGGTCGCTGATTATGGGGGCGGCGATGATCTCGGCGGAGAAACAAACGGCTTTGTATTGGTTGAGTAATACTTTGTTTGCCGTGGCGAGCCTTTTGGGACTGTGGTTGGCAGTTAGTATTTTGCGATCGGGGAATCTCCGCTGACTCGAATTTTTAGGTGTAACGCCATGGGATATTTAGGTGTAATTCAAGCATTACTGACGTTAGCTCTACTCAGTACAAGAAGGGCAATAATCGCCAAGTGGTATCTGCATATTGTTGATAAGACGGTCCAAAGGCAACGGTTAACATTTCCTCCTCGACTTGAATGCGATAAACCTTGGCGGTTAGTCCAGACAACAGTAAAGCCAGCAAAACAAGCCAATTCATAACGGCTAGACCTGCACCAATATCAATAATAGATGTTGCTAAATATCCAGGGTGGCGGATCCATCTGTAAGGTCCGTAATCAATGATGCATTGATCTTCCAGCGTAGTAAGGGTGCGGGTATAGTATTGCCCCAACGTGAGCGCGGCCCAAGACCGTAATCCGATACCGAACAGAATGGTGATGATGCCGAACCAGCCCATCCATGCAGATGGGAAAGACCCAATTGTCGACGAACCGAACCAAGGTGCCGCAAGAATAATAATAAGATTGAACAGACTCGAGGCCCAGAGACGCTTGGAGCTACCCTTATCCATCTCTCCTGGGTTGAGGTTTAAAGCTGTTTGCCCTTTTCGGAGGACTCGTTCAATGCCAAAAATAACGATGATTAGGGGGTAAATCAAAAGAGCAGTCGGTTGCATGACTAGATGACCCAACGGTTTTATCTTGAGAATGGCTTGCTAATGTGGTCGTCTTCCAATACGGTGGATCGCCAAGGCAGAGAGATATGTTGCCATTACTCTAACAGCGTTGGCACCTGGTGATGGGTGCAGCGTGGTTGTTATTTATTCGAAGGTCAATCTAGATATCATTTCTTTGATACGTTGTCATAGATGTCTGCATTTCAAGGAAATGATCTGTGAAAGTGACTTTTGGACAAGGCTCTACCATTCCACTACTCGACATCTTCTCCAAGTTTGGTCAGGTCATTGGTCTGGACGACCTTTCTTTGATTGAGATCCAGAATACTCGCCATTTTCGTTCCATCTTTGACATACACCACTAGCAAGCGATTGCCAGTTAAAGGCTGTAAGTTGAAAAGCTGACTGATATCAGTCAAGACTTCAACATACTGCTTACCAAAAGCATCTGAAATCGCAATAGTTCGGTGATCTCTGCTGTCTAAGTACTGGTCTCCATTGGTATCCTTCTTGAGCACCTGATAGACAAAGCGAGCCGTTTTCTTGATCTTCTTTGCTTCTGGATTGGAGGCTGATTCGTCGAGAGGATATTGTTTGGCTTCAACAATGGTGTATTGATTCGTGTCAAATAGGCTGTGAGACTCTAGGGAACTCGAATCAAGAAAGACAAGGTTAGCAATACCGCCCCCTTTTCGCGAATAGAATTCGGAAGAAGATATGCGAGATTTTCCCGCTTTCACTTGTGCGATATTGGCGACTAGATAAGGCGTACCAGGAATGGATTCAAAGGCTTGTAGGACTTTGTCGGGCTTTGGATCGGTTGCTTGAGCTTGATCGTTTGAGAATTCTCTAACGATGGGGACTCGATTACAGGCCCAGAGTAAAGGAGTGCTGATCAACACGACTAATACCGATAACCAACCTTTAGATATGACAGATGGCTTGATCATGGCGACAAAATCTCTTAACCGATACCCAGTCTTGTTGCCATACTCTCATCTAGCCCTGACTGACGCATTGATAGACATCACACCCAGGATTTAATCGCTGAGTATAGCAGATTAGGTCAAAACGTCTGCAAGATAAGCAAGGGCTAAAAATGGATGTCGTCTTGTTCCAACTCCATCAACGTCTGGGTCAGGATCTTCACTGTTCTTTGGCGCTGTTTCCATGACTTGAGGGACGCAGGAAAAATGGCTAACCAGTGATTAAACCCTTGGTAGGTTGTACTGTTTTTGCAAACTAAGTTTTTCGTTGCCGGTAAATGTTTTTGCTGCAATATCTCAATGCAGTGCCTGACTTCATAGGATGAGGCAAACTCTAAGGCAAACCCATCAACCGTTACTAACAAGTAGGGAAATCCTTTGCCAAAGATGCAGGGCGGAAAGGCGGGGTCATACTGATCTGCGTTCCTCCATTCTGCCGTTGGAGGAGTGTCATGAACCGCTTTGTGCACCCACCAACTCACGGGACTGAATCTGCGCTGTTGATGATGAATGATGTGCCATTTTTTCATGTTTGCCAGTCTTGCACATAGGAACGAATCTGGTGATTTGTCTTGCTTGGAAAGATGATACCTCAGACACTGTTCAACCCTCTTTATTTATAGGGTTACACGCTGTAGAACAGGCAGCATATTCTGCCAATAAAACGTTTCTGCCGGTAAAATAACGGAATCAATTCGTGCAAAATCTGATTGGGTTGGTTGGAAATCAGTAGCCGAGCGGGAGTAGGTCAAAGGTGTTTCAACGCAATCTGGAAGATAGGCTCCGAAACACTGAAGAGTCGTATTGAGAAAACCTGTTTCATTTGCTCTAGTGTGTAGCGCTGAATGAATGTTCTTTTCTGTCAGCTTTCTGATCGCACTGCTGAATAAATGTCGAGTTTGGATGGGAAACTCAGAATTGGGAGATGCTAAGTATTCATAGGTGACTTCAAGATCCCAAAATCCAATCCCCCAACCCAGATCTCCGACTTTTTGATCAGGATCATCAAAGCCGTGATGTCCAAATTCATAGTGCTCAACCCATTTATCCTGATCAAAAACTTTGAATGTGGTCCAGTCACTGGTTCCCTGATGGGTGAGAACCATCACCTTCGTTTCTAGAAAAAGAGCCAGGGCAAACGCGACCTCTTCCGATGAAAATGCCCACCAAGTAGTCCAAGTGTGTCCGACATACTGCCAGAGAAAATGCTTGTTTTGCTCCTCTAAAGATGCTGGCAAGGCTTCTATGGAACATTGTGCATGGAAGTGTTTAGCCAGAGTACCACTCACAATGTGAATAGGAGCTTCAATGAGAATGACGCCAAAACGGTTCCAAAAACCACCTGTCAGGCCAAATCCTCGTTTATGAGCAAGCGCATGAATAGACATAAGCAGATGGACAAAATTAATTACATAGAATTTCCAGGTTGTAAACTACCTGAGTCCTCTTTTTTACATCCATTGATTTGATGTCATTAGTCCGTCCTATCTCCACCGAAAGCTTACGCTTATTGCATCGGATTTATCACTGTAGTCGCCATCATCAGGTCAGACAACGCGCCCATTGCCTCATTTTGTCTGCCCAGGGTTGGAGTCCCTACACCTTAGCCTCCCTTTTTAGTGTGAGTCCTAAAACCGTGTACAACTGGCTTAAGGCTTGGAATAACCGTGGTTTTGCAGGACTCTATAATCGCCCAGGCCGAGGTCGAAAACCGATGTTTAATCCCGACCAACAACAGCAGATTTATGAGTGGACTCAGGCATCTCCCATCCAACTCAATCGGGTGCTAGCTCAGATTGAACAGCAGTGGTCAGTACGCGTGTCAAAGGCCACCGTTAAACGCGTCTTGAAGCAGATGGACATGAGCTGGCATCGCTTTCGCCAAGGGACATCAGGCCAGCCTTTATATGCCGACTACCTCGAAAAAACAGCAGTTAGAACATCTCAAGAAACAAGAAGAGAAGGGAGACATCCACCTATTCTTTATGGATGAGAGTGGTTTTTCGTTAGTCCCCTGTATTCCCTATGGATGGCAACCCATAGGGACTTAGGGACTTGCCAAGAAATAAAGTACCTGCGAATCTAAGAAACAAGTCAATACATGATTGACCGATTGTTTTGAGGATATCTGATGCTAGATGCCCCTATAAAAGAGACGTTTCGAGATGCCGCCAAGAAACTGACAGGCCCACACAAGCGAGCATTCATGGCAAAAGTGGCTGAAGACTACCTGGACGGCTCTGCCCGCAAAGCTGAGCGTCATTTAGGTTGGAGACGTACCAGTGTTCAACTGGGCCTTGATGAACGACGGACTGGCATTAGATGCGTTGACAACTATCAAGCCCGAGGTCGTCAGCTTAGCGAAACGAAACTACCCCATTTAGCAACTGACATTCGGGATTTAGTTGATGGTGAAGCCCAAGCTGATCCGAAGTTCAAATCAACGTTGTACTACACCCGTATCAGTGCCAGGGCCGTGCGTGAGGCATTGATTGAGGAGAAAGGCTACAGCGATGAGGCATTACCAACCCGTCAAACCATCGGCAATCTATTGAATCGAATGGGTTATCGCTTAAAAAACCCAAAAGTTAAACCCCTGAAAAACTGCCGCAAACCGATGCGATTTTCGCAATGTCGCTCAAGCCAATTATGCTGCCGATGCGGCCCCCAACCTATTGCGCATCTCGATTGATAGCAAAGCCAAAGTTAAAATTGGCAACCTCTCTCGTGGCGGCAAAGCTCGTACCCTAGACGCGACAAAAGCCAATGACCATGATGACCATTGGGACGCTATTTTGGTACCCTTCGGGATTCTCGATGTGCTCGCAGGGCAACTGTCAATTTACTTTGGTCAGTCTGCTGAAACTACTGATTTTATTGTTGATTGTTTAGAGGCTTGGTGGCGCGAACATCACGATAACTATCCTCAGATAGAGGGATTAGAAATTAACCTTGATGGCGGCTCTGCAGTGCGCAGTAACCGCACACAATTTATCAAGCGTATGGTTGAGTTTGTCCAAATGACACGATTATCGGTTCATCTGATTTACTATCCGCCCTATCACAGCAAATACAATCCGATTGAGCGATGTTGGGCAGCCTTGGAACAATATTGGAATGGCACTATCCTCAACTCCATTGATACGGCTGTCCAGTGGGCATCGAATATGACCTGGAATGGATTGAAGCCTTTGGTTCATTTGATTGAGGGCACCTATGAAAAGAACATTACTGTGCCCTCAGATGAGCTAGAAGCCTACAAACAACAATGGCTATGTTCTGAAGCGTTACCCAAATGGGATATCAAGATTGTGCCCAATTGATGGGTACCTTATTTATTTGTAGATCCCTTATCTGGAAATCCCGACTCGCTCAAGTAAACGCTTGAATGTTCTGGGGTTTTTGAGTCGACGACAAGGGCTACATGCTTATACATCAGAACAGACCATCACCAGTGAGGTTGTCAGTCATTGCATTGATACCTTCTTTGCTGACGTGGAGTTGCCCACCGTCATTGTGATGGATCAAGCCCCTATCCATACGAGCCAAGCAATCTATGAGATGAAGGCAGAGTGGGCCGAACGGGGAATTACCTTGTTTGAGTTGCCAAGCTATTCTCCCCATCTAAATTTGATTGAGCGTCTGTGGCAATTCATGAAATATCAGTGGATTGAAATGAGTGCCTACTGGGGGTGGTCATCTTTGGTCGAATATGTGGAAAGAGTTTTGAAAACCTACGGCGATGATTATGTAATTAATTTTAGCTAAGTACTTATATTGAGAAATTAATCAGAGATGGTGATTAGCATTGCATATCCATGCTTGGCCGCTTTCGTATAGCATTGAGCTAATTCTCTGATGTCTCCATAGCATCCTTCACCATAGTCAGTACCGATCTGCGCTTCTCGTTTGTACAAATTACTCTCAAGGATTTGCAATAACGCTCGATGAACTTCCTGTACTTCATCAGGCAACCAGTATCTGAGGTGATCGTCATCTTCATGTATTCTGCCGCCAAATACTGCATTTACCGCTGTTACACCGTGAATCTCTTTCACGAGAAAAACAGGAGCAGTATGCGGGCAGTATCCACCAGTGATCAGTTCGCCTGAGAGAAATTGGTGTAAGCCATAGGGGACAATCGTTTCATGGTTTTCTTCCTGGCAAAACTTCCAAATATCACCTGTCACATTAGGAAAAGTATTGAGCCATGTTTGGGTATTGTAAAATTTGCCACGGCCAAAGCAGTCTAAGAAAATATCGTAGGCGTCGCCATCTTCAATCAAAGTGTTGAGTGCATCAGGATGAAGGGGATTGTATTGGAACTGAGTGGACATACTCCCCTTCTGGCTGATGCGTTTTATGAGGTTTGACCTTGTTTGTTTGATACTTAGACTTAAGCTATGCAATGCCAGGCTCAATCTCGATCAAAATAAGCCTATCGACTGAGTACAGAATATAATCCACCTTAATGCCTTCATTGGATGTAATATCGGCGGGCGCTAGTACACCAAGCTGTTCTTCAAGTAATAGGGATGGAGCAATGACCTAAAGGGCTTGAATCCACTCTCGAATTTCGTATTCGGTCCAAATGCCGTTTTGCCAATACGGATCCGACTCCACCAACTTGCGTACAGTATCCTCATCTTCAGCGTCGTAAATACCAAACACCATTTTGATATCTTTAGTCGGGCCAATCGTAATCAGCGTCCCCGCTTCTTTTTGGGCATTGAGACCATCTAAATGAGCTTGGCGATAGGGAGCCCGCTTTTCTAGCACTCCATCGCAGTAGCTACCCCACATGACGTACTTCGGCATTTGTGCTTCCCTAATACTCTGTGGTGATTATAGCGGTCAAGCCGTCTTTTTCTGAGGCTATTTTGGTTGAACCTTCCCTAATTTCTGTACAATGCCCATCAGAACGTATGGGGGCATTGAATGGCACTTAGTGAGTTTCAGGTTTGCGATCGCGATCTTAGCGACGCCTTTCTCCAGGACTATCTCCAGGCAGATCGGATTGCAGTGGATACCGAAACCATGGGATTGAAGCCCCATCGTGATCGCCTCTGTCTGGTTCAGATTTGCAATCCTGAAGGCCAAGTCACCGTGGTGCGAATTGTCCAGGGACAAATGGATGCGCCTAACCTGAAGCAGCTGATGGAAGCGGACAAAGTCCTAAAGGTCTTTCACTTTGCCCGCTTTGATATCGCCACGCTGTTGCATCACCTTGATATTGAAACCATGCCGATCTTCTGCACAAAAATAGCCAGTAAATTGGTGCGAACCTACAGCCCTCGTCATGGTCTGAAGGAGCTAGTCAGAGAGTTAGTGGGTGAAGAACTCGACAAGTCAGCCCAAAGTTCTGACTGGGGAAATGCGGAAAACCTCTCAGAAGAGCAGTTGAACTATGCATCGAATGATGTCCGCTATTTGCTATCGGCCCAAGCCACCCTTGTGAAGATGCTGGAGCGGGAAGAGCGCCTAGAATTAGCGATGGCTTGCTTCCAATGCCTACCCACCATCGTCACCCTGGATCTGATGCATTTTGACAATATTTTTGAGCATTAAGCCCTTGTGTATCTCCAGCAGCTTCACCTGATCCAATTTCGCAACTATGTCGCCCAGCAGGTGGAGTTCTCTGCTCCCAAAACGATTTTGGTGGGACCAAATGCCCAGGGCAAATCCAATTTACTAGAAGCAGTGGAGCTGCTCTCAACCTTAAAATCTCATCGGGTCAGCCGCGATCGCGACTTGGTTAAAGAAGGTGAATCCCTCAGTCAGGTTACAGCAACCCTCCAACGGGAGAGTGGTCCTCTCGACTTGAGTTTGACTCTGCGGGCCAATGGTCGTCGCACGGTTTCTGTGAATAGTGAAACGATTCGTCGCCAGCTCGATTTTCTGGGGCACCTCAATATTGTCCAGTTTTCCAGTCTTGATATGGATCTGGTGCGGGGAGGTCCAGGAGAGCGACGGAATTGGCTTGATGCAGTGCTGGTGCAGTTGGAACCTGTCTATGCCCATTTGCTGCAGCAATATCAGCAGGTCCTTAAGCAGCGCAATGCTTATCTGAAGCATCATCGTGCTGACAATGCTCCTCAGGTTGACCCCCAGCAACTTATTCTTTGGAACCAGCAGCTGGCAGCGAGTGGTTCACGGGTGATTCAGCGACGTCAGCGGATGTTGATGCGGTTAGTCCCCCTGGCGGGCCACTGGCACCAAACCATTAGCGGTCACCAAGAACAGCTTGAAATTCTCTACACCCCTAATGTCAGCTACGACCCCCAATTTCCTGAGCAGCTCTACCCTCAATTCCTCAGCCAACTGGAGGAAAAGTCGATGCTGGAGCAATTGCAAGGTTTATCCCTGGTTGGTCCTCATCGGGATGAAGTTACGTTGCTTATTAATGGCACTCCAGCTCGTCAGTATGGGTCGCAAGGCCAGCAACGCACGTTAGTTTTGGCTCTGAAGCTGGCGGAGCTGAAGTTGATTGAGGAAGTGGTAGGAGAAGCCCCCTTACTGCTCCTAGATGATGTGCTAGCGGAGCTGGATCTGAATCGGCAAAACCAGCTTTTAGATGCGATTCAGACCCGCTTTCAAACCCTGATTACGACCACTCACTTAGGTGCTTTTGATGCTAAATGGCTAGATTCTGCACAGGTCTTGACGGTGAAAGCAGGGCAGGTCCAGTTTTCACCCTAACGCTATTCTGTAACTAGCACTGTTAGCGATGCTCTCAAAATGGTTCAAGTTCCTTCTAAATCCCTGACTCTGGAAGAATTCCTTAGGTTACCGGAGACTAAACCAGCCAGTGAGTATATTGAAGAGCAGATCCTGCAAAAGCCAATGCCTCAAGGAAAACATAGCCGTATCCAAGGTGAGCTATTAGCTGCGATTAATGCGGTGGTTAAGCCAGAACGAGTTGCTTGTGCTTTCCCTGAGTTACGCTGCACGTACCCTTCGAGAAGCCATCCTGCGGATGTCTATGGTGGACGATCAACGGTTCCTGATATTGCGGTGTTTACATGGAGTCGAATTCTTTGTGATGACAGTGGAGAAGTGGCGAATGCTTTTTCGCTTGCACCTGATTGGACGATTGAAATTTTATCGCCTGATCAAAGTCATACTCGTGTGACGAAGAATATTATAGACCTTATCGGAAATAGCATAGACACCTTGCAGAAGCGCTTTTTACTTTCACGTTTGTGATTAGGCAGTTCCAAATTGCCCGGTAATTTTCCCGCGCCGGTGAGTCAACCGGAAATTATGAAGCCCACAAGCCGTTTCCATCACGTCATCAACATAATGGTCAACCCAATTTCTAAATCTCTGAACCACTATCTGACAACGCTTAATCCCCCCGATTTGATGCTCCACCTCAACTCGGACCTTTGAAATTTGTCGATTTTCCTCTTTCTGTGGATCTGTCAATTCTGCTTTTTGAGGTTTCTTCTTCGGTTGCTTGATGCTCACCCCACCTGGGGCAAATCCTTGGAACCCAGTATCTTGCCAAAGCTTACTCCCTTCTGGGAACCGATACCCTTCTTCATCAGCAATCTTCTTATCATGCTTTTTGCCTTCATAGGTATCACTCAAAAACAATACCTTGCCTCCTCGTTCGCTGATGATATTGTTTTTGACCGTGTGGGCTTTTTGGTACTGGTTCCGTAGAGTGGGGCAGCAGAGAAGCTTTCTATATATTAATTTGAGAGATAATCGATGCATTCTATAACATCGTTCTTTCAATGGATTTTTCTGTTCATTATTGTCCATGCTGTACTTATGGTGACACCCAATACCCACACTCGTTATCTAACAAAAGGGCATGGTTCACGGACTATCCTCCATTGCCGTCGATGTGACATCTATTTCAGTGAGACGTTTGCAACTCCGATCTCAGGACTCAAAACCCCATTAAGCTGGATTATCACCATCCTCAAAGCCAGGAGTGAAGGGATGAGCCTGAATGCCACAGCTCGCACCCACAATGTATCCAAAAAAAGTGTGATTGATTGGGAAAGACGCCTATCTAGCCTCAAGCCGACCTTAATGCTCTATTCGTTAGTCCATCGGTTCATTGACCAAGAAATAGAGGGGGATAAGCTTTATCCAAGGTGAACAAAAACAAACCGCCCTCAGAGTCGCAAGGTTGGACAATTGTTCTGATGGAACGGGGGAGTCGGTTTCTGTGGGAATTGCATTGTGGGCGAAAAGACCAGCAATTATTTGAGAAGGCGTTATAGTGTTTGGCTCGAGTGATTGAGCAAACGGACAATTTGAGTCTATTAACGGATGGAGAAAGGCGCTATGGCAATATTCTGTTTGATATTTGCCATGACATCATTCGCAATGGCAAACCGGGGCGGCCTCTCAAACGACTGCCGAAAGGGGTAAGAGTGCGCATTAAAAACAAAGGAGCCAAAACAAAGAAGGGGCGTCCTCGTCAAAAGTATCACAGGACTTACGCATTGACACGGGTTTTATTTTGTGGGTTGAAAGATAAAGGCCGTTAATGTTCTCCCTCTGTTGCGAATACCCAGCAAGCCTTCAACTGCTCAGTGCACCCAAGACCTTTATGTCCGCTATCTCCTAGCTCAACCCCAAGGAGATGGATGCAGCCATATGGCAGAAATCCTCAAAGATGTTTCTCACGACAGCATCAACCGCTTTTTGCTTCGAGAACGCTATGAGCCCAAAGATCTATTTGATTTACTTGCAGACAATGAATGGATTGAGCTGACCGGAGGCGTTTTGAGTGCTGATGATACTGTTCTTGAGAAACTCTACAGCAACCCCAAGAAAATGGACCTGTTGGGATATTACTGGAGTAGCAAACATAGCAAACCGATTTTGGGAATCCCCTTAATCACCCTGTACTACACCAGTCCCAATGGCTTGAGAGTCCCCATTAACTATCGTATTTATGACAAACAGGAGGGCAAAACCAAGAATCAATATCTCCAGGAAATGCTCCAAGAGGTTTTAGCTTGGGGGCTTCGACCGACGACCTTCACCAGCGATGCTTGGTATGCATCCAAGGCCAATCTCAATTTACTCAAAGACGTGCAATTGGGATTCCTGGTTGGTGTTGCCAAAATCGACAGGTGCGATTGGGCCAGAGCCAGTATCAACGCGTGGATACCCTTGTCATCCCTGAACAAGGATTACATGTTTACCTCAAAGGGGTGGGCATCGTGAAGGTTTTTTGCCAGCGATTCAAAAACGAATCGTGTCGCTATTACCTTCTGTATGCGCCAGACCCGAAGGAGCTTGCTATTGCAGGTAAAGCTGAGTTTGAGCATTTACACACACTCCATTGGGGCATTGAATGCTTTCATCGTGCAGGCAAACAATTGTGTGGACTTCAGCGGTTTCGTGTGCGTTTAACTGAGGCTGTTCATACCCATGTGTTTTGTGCGCTGAGGGCTTTTGTAGAGCTGGAATTACAAGTTTGGCATCAACAGATAGACAACTGGTATGCCCTACAACGCAAGTTATATCAAGAGGTTGCTCGACAATTCATTCTTGAACAACCACTGCTGGGATGGCTCTCTTGAACATTGGGGGTAATTTCTGTCAATGCGTTAGTCCTGTATCAATCACCTATTCCAGAGCATCCTGATACAGCTCATGAGGCAGGGCTGTTTTAAGTTAGCAGCGAAAAAATAATATCGACCCGATTAGCCAGCTTAGTCATCGCGGTTTTGAGGGATTGATAGTCGTTTAGCCGCAGGATATTAATCCCAATAGTTCTAAGCACTGACCAATTGAGCAGTGCTTGTTCATCTTCGAGTCGATAATCATCTTCGCCAAAAACAACATCCTTCGGCCAATGCAACCGATTTTCAATGCCCCAATGTTCTCGGACCAGAGATTGCCAATGCTGGGGTGAGGTGGCAGCTGAACTGATGTAATAGGCCGTATTGTGATACTCCTTTCCTTTGCGAGTGCCCCATCGTTGGACACAAAGCACAGAGCGAATTGCCTCCCATTCCTGTAAGGCTATGCCGACAGGCTCATAAACCTGTATACACCGATGTTCATCTCGTCCTCTACTTTGGGCGGAGTGGATGTGCTCAGCCATGGGTTTAAGACACTCAAAGTAAGTCTGGAGGTGGTCGTAAAGTCTTCCCTGATTGGATTTGACCGCCACAAGATAGTCGTTACCCGAGGCCACAATCTTCTCAAGTGTTTTTTTGGGCGTGTAAGGCATCCATGGTAATCAGCAAGCCATCGAGTTGAAGGGTTTCCAACAGTGCCTGGACGACTTTGATTTCGCTATTATCCTCCTGAGTGAGGGCTTCGAGCTTGAGGGTGATGCCTGCTTCCACCGCAAATAAACTCACCAACCCTACAAAACGCTGCTTCCCCTTGGCATCTGTCAGCCCCTGACGAATCCGTTTGCCATCAATGGAGGCTGCATAATTATCGGGAGAGTGAGTCTGGGCTTTCGAGAGCATCCATGCTTCAAATTGGTGGCTCAACGCTTGGAAGTCAAGCCCCTTCATCACTCGACGAAAGGTACAGTGAGACGGAACTTCGAGGCTCTCAAGCCCCAATAGCTCACTTAAAGGCTGGCGATAATCGCTCACAAAGGTTTCTAACGGACGGTACCCTTGATATCCAGCAAGCATGCCCATCACCATCAATAGCAACAGCAGCCATAACGGATGAATACGGCCATGGGCACTGCGGAAATCCGGGACTTGCTTCAAAGTATCGATTAGATGGCTCATCGGTCTCTCTACTGTTGGTCAGTAGAACCATCCTATTTTTTCTAGGAGTAACGTAAAACAACCCTGGCTCATGAGGTGTCTAACGAAGAGATACATGCTAATCATGTTGAAGCGTTTAATGCCTCCATGAGACGACGTAATGCAACCTTTCGACGCAAGACGTGACCTTTACTCGAAAAAGTGGACAGTTCATTTAAGCTGCGAGTGTTTGATTTCGTGTCCTCCAGTAATTTTCTTCAAATTGGACAGGGGCGCAATATCCAAGGGTTGAATGAAGTCGTTGTCGGTTGTAGAAAACCTCAATCCATTCTGCAATAGCCGTCTTAGCCATCGCTCGATTAGGGAACGTTGTGGGATAAATTAACTCAGTTTTGAGGGTCCCCAAAAAGCTTTCAGCCACCGCATTATCCCAGCAATTGGCTCGACGACTCATACTACAAGTGATTCCCTTCTTGATTAAAGCCTGTTGATAGTCCCCACTGGCATATTGACTGCCTCGGTCAGAATGAAAGATTAATCCAGTCTGTGCTGGTATCCGTTGTCCTAATACCAAATCCGATTTATATAACTCCGATATAATGCATAATTAGAGAATGCCAAGAAAACTATATCTCGAACCCCATTTTTCGCCTGACGAGCTGAAGTCTCATTACCGAGCCAGCCAAGACCCAGTAGAATCGCGCCGCTGGCATCTACTATGGCTCGTCAGTGAGCAAACAACCCTGACTCAAGCAGCCCAAGTGGTCGGTCTCAACTACGATTACGCTCGAGAAATCGTCAGGGAGTATAACCACAATGGCGCCCATGGGTTACGCAACCGACGCAAAGATAAGCGACCTCATCAATCTCGCAGTCTTCTGACTCAAGACCAATGTGCACAATTGTTGACTCGTCTACAAACCCCACCCGCCGACGGTGGTCTATGGAACGGACCTAAAGTAGCCCAGGTCATCGCTCAGATGACCGGAGTCGAGAAGGTGTGGCCCCAACGCGGTTGGGACTATCTCAAGCGATTGGAGCAGTCCTTGCAATGCCCACGTCCTCATCATCGTAAAGGTGAACCAGAGGCCCAAGCCGCTTTTAAAAAACTGCCTGAGTACAAAGCAGAATTGGAGCGACGCTACCCTAATGCTCAGGTCGAAGTTTGGTCTTTTGATGAACATCGTTTAGGCCTTAAACCCATTATTCGAAAGATTTGGGCACCTGTGGGTCAGCGTCCAATTGCTGAGGTGGACCATCGCTATGAATGGACCTATCTGTATGGATTCGTTCATCCCGCAACTGGCAATACCGAATGGTTCATTCTGCCTCGGGTCAATGGAGAATGGTTTAATCAAGCCCTACAAAGCTTTGCTCAGCAAGTTGGAGCGGGAAAGCACAAACAGATTCTTCTCGTTCTCGATGGAGCCGGATGGCATACCTGTAAGAATCGGGTGGTGCCACCTGGCATTCATCTGAAGGTTTTACCCCCCTATTCTCCAGAGCTACAGCCCGCTGAACGGTTGTGGCGGCTAGCGGATGAACCACTGGCTAATCGGTGTTTTGAGACCCTGGAAGACCTCGAAGATGTTCTCGAGCAGCGCTGTCGAACTTTAATGACAATGCAATCAGACATTCAAGCTCTCACTCACTACCATTGGTGGCCAGTTTGACAGATGAGATATTTCGGGATTTAATGAGTCGGATTTGGTATAAGGCAGCCTTTAGGGCATTGAGAACTAATTGTGTCCGCATATGCTCAGCCATGGACCAACCTACGACTCGTCGAGAGAACAAGTCAATAATGACGGCCAAATATAACCATCCTTCATGGGTCGAGATATAGGTGATATCTGCAACCCAAGCTTGGTCAGGTTTCTCGCTCGTAAACGTCCTGTCTAGGATATTCGGGGCAATCGGCCCATCATGCTCAGAATGAGTAGTGACTTTGAATGGACGCTTCGCTTGAGCACAAATCCCTAGCTTTGCCATGAGTCGGACCACCCGTTGGCGACTGACTGGAAATCCTTTTTCAACCAACGATGCATGAATTCGGGGTGAGCCGTAAGTTTGACGACTCTCATCATGAATCTGTTGAATCTGCTCTGACAAGATTTCATTCTCCTGGTGTCTAGGGAGGGCTTTCGCTTTACCCAGGCATAGTAGCCACTTCTCGATAACTTGAGGACTTTACACATCAAGACAATGGGGAAGTTCACCTTCTCTGCTTTGATTAACTCATAGGGGTTGAGCTTTCCTGAGCAAAGAAGGTTGCTGCTTTTTTTAGGAAATCTCGTTCCATCTGAACGCGTTTGAGGTCTCGACGCAATTGGTTGAGTTCTTGACGCTCAGCAGATGTCAAGGGGCCACCGGGGATAGGGTGTTGGTCAATTTGGGCTTGTTTGATCCATTTGCGTAAGGCACTCGGGGTTAAGTCCAGTTCTCTCGCCACTTGATTAACAGATTTACCAGACTGTTGAACAATTTTGACGGCCTCAGCCTTCTGTTCAGTAGTAAAGGTTCGACGGGGTCTTTGTGTCATGTAAACATTCTCCTAGGTTATCGACTCTTCGGGAATGTCCACTTTTTCGAGTAAAGGTCAAGATTACGCATGATGGAATATCGGCACAAGGTTAGTGCAACGATGATTTACGATTCTTTGCCCATTCACGACACCTTCAGAAAGGTAGATGATGATACGGTTCTGGGGCTTATGGACTCCAAAGATATTCCAATTCCCTTCTTTTTTGTGCTTGTGAGAGAACATTAATCCATACTCTTTTGAATATTTTGTTCGGAGTTTTATTCAGTCATTGGAATGCTAGCTGAGATAATTCCTATGGAGATTTATGCTCGCTGAATTCAGATATTATTCTCGATCCACAAGAAAATTGGATCAAGGAAAATTTACGCGTGATGTATTAATTCCCAACTTGTTTAGCTTCAGAGTTTTGGAGCCGTCTCAACTCTCGCAAAGCATCTTGCCGACGCTGATTGCCCTGGCTTTGATAGAGATCCGCAGCTTTTTGGAAGTCCGCTTTTGCTCCTTCAACATCGTTCTGAACTTCTTTGACAAATCCACGATTGAAATAGGCAACCGCATAGTCCGGTTCTATGCGAAGCGCCCTATTGTAATCTTGGATGGCTTCTCGATAATTTTTACGATTATATTGAGCTAAGCCTCGACCATTGTATGAATCTATCAGCTGATCATCTAGCTCCAGCGCTTTATCAAAGTCTGCTAACTCACCTTTCCAATCCCCCAGTTTGCCTTTAGCATGGGCGCGGCCATTATAGGCATTAGCATGCTTTCCATCCAGGCGAATCGCCTGATCATAGTCTGCTAAAGCAGCGCGGAACTTTCCTAAGTCATAGTGAATACGACCTCGATTCCGTAAGGTATCTTCACGCTTTGGATCAATACGTAGGGCTTGATCGTAGTCTGAAAGCGCCCCCTGCAAATCTTTGAGGTTGTACTTGGAGACTCCCCGATTGTGATAGACATAGGCATATTGAGGATTGAGGCGAATCGCCTGATTGTAGTCTTCGACAGCCCCTTGATAGTCTCGCAGGGCATGTTTCGTCAGCCCTCGATTACCGTAAGCATTGGCATGTCGGTCGTCTAGGGTCAAAGCCTGGTCGTAGTCGGACAGGGCGGCCTGATAGTTCTGGAGACCGTATTTAGCTAGCCCGCGCTCGTTAAAGGCATCGGCATTCTGGTCATCTAGGTCGATAGACTCGTCGTAGTCTGCGATCGCACCTTCATAATCCTTCGCTCGATACTTCTCATACCCACTCCGAAGTAGAGCTTCTGATTGGCTCATGGGCGATACGGATACGGTATTGTTGGCCTGTATCGCGACGTATCCAATCCCGAATACACCTATTAAACCGAGGGATGCGATCGCAGCCCACACTTTCCCAGACAGTTGGGGAATTTTCCCAGGCAAAGTAGAGCGAGTGGGCAAGGATATTTTTGGCGATGGCAACTCCGGTGCAACCCTCAGATCTTGCAACACTTCATTGGCAGACTGATAACGTTGCGCCGGTTCGATTTGCAGCAGCTTATCAAGGATTTTCTGGAGGTCAGGACTGAGGGATTGAGCAATATATTGCTGCCAGTCTTCACTCCAGAGGTAATTGAACTCTAAGGACAGGTGATAGGGAGAGACATGGCTAAGCAAGTGGAAACAGCTCGATCCCAAACCGTACAAATCGCCCACGGGCGTCGCGCGTCCCCGCTGAATCTGCTCGGGTGAGGCATAGCCTGGTGAACCAACGATGGTGCCAGCCCCAGCATGAGCCACTGCCGTTTGCTTCAGCAGTTTTGCCACACCAAAATCAATCAGCACATGCTTACCATCTCGCCGTTGCATAATGTTGTCGGGCTTTAAGTCGCGATGAATCACCCCTTGATCGTGCAGACTTTGCAAAACGGGCAATACATCCAGTAGAACCTGGCGAATTTGTTGTTCACTAAAGGCTCCGTTCTGCTCAAGCAGTTCGATCAGATTGTGGCCATCCACATACTGCTGAACGAGATATAAATTCTGCCCTTCCTGGAAATAGGCCGTCAGCTTGGGGATTTGCGGATGATGCCCTAACTGCTTAAGCTGTCGGGCTTCGCTGGCAAACATCTCAATCGCTTTTTTCTGTTCCCAAGCCTCCGTTGCTTGGTAGGTGAGCTTTTTGACCACACAAGGCTCATTCAGTCGATCTAGATCTTCCGCGAGATAGGTATTGCCAAAGCCACCTCGACCAAGGGGCTTGATCACCTTAAAACGATCCCGCAACAAGTGAACAATAGGCGTGCCACATTGCTGACAAAACTTGTGGAAATCAGGGTTAATTGGCTTTTTGCAGTCAGGATTTAGGCAACAAACCATTTTTCTTCTCTGGAGCTAGAGTTTGCGAGTCTCAGGAGGAACACATTACTCTATCGTTAATTTAACGCTGCCCTATGCATTTTGCAGGATTAATAATCAAAACATTGCAGTCTGTATTATGTCTGGGGAACGTAGTTGTGGCTAACAAACCAATCGACTGCCTCTTGCAGTGCCTGACGGACTGGGGTTTGTGGCAGTCCTAACTCTTGAATCGCTTTGGTAGGGTTGTAAAACATCATTTGCTTGGCCATTTGTACCCCAGCTAAGGGCACAGAGGGGGTTTTGCCCACCGTCGCTAGAACGACTTCATCGATCCAGGCTGTGGTCAGGGGAATCCATGCAGGAATCTCGCCTTTGGGAGCGGACAACCCTGTTA
Organism: Acaryochloris sp. CCMEE 5410; assembly: GCF_000238775.2. Classification (NCBI taxonomy): domain Bacteria; kingdom Bacillati; phylum Cyanobacteriota; class Cyanophyceae; order Acaryochloridales; family Acaryochloridaceae; genus Acaryochloris; species Acaryochloris sp. CCMEE 5410. The sequence continues at coordinate 1,524,524 of NZ_AFEJ02000002.1, read as the reverse complement.
ACTCAGCCAACACATCCAGCATTTCTTTTAGGGTCATATTCTGATTGCCCAGAATATAGCGCTCTCCCGTTTTTCCCTTTTCTAGGGCTAGCAAATGGCCGCGAACCACGTCTTGAACATGGATAAGGTTCAACCCCGTATTCAAATAAAAGGGCATTTGCCGTCTCAGAAACCGCAGAATCATATCGCCTGTAGGTGTAGGTTTAATATCCCAAGGGCCAATGGGGGTGCTAGGATTGACAATCACAATATCTTGGCCCAGTTGAACGGCTTTGTGGGCTTCCTGCTCTGCCCAATATTTCGATTTTTTATAGTCACCAATCAGCTTCTCCACCGGACTCTGATAGGTTTCATCGGCACTATTCCCTGCTTTAACGCCAATGGCGGCCACTGAGCTGGTGTAAACGGTGCGTTCAATCCCTGCGTCTCGGGCTGCTTGGAGGAGATTGCGCGTGCCCTCTACATTGCTCTGCCAAAGCTGATCGCGATCTGCCCGCCAGAGGCTGTAATGGGCCGCTACATGAAAGAGTACCTGACACCCTTGTAATTTTTGATTCAAGTCATCATCTGTAAGTCGTCCAATCACCTGCTCCACGTCTAACCCAGCTAGGTTAGTCAGATCGCTTTGGGGTCTGACCAGAGCTCGTACTTGATGGCCTTCCGACAACAGTAAACGGACTAGATTCGCGCCGACAAAGCCAGTTGCTCCGGTTACAAAAACATTTAATTTGGCCATAACTCAGACTCTTTGTCCCTTCGAGTAGGGTAGAGAAGATTAATGTCTTACCTTACAGGCATTAGCAAAGAGAACAAAACCCCTTTCAACGCAGACACTTTACTCGTACAGAGATTTTCTATCCTGAGATTTTCAATCTGGGTCTTCTGAACATAGTTGACAACCAGATAATACCCTTAGAATCGGAGTTATACTGCGGACGACTTGTGACTTAACATAGTCACGAAGAGATTTGGCACACTGGGAGTATCCCCCAACCTACTCTCCTACTTGCATGATTAAAATTGATTTCACCGTAGAGGAAATCCAACACCTTAACTACGAACGCTATCATCATCCTCACCCACGGGTGCAGCGACGGATGGAAGTTCTCTACTTGAAGAGTCAAGGTCTTTCCCATACCCAAATCTGCCAGCTTTGTCAGATTAGCCGTCCGACCTTAGCCAAAACCCTTCGTCTGTATCAACAAGGAGGAATTGAAGGGCTGAAGACCCTGGAATACAAAGGTCAACCCAGTTCACTCAACGCTTATAGCGATAGTGTGAGAGCCTACTTTGAGCAACACCCGCCCCGCACCAGTGCAGAAGCTCAAGCCGTCATTGAACAATTAACGGGCATTAAGCGTAGTCCAACCCAGATCAAAGCTTTCCTCAAGCGCATCGGTTGTTGCTATCGAAAAGTGGGGTATGTGCCGGGAAAGTCGAGTCTGCCCGAGAAAATTGAGGAACAAGAGCACTTTCGCTTTGGGGATGACAAGGGTTTTACAACATAGTCTGAATCAGTGATAGCGCCCTCATGCCCCTCTGATAATTGAGTCGTTTATGGGGTATCAGTTGCATTAATTCAGTGGCGAATGAGGTCCAAATTTCCATGCCACAACACCATAAATGTCCAAACAACGCCGTGCCAAAATCACTGTGTCGAGGCCGCCGCCGAGAGTGCTCATTGAGCCGAGCAACATAGTGGTTGACTTTCAATTTTTTCAAACCATAGCCAGCGACTGTTGCTAAACAATAGGCCATCGCCATCACCAGTACCAAAGCAAGGAAACGAGCATCATTGACTTTCGTTCGTTCGAGATTGTATCCCCCACTCTTGCAGTCTTTGAACATCATCTCTATTCCCCATCGGCAAGCGTAAAGCGAGAGAGCCTGCTCCAGTGTCGGTAAACTCGTCATGATAAACCAAGGATCTTTTCCCCCCTTGCCTCGATACTGTCGCTTCCAGTAAAACGCGAGGTTAAACGGTCCCAACTGGTCTCGCTTTCCCCAATAGACATCGCGAAGGAACCCTTTCTGGCCTGGGGCAAATCCCCTCTGTTTGAGGGGTTGATAGTCCACTTCACCCTGGAGTTGAACATAAGCACTCTTTTTTTGCCTGAGCACAAACTCAACCTGTCGTTGGCTCAACCACAGAGCCAGTTTAGGACTGTGGAATTCTCGGTCTGCTAGTACCACAACTGGATAGGGTTTGAAGATTTTTAGAGCCGTTTTCAACAAACGGAGTTGCTGTTTGAGACTACTACTGCCTGATTTAGGCAAGGGTTCCCAGTACACAGGCAAGGCATGTTTACCCCGGTGCGGTCAACGGCCATCACCACATAGCCATTAACGGTGCGTTTGAGGCGGGCTCGGCGATAGGCTCGATTGCCATGGCCTGTCTTGAATTCTTCTGAAAGCCAGTGCTTAAGAATGGGAAACCATAACAGACGTACACTCAACTGGGGTAGGACTAAGAACCGCTGCAAGTTGCGGATGCGACTGCTGTAATGAATCGGTTGAGGAAACATGCTGGCTAGCCGAGCCAGTTGGATTTGGCGATGACTTTGCAATAACAGTATCAACAGTTGCAAGGTCAAATATTGGCTTTCGCTCAGGTGAGCACGTAGTACTTTTTGGTAGCATGTTGGCAACATATTTTGGATAGGGTAGTCGTTTCGACCACCCTATTTTCTTTGAAATTAGACTGCTACATCTACTACTGACTCTAGATTTGAAGCGCCTTGTCATCTCCAAAGCTTTTTTGTGGATGCTGCTCATTTTGTTCACCGGGCTTATCTGGGGTTTCTCTGGTGCATCCGTCGGATCTTCATTCCCTCTGCTTCTGGTCGTCAACGATTCAATGTTCTCGGTGCACTCAACGCCATCACCAAAGACGTCATCAGCATCACCAACCACACCTACATCAACTCTCATAGCATGTGTCTGTTGCTAGCCAAGCTCGCACTACTCGATCCAGTCATACCCATCAGCGTGATTTTAGACAATGCTCGATATCAAAAATGCCAACTGGTGACAGACTTTGCCGAGATCGTCGATATTGAGTTAGTCTATTTGCCCGCCTATTCACCCCAGTTGAATTTGATTGAGCGGCTCTGGCGCTTTGTGCGCAAAGAATGTCTCTACTCGAAGTATTATGCTGATTTTCCCGCCTTCAAAGGGGCCATTCAACAGTGCCTCGACCAGTGCAATGGTGAGCATAAGGCGAAACTCACAAGCCTTCTATCCTGACTGCCTGACAGAAGTATCTCAAAGCCTTTATTTTCATAGTCTTTGAGAAAAGAGTGGAGCGACATGTGAAGCTAGATTTAAGCACAAATCAGCGTTACTCAAATGTCAGGCTCCACCCAAATTTATCGTCAACTGTTCTCCTTTTTACGTCAACACAGCCATTATCGAGATTTGCGTCATCTCATGACCCTGGGATGGATGGTGAGCGCCTTAATCTGCAGTGAACGATTATGCTTATCTGCTTGGGAATCCTATGTCCCCTGCCGAGCAAAAAAAGCCCAAAGTGTCGAGCGTCGCTGGCAACGCTTTCTGTGCAATCCGCTCATTGATGTCCACAAACTGTATGTCCCTTTGGTCCTTCTAGCGCTTAAGAACTGGCGAACCCATCGCCTTTACCTAGCGATGGATACCACGGTTTTATGGAATGAATACTGCATGATTCATGTATCCGTTGTCTGCTGTGGCAGAGCAGTACCGTTGTTATGGAAAGTATTAGAGCACAAGAGTGCGGCGGTTGCTTTTGAGGAATATCAACCGCTATTGCGTCAGGCCCGTTGGTTATTACGGCAGCATCCAGATGTCATGTTGTTAGCAGATCGTGGGTTCGCGAACCATCAACTGATGAGCTGGTTACAGCAGAGCCGTTGGCATTACTGTCTGCGTATCCCATGTGATGTCCTTCTCCATGGCCCCCGTCAATGTCCAAGAGAAGTCCGTAGGTTATGGCCATCCAAAGGAGAAGCTCTCCTCTACCGTAATGTCGGGCTTTGGGATGATGGCCTCTATCGGTGCAATTTGGTACTGGCGAATATCCGAGGCGTAAAAGAACCATGGGCAGTGATTACAGATGAATCACCCTCGTTACAAACCTTGTGGCAATACGCCTTGAGGTTTCGGGTGGAAGAATTATTCCTCGATAGTAAATCTGGTGTGTTTGAGCTTGAAGAGTCGAAAATTCGCTGTGCTGATGCTCTGGAGAGGCTGTACCTGATTGCTGCTGTGGCACTGCTATACAGCACGGCTCAGGGGATGGCTGTTCATATTAAAGGGCTACGCCAACAGGTTGATCCCCATTGGCACAGAGGCATTAGCTATCTCAAGATTGGATTGCGGTGGCTCAAGGGGGTGGTCCATAAAGGACGGGAGTTGTTGATGCCAGTCCCCTTATTCACCAAGGATCCGCAACCGTGTTTTGCCTCTAAAAAAGCTCAAAAGAAACACTACAACAAAATCTGGTTCTCTCGTATCCGCTCTCTACAGTGCAAAGCTTTATGAGCTATGGAATACAAAGATCTGTCAGGCAGTCAGCCTTCTATCACTCAAGTTTCAGTCCTTTAAGAAAGTTAATATCTTAGCCGTCTAGAGTATATCCGGCGTTGGCTTGATAATGCCCTAACCTCTAGATTTATACGATAGTTGGCGGATAATACCCCTACAGCCAGTGTTATACTGTCAACGGCTGAGAGCTTAACATTTCAGATTGAGCTATAACTCTCTCTACCAAGGAATTTGAAGCTCATCTAAAAAGTAAACTTTCAACTCGTTCGGAGTATATCAGCTACCATCCATATAATTAGTAGTTAGGCAGCTATGTCCTACATCCTCTATGCATACATTGCAAAGCCGACAATGTCGCAGGTTAGTAGATTCCTAAGTGCATTAGAGGGGCATGACATTTCCGTCTCCCATCTCGGAAAAAGCGACCCACCTTACAAATTTCAAGGCACTGTTGACGAAGCAGCCAGTATAGTTTTCTCCGGTACAGGCCTCACAGATTACACATTTGCTCGTGACACAGCACAGGGCCTTGAATTTGATTTCCATGTTCACCATGACCCGCGTTGGATACACTCGACGGTATCAGCGTCATGTTCCGATACAGCAGTGCTTGCGTTTGTTGCAAAAAGTGCAGCTACTGCGTTTGACTTGTTCATTACGATCCAGGGTATTTCCGGCAGAGGAAAAGACCAGCCTTGGGGGGTTATTTGCATTACTGAGAGATGTCCAAATGAGTTGCGATCTAAATTTGTCACGGCCTAACATGGTGGTGCAAGGGACGCTTGAAGCAAGCTGTTTGTCGTGTCTTTTTTCATTATTTTTCGCGCCCCTGACCACAATCCGTTATGCGATAAAGTTCAGCACTTTCCTACACACCACAACCAGCAAAACAGTAATGGGCGTTCTCTATTCCGCATTTCCCGTAACCAGCGAAGTACGCGAATGGCTTGCCGAAGAAGGGCATTCCGTACCAAGAGCCAATGGCTCTCCACCTACGCCGAATCAGCTCCAGATGGCTCTTGAAACACTGACCGATCACAGTGTGTCGTTCAACACCAGCGGAGGAGTTTGGCAGGCACAGATTAATGATCCAAATTCACTGGAAGACGGGCCTTGGACGATAGTCAAAGTCCTGAAATACACCTCGCCCGATGAACCTTGCGAATACTTTTTCGAAAAAGGGTGGCCTGAACTCATTATCAAAGTCGCGCAGCGTATTGCTCAACAATGTGGCCCGATCGCTATTGTCCCTGACACTGGCTGCCCAGCAGTAATTGTTGAAGCCGATTCGGATGTTGATGACATCATCAGTACGTGGGGGCATCTCACAGGATAGAATCTTCAAGCCGTAACCCAACAACCATATGCGCCAGAGTTACCGACGGTAATATTTTCTGAAATTGAGTATCGCTGGTGGTAACCCAATACATGCGTGGCATTATTTTTTTATCTTGGCTCACCCAACGAAGACCAGATCCATCACTAAGGCTCATGCACAAAAGAAGGATTGGCAGGTTTTGGTGTAATCAGTCCATCTTCTACATAGACCACCCGATCAGCAATATCCATAATTCGAGGGTCATGGGTGACCATGAGGACCGTGCAGCCTTCTTCCTTTGCTAATTTACGCAGCAATTCCATAATCGTATGGCCTCGTTGGGAGTCCAGTGCAGCAGTGGGTTCGTCTGCCAGAATTAGCTTGGGGTTTCCGGCTAACGCTCGTGCGATCTAGCTCAGCTCTTTGCCCCATGCTTTACTTAAATCGGGCAAATTTTCCACTTGTCAGCATAGTCAACCACCTAAGCTAAGTGAATCGTGATTAAACCACCACCAGAGTTCGAATCTCAGTTCATTGCCGCTGGATGGACAGGTGAATCACGTGGCTTTCACCCATCCTCAAACCACCATAACCACATAGGTTGGGACATCTTAGATTCGTTCAATGATATTCACATTCATCCTGAATCATCAATCGGCTTGGAATGTGCGGCCAATGACATACATTTTCAACTCGTTCAGCCGCTATGTGCTTATGCGGAAAGATGGCAATCTTTACTCCGTACAAAATTTATAGGTATTGCATTTACACACAAACAAGGTGGCGTGATGTGGGTAGCCACCGATGGTGCTGTTTTCACTTCAAACGACATTACAGACGTGTTCGGATTTGTTGGATCAGATATTATTGCCGCTATCCGCAACGCATTGATGGGTATTCGCAATCAACCACTATTGAATGACAACGAATCGATGCTCAACTACTATGGTGACACTTACAATAGGGGCGATTCCCATTTGTTCGACTGGCATCTATATGCCTCCCAAAACAGCGTATAACAATGCGATAAATCAAAGTCTCGGAGCTACCCATGGCAGTTCGCCAACGACGCCACAGTAAGGAAGAGTTAGCCAGACGTGGGCAAGAACTCTACGAGTCTGGCATTCGGCAACAAGTCGAAGCAGAAAATGAGGGCAAAATCGTGGCGATCGATATTGAAACTGGAGAGTTTGAGGTTAATGAAACGCTCATGGGGCAACCGATTGGCTCTTTGAACGTCAACCCGATGCTCAGCCTTGGACCCTTCGGATTGGACATAGTGCGGTCTATCATTTTGGAGCGAGAAGCCTGAGAAAGGATTAATGATTCATGGAGTTGTCAATTTTCCCTATGAATAAACACTTTCCCTCCCAGTTGGCAACTCGAATAGTAAAACTCTGTTTGACTTTAATTTCCAGCAAACGCTCGTGCGATCTCAACTCCTATCGAGAGACGATGAGCAGTTGATCGCTCTACTAAAGGCCACGGATTTTCTACCTTCTGAACTGGTCAAGTTTGCCAAGTTAGAATGACGATGTAATTGAACTCAAACTATCTGCAACTACGGTTTCAGAACGGAAAAAATGGTTACAACACTGAAACAGCCATCCTCGTTGATACACAAAATTCGGCTCGAACCAGTCGATACTTGGTATTTGTTCAAATTCAGTGACACGCTTCAACTTCGTATGGAAAGTCTGTTAGATAAAACAAAGGCAGACCAACTTTCCCTTGAGGAAATAGCCATATCAGAATTAGATCGAATTTTTACCCATATGAACGCAATGCTTGCGGCTCAGCATGCCAATTAGCGATGAAACGAAAAGAGCATGCCGAGAACGAGCCAAGTATTTGTGTGAATATTGCCATTTACCAGAGCGTTTTAATGCAAGCCACAAGTACTATTAGTAAAAGATTGAATTCAAGGCATCTTATTATCAATTATTCAATTTCACTACAGAGCATTTATGGGTAGATATATTGAATGTAAGATTGGCGATGAATACGAGATTGTTTGGAAATATGGATTTGGGACTCAAGCTTCCGAGATGCATAGAATCAATACGGAGTTAGGTATTGGAGAATATCATCTCATTCGATATGAAGACGATGATGAGAGCGAAAACCTTAGGTACGTATATACGACTAAGCACGATGATTGTGACGGTGATCTTCTGATTTTAAACAAGAGCGATCTTGATCTATTAGAGAAGAACATCAAATTGCTTAAGGAGTCTGATAAAACTGCTTCAGATGAATGGTATATTGCCATGCTGGAGGCGATTGTTGACTTCATACGTGAACATTCAACACAAACTCAATTCATTCTTGAAGGTGAGTTTTAAGGCATTTATCTAATTTTCATCTGAAAACTAATAATTTCAAATTCATATAATGACCCTAGTATTCAATGGTTAGTAGAAAGAAGCCAAAAAATATTTCTAGGGAGGCTTTGGTCGAATATATTTTCCGTGAGCTACAGATAAGCAAGCATCATTGGGAAGTAGAGTTATTGAAGACCAGCGGTTGGATAGGAGTAAGAGTCATACACAGACAATCTTTGTCCAGGATCGATAAACGCGTAGTCTATAAAACTCAGAATGAGATTCAGAAAGATTTAATAACGTGTGTGCAATCTGCGATGTTCGAAATTGATAAAAACTTAGAGCAATTTGGATCTTGACTGATATTTCTCTCGTTTTGATCGGTCTTTATAGATTGGCTAAGATCCGGAACTAAGACTCATGCACAAAAGAAGGATTAGCAGGTTTCGGTGTAATCAGTCCATCTTCTACATAGACCACCCGATCGGCGATATCCATAATTCGGGGGTCATGGGTAACCATTAGAACCGTGCAACCTTCTTCCTTGGCCAATTTACGCAGCAATTCCATAATCGTATGGCCTCGTTGGGAGTCCAGTGCAGCAGTGGGTTCGTCTGCCAGAATTAGCTTGGGGTTTCCGGCTAACGCTCGTGCGATCGCAGTTTCTATTGAGTGACGATGAACGGTTGATCACTCTATTGAACACCACGGTCTTTCTGCATTCTGAGTCGGTCAGGTTTGCCAAGTTAGAATGACGATGTAATTGAACTCTAAATATCTGCAACTACGGTTTCAGAAAGAAAAAATGGTTACAACACTGAAACAGCCATCCTCGTTGATACACGAAATTCGGCTCGAACCAGTCGGTAATTGGTATTTGTTTAAATTCACTGATACGCTTCAACTTCGCATGGAAAGTCTGCTAGATAAAAAAAAGGCTGACCAACTTTCCCTTGAGGAAATAGCAGAGCTAGATGCCATATCAGAATTAGATCGCATTTTTACCCATATGAACGCAATGCTTGCGGCTCAGCATGCCAATTAGCGATGAAACGAAAAGGGCAGTCCGAGAACAAGCCAAGTATTTGTGCGAATATTGCCATTCATCAGAGCGTCTGAGTGCAAGCCGCTTTACGATTGATCACATTACACCCAAATCTTTAAGTGGATCTGATGATCTTGAGAATCTTGCACTGGCATGTCGTCGCTGCAATGAAAGACGTTATAACTTTGTTGCAAGCATTGATCCAGAGTCACAAGCTACAGTGCCTATCTTTAATCCTCGATTACAGAAATGGGATGAGCATTTCACTTGGGTCGATCAAGGTATGTTGATAAAGGGAATGACCGCAGTTGGTCGTGCAACTTGTGTTCGTCTGGATTTGAATGACACTCGCTATCCAGAAAAAGATTCTATCCGGGAGACAAGGCGATTTTGGACCAAAACAGGATTTCATTCACCATAAGTCTTTGCCCTAGCGCTTAAGCTATTGGTTTGCAAGTTGTCTAACACTGTGTTGCCATGGCGGAGCACAAGCAGTTAACTGAAAGCTAAAATTACTACCGCCATCCGACTCCACCATTATTCTTTTTCTTCTTACCCTTTTGTATCAATGAGGCCAAGATCCATCACTAAGGATCATGCGCAAAGGAGAGGTTGGCAGGCTTAGGTGTGATCAGCCCATCTTCTACATAGACGACGCGATCGGCGATATCCATAATTCGGGGGTCATGGGTGACCATGAGAACCGTGCAGCCTTCTTCCTTGGCTAATTTGCGCAGCAGTTCCATAATCGTATGGCCCCGCTGAGAGTCTAGGGCAGCCGTGGGTTCGTCTGCCAGAATCAGCTTGGGATTTCCGGCTAACGCTCGTGCGATCGCAACCCGTTGCTTTTGCCCCCCAGACAAGTCCCGCGGCAGACTTCGGGTTTTATCCGCCAGCCCTACTTGCCTGAGTAGCTTGATCGATTGCTTCTTTGCGGCCCGACCGCGAATCCCCTTTAAATTCAGGGTCGCTTCAATATTCTCCGCCGCCGTCAGGGCAGGAAAGAGATTAAAACCCTGAAAAATAAAGCCGATATTCTGCAAGCGAAACTTGGAAAGCTTATGGCGAGGTAGTCCCGTGATGCTTTGGCCGAGTAAGGAAACCTGCCCACTCGTGGGAGTCAGGATTCCTCCCAAGATGGACAACAGCGTCGTTTTCCCCGAGCCTGACGGCCCCATCAGTAATTCGACATCCCCAGTCTTAATTTCTAGATCAATGCCTTTCAAAACCTTGAATTGCTGATCGCCGACTTGGAATGCCATTTCAATACCTTTGGCCTGAATGGCAGGCGTGGCCAGATCACCAGCAGTATCAGGAGTGGAGGGCATCAATGTCATCGGTTGAGGTCGTTGGCGAAAAGCAAGTTGCATCAGGTATATCTCTCTTGACAGGTTTCCCAGTTGAGTCAGTTTTGTTTCCGAATCAGTTTACGACTTAAAGACGAGGGCTGGATCGAGTCGAGTCACTTTTTGAATGGCAAAGATCGCTGCTCCACTACACATGGCGACGGTGACGACAAAAACCCCGGCCGCCGTTGCCGGACTAATCAAGATCTGAATCGCTTGAGCCTGAATTGTCCAAGCCCCTAAGCCTACACAAAGTCCCATACCTGGCAAATATCCCAACACCGCCATCCACAGTGCCTGCTCTAAGATGACGCGATAGATATACCAATCAGACGAGCCCATGGCCTTCATGGTGCCAAACTCCCGCAGATGGTCCGTGACGGAGGAATAGAGAATTTGGCCCACCACAACGGTTCCAACCACAATGCCTACCACTGCACCTAAACCCAAGATATAGCCGACCCCAGTACTCTGCTGCCAATAGGTTTGGGTTAATTCTGTGAGTTCAGTTTGCGTAAAGGCTTTGGTACCCGGTAGGGCCTCTTCTAGGCGATCTTTCAGGGCGGAAAGGTTTTCACCGGATTTCGCTTTGACCAAAATATAGGTAATCCGGTTTTGATCCGTTAAATCAGGCGGATCCGGTGGGGTCTCATCCGGTTTAGCGATGGGAGAGTTCAGATAGGCCGTAGCATTCGGTAAAGACGTAAAAATATAAGGACTTGCCACAATCGAGCGGGTCCCGGTTGTAATCCCTTTAATCTCTCCTTCGTAGGATCCTATTTCAGCCCGATCACCGACTGCTGAGACATCCAGGAGTTTAAGATCGGCTTGATCTACAAAGATTTTATAGGGCTGTTGGATATCCTTTAGGGTTCCTTCCAAAAGAGTACGCGGTCGAAACAGGGTATCTTCGGGGTTAAAGCCAATAATCCGAATGGGGGCAATCTGATTGGACTTATCCCGCCACACGGTGGATTGAGCAATTAGGGGTTCTGCGCGATCGACCCCTTCTACCTCTTTCGCTTCAGCCAGCTGTTTGTATTCCAAAGGTAGAGTTAAGGCCAAATGGCGTAGCTCTTCGGAGGTCACCCAGATATCTGCATCGGAATTTTCAATCAGTACGGTGGATGAACGGGTAAACCCATTGAGGATACCAATTTGAATGGTGACTAACCCAACGGAAAACATGATGCCTGCCTGGGCAACAATAAAGCGAGGTAGGTCCTGGAATAAATTTTTGCGGGCGATAGAAACCATTCGTTTACGTCGGGGGGAGATTTAGGGAGCAATGGCTCACCAGTGGACTTAAATCATCTCAATTAGGTGGAAGCAAACTCTTTTTTCGCACCTAACAGTATAAGCATGATTACCTAAACCTACAGAACTTTGCTGAGAGTAATCTGAAAAGAAGCCGGGTTTACGCTGTAATTTTCATTCACTCACAGCCGAAACATCAGATCCACGAGGAGTCCATACAGATGGGATGCGACATTCACTTATTTCTCGAATACTGCCACCCTTCATGGGGCATCGAACCTATAATCGCCAACTTCTTTTCTGTCAGCCGCGATTATCGCCTATTCACAGCACTCGCTGGTGTGCACAGCTACGACGATGATGTGCCCGCGCTTTTCGTACCCCGTGGTTTACCCGACGACGTATCACAAGATATTCACGAGCAGTTTTACACCACAATCATTCCCGATGATGCCGACGACTCGCGGACAGACCTCATGCATGAATGGTGCTATGAATCCGATGCCAAGCACTATGTCGCCAAATGTAATGCTCATATCAAAGAGTACAAGGATGGCCATCGTTACGTTTCAAATCCCGACTGGCACCATGCCAGCTATTTGACTCGCAATGAAATAATCGATGCCTGCAAACACGCTGGATATGATTTATTGAATGCGCCGGATGAATTTCAAATGGTAATGGACTTCATGCAATCCATTGATCATCGGTTCAGAAATGATGCTTCAAGGATAATATTTTGGTTTGATAATTGAATCCGGAAATCACAACCGAATACTCAGATCCGCTGGGGCTAAATGTCCATATGGAGGATTAAAATTACCGTTGTGGAGATATTCAACCATGAAAAGTCAAAGGATTGGGTTAGAGTTAAACGACTTCACCTGTGCTGAGAAAAATCTAACTCATTCTACAAAGTGAAAAAACTTACAACAAAACAGAAGATTAATGGGGTTCTGATCTTGTTAGGACTGCTCCTTCTAGGTAACTCATATGTGAAATGGGAGTTCTTAACTGCACAAAAAGGGCAAGAGGTTGAAAAACTCTTGAAGGATAATTCTAATGAGTGGATGCTACCTCCAGAATTCTTCAAAGTAGTTGAGTACAACGATCAACGAATCGTTGCATTTATGGTTGAGACAGGTGGGCAGGATATGCTGGTTGAATTTAAAAAAGATACACAGGGAAACTGGGAACTTTCTCGTAGCGCCTGGTGTACAGTTGCCAATGGAACGCCTCGCTGCTTTTTCCCTTGGTACTCTTTGAAAGGTCTAGGGCAAGCAATTGAATATGGATGTTCTCGGTCATGCTTTACACCTTAGCTTCAGGCAGTGACCTTTTACATCACAGTATTGATGAAGCGAAAAACCAGAAAAATTATTGTTGCTGGTGCTGAATATCAGTGGATGGTAGAGGAACTCATGTGGCCAGAGCATGAAGTCCGAATTTGGTGTGAGAGCTGCGGGAAGCGGCTATGGTGCACGGTTAAATTTAACGAGATTGGTCTTATTATTCGTCCATCTTCGGTTGCCAAAATCATTCGATATGCGAATGAGCAGATTCCACCAGGTTCTAGTCGCGCTACTCAGTTTGATTGGATAGAGTGTTTTAGATAACAGCCCATAAAGACCATACCAGGAATGGATTATGACATTTAAGGCCAATTTTGAACCTATGGCGGAGTGCATGTCACGAGGTAGAGCTGCCAAATCCTCTAGATTCAATCTTGCACAAAAAATTTGAAGAACTACGTCAATCTCGTCTAGCAGTTGTTGATCACCTCGAAACATCGAATTTCCCCACCCATGACTGAGTCGCCTCGAAATCTTCTCCCGCTATGGGACTATGGTTGGTGCGAGCATGAACACGTTTCACTTCCTCGTTGCCAGTCTCCACAAGAGATCATTCGAGAGTATCGGCTTAGTGAGGCATTTGGTAATAGTTTCGTCGGCCCAAAGTCATCACACACACCAGAACTTCACGGCCCATTTTCGAGTTCTTTGATTTCGGATTCCGATTTTGAGTTAATTACACCCAAGCGTTTTCAAGAGCTGATTGCAGCCATACCTGCAACTTCAGGTTTCACAGAGCCTCCCACTGTCGAGCAGTGGGAGGCGGTCCAGCGTCTTGTATCTGAGGTGAGCAACCGCCATACATGGTTGTTCGGTCTTCGTTTAACCGAGGATGACCAAGAGTGTTTCCATGATTGGGGTTTTGTGCTTACGATTTTTCGGGAGTTTATCTGCGCAAGTCCAGATAAAGATTTAGCGGAGCGTTTAGTTTTTGGTTATGACTGAGATCATGAGGCCTAATTCAGGCCAAAAGGTTGATAACGTATGCTTTCGTCTTCGGGTAGGCGCTTAGGATGGTTTAAGCACAGGTTTGTAGAGGTTCATTTCATACCCCTATCTCGAATACCGTTACCCATCATTGAGAATCACCCTAGTAATAGCTATGCCGAAAAAGTACATTGAGGTTGTTGGCGAAGGTTCCTACCAAGAATTCCCTGAAAAAGTCGTTCTTGATATAGAGCTTTCAGTTAGAGCAGCTAAAGAGGAAAGTGCAGGCGAAGAAAATAGGCAACTTGCAAATACTCTCGTTAATGAGCTGCTTGGAAGTGGCTTAACTCAAGAAGAAATTTATTTTGGCGGTCGAGAGTCTGTTGTTCCGTGGTGGAAGCGAAAAAAGGCTGGGCAAGAAACTCGGACGAAGATTACCATCATTTCTTCCAAGCGAGAGCTTGTCTATAAAGCAACTGAGCAGATTAATCGCTACAGAGAGAGCAAGCGAATTACAGTCGAGATATCCGAGAGACAACCTATTTATGCAGCCCATGAGGGTGCTGATTTTGAGGCATTAGAAGCCGCCCTGAAAAATACGAGGGAAAAAGCTGGACATCTAGCTCAATTGGCTTCTTGTGTTCTGGGAGAAGTCCTAGAAATTGAAGAGTGGAAAAGGAATACCCGTAGTTCCGGTAGCTATGGCGACCCAGATTGGTGGGGTGATTCTGGCGCAATGATGTGGGCGGCAGGTTCCGCTGGTTTTGATGACGAGCCAGCCAGTTATCTAAAAGGCAACAATAGAACGGTATATGTAAAACTGAGGGTTCGCTATGAAATCAAACCAGCAGTGTCATATAAGTCAATCTTCAATAGAGGTCGATGATGTTTAGAAGTGATTTTTGATTATTGAATGGGCTTGCATTTAACCCAGACCTACAAATGAATGCTCGACGAACAGACTACATTTTTATTAGGTCTTGACTCATTCCAGTAAGGCCATTCGTTAAATTCAAACTGCCATTCAATATAATATTGAGACGTCTATCCTCATGGAATCATTACTCACTTCACTGGACAAAATCATTGATATTTGGCAACAAGATAGAGAAGATTTGATAGAGCTTATACAAGCAGGTCTTAGTGTTCAAGATATTCAAGGATATATAGCTAATCTGCCGTTCCAATTACCTCAAGAAGTTTATCAACTCTATCATTGGCGAAATGGTATTCAGATTCCAGAATTCCACGATATTTCACTTGATTTTATCCCCGGCTTTTGGTTTTTACCATTGGCAGAGACACTCAAGGAATATGAGCATTTAAAGGAGTTCAAGAAAAACTGCACTTTTTTACAAGACAAAGCCTACCATCGGCCATGGTTTCCTATCTTGAGCAGTGATTTGGGATACTTTCTAGTTCTTGGTGACAAAAATATGTGTATCTCCTCTCCTGTATTCTTTTTAAGCTGGAATAGCGGAGATTTAATCTTTGAAGCGAGATATCCTAGCTTAACTAGCATGATGACTGTAATTGCTGAGTGCTATGAATCCGGTGCTTACTACTTTGAGACAAAGGTGATGGATCAATTTGGCACTATTGTTGAATTTTTAGAAGAGGATCCACAAGAAGTTTCTAGAATTAGACTTAAGTATGTATAAGACGCGACTTGATGCTTCACAAAATTGATTAATAGTTTGTGCTTAGCAGTAGATGTTAATTTTGCTCATTTATGTGGGTTCGCCTTCTCCTCACTAGCGCTCCCAAGGCGGCACTGGCTGGAACCGTTCCAGTAAAAAATCAATCATGGCATAAACTTTCGGAGCAATAATCCGGCGACTGGGGTACAGCAACCAGATAGAAACATCTACCATCAGTGGGAAGTCTGGCAATACCTCAACCAACAGCCCAGACTTCAAACTTTCACTGGCATTCCAGACAGACTTAATGCCAATTCCCAATCCCTGCTCCAGCATTTTACGCAGAGCCTCACCGTCATTGACCATAAACGAGTGGGGAACGCTAATGGCCTGTCCATTTTTAAACTTCCACTTGGTCACTTCAGCCAGACTGACACATTGATGGTTCACCAAATCATCAGGGGTTGCAGGCATACCATACTGCTCAAGATAGGCAGGAGAAGCAACCAGAATCCGCCGATCAGCAGCTAGCTTTCGCAGCATCAGACTGCTATCGGCCAAGGGGGCATTGCGGATAATCAGGTCATAGGCCCCTTCCACCACATCCAAGACCTCATCTGATAGGCGTAAATCCAGGCTGACTCGCGGATGGCGGGCGTGAAATTCAGCCAAGGCAGGAATAATATACATCCGACCAAAGGAGCCAGGCATGGTAATTCGCAGTACCCCTTCCGCCTCGGTCCCTTGTCCCTTGACGGCACTCAACCCCGTCTCTAGGGTTTCAATCATCTGCTGGGCGTAGGGCAAAAATGCCTCACCATCCGTGGTTAAAGAAACGGCTCGGGTCGTGCGGTTAAACAGCCGAAAGCCCAACGTTTCTTCGAGTTTCACCAGACGGGCACTGGCACTGGCAGGAGATAGGGAAAGATCCTGCGCCGCTGCCGAGACCCCGCCGCGGGCAGCAATCCTGAGAAATAAACGGAGGGACAAAATATCCATTTATCAAAAATATCCGAATTATTATTTCGCGAAAAGCCTGTTTATCTTTCTAATTTAAATAATTATCATGCGGATAACGGTTTAATAATTCGATAGGAGGCGAAATAATGAAAGCCATTGGGTATAAAGATGCGGGGTCAGCAGCAGATGTCCTGATTGAATTTGAAACAGCAACGCCCCAACCGGGTCCAAAAGATTTACTCGTGGAGGTCCGGGGTGTTTCAGTGAATCCAGTGGATGTCAAACTGAGGGCCAGTGCGCAACCCGATGGTGAACCTCGCATTTTGGGGTTTGATGCTGCTGGAGTCGTACAGGAAGTAGGCTCAGATGTGACCCGGTTTCGGCCTGGTGACGAAGTGTTCTATGCCGGTGACATTACTCGCCCTGGGACTAATGCCCCGTTTCAGGTCGTCGATGAACGAATCGTCGGTCACAAACCCTCCTCCCTGGGGTTTACAGAAGCCGCTGGCATCCCCCTGACCAGTATTACAGCCTGGGAAATGCTATTTGATAGCTTCGGGCTTAAAGAAGGCGAAGGTGCGAGGGAAGCACTTCTCGTGATCGGCGGTGCGGGGGGAGTGGGTTCGATTCTGATTCAGCTTGCCAAGAAACTCACAGGGCTAACTGTGATTGCGACAGCATCTCGCGAGGATACCCATGCTTGGGTCAAGAAAATGGGAGCCGATTATGTGGTTAATCACCGTAACCCCCTAGACGAAGAACTGAAGTTTTTGGGCATTACCCCCCGATATGTAGCGGCCTTAACCCACACGGACAAGCATTTTGCTGCCATCCGAGAGTTGATTAAGCCCCGGGGACATATGGCGCTGATTGATGATCCAGGCGCTCTGGATGTGACTTCTCTTAAAACCAAGGCTATTTCTTTGAGCTGGGAATTTATGTTTACTCGGTCAATGTTCCAAACCGAGGATATGGACGTCCAGCATCAGTTGCTGAATCGAGTTTCAGAACTACTCGACAATGGCACGCTGATCTCGACGGTCAATCACCATGGTGGCAGTCTGAATATTGAAAATCTACGAGCTGCCCATGAATTCCAAGAAAGCGGAAAGGCCATTGGCAAGACCGTGTTGGATGGGCTGGCGGCAGCTGGTTAAACCTTATTCCGGTTGCTAAGGGGGGATAGCCCACTGGGGTTGATCGCGCCCCCCTGGGAACCTCGGGGACTGCATTCTTTCACTCGCTTGGAGAAATCAAAATGCTCAACATCAGGAACATCAAAACAGTTCTCATCCTGGCGCTGGCCTTCTTCATTACCGTCCTGGGTAACACGATGGTTTCATCCCAAAGTCTTGCTCCGAAACCGAAAGCTACCGCTGAGATCCTCCTAATGTCTGATGTTCAGTGGGGACCACTCAACCCCGCCCGTGGCGACAAAAGCCCAAAGGCAGGTCAGCTTTGGGGCGATCGTACTGGCTCAGGACCGTCCGGATTTCTCGTGGAGTTTGTGGACGGCTTCTCGTCGCCCCCTCATATCCACAATGTTACCTATAAGGGCATGGTCATTCAGGGCCTCCTTCATAATGATGATCCGGATGCGAATAAAATGTGGTTGCCAGCAGGGTCTTTCTGGACCCAACCCGCCGGAGAAGTCCACGTTACCGCTGCCGACGATAGTAATAACCTGGCGTATATAGAGATTGAGGAAGGCCCCTATCTGGTCCGCCCACCGGAAGCTGCGTTTGACAATGGTGAACGGCCAGTTAACGTCGACAAATCGAATCTAGTTTGGCTGAATGCCTCGAATATCACCTGGGTCGATCAGCCTGAAATGCCGGACGGAGCCAAGGTGGCCTTTCTCTGGGGTACCCCCCAGGAGGACCAATTGAACGGAACCTTAATTAAGCTGCCCACTGGGTTTACGGGAGAAATACAGAGCCACAGCTCAACCTTCCGTGCGGTTGTGATTCAGGGGCAACCCAGCCTCCACTCGGGTCAGACCAACATCCTGGAGCCAGGCAGCTATTTTGGCTCGGAAAGAGAGACGGTGCATAAAGTTTCATGTGAAGCCAAAGAGGAGTGCGTTATCTACGTGCGTGCTCAGGGCAAATATAACGTCGTTTCGTCGTAGTCCAAGCAGTAATCGCACCAGTTTTACCCAGACAACCATCAGTCATATTCTTATCGATTCACGAAAAGCCTTAAGCCGTGGAGCGGTTCCCCATGCTTCAACGAAGGCTTTGGGTCCGATGGCCGGAAGGAATCGAAGGTGCGATCGCAAATCTTTCACACCCAAACAAACCATCCCAATTAATCACGAAATAAGGAAATCGCAAATGAGCTACACCACGTTCAATGTTGAAATCAAAAACGCCATCGCTTGGGTCACCTTCGACTATCCCCCCGTTAATATTCAGGGCCTGCCGATGCTAGCGGATCTCAATATGCTGGCCCAAAGGCTGGAAACGGATCGCACCATCAAAGTTGTGGTGTTTCAATCCGCCCATCCCGAAATTTTTGTGGCCCATGCCGACACGAATTTCCTCAAAGACATGTCTGCGATCGCAGTCTCTCGCAACGAAGTCAAACTCCTGGATTTACAGGTGGTACTAGAGCGGATCAGCAAGCTGCCCCAAGCCACCATTGCCAAGATTGAAGGCTTTGCCCGTGGCGGTGGTCATGAATTTGCCCTGGCCTGCGATATGCGATTTGCCGCTCGGGGTAAAGCCAAATTTATGCAGATGGAAGTTGCCATGGGCATCCTTCCCTGTGGCGGGGGCGCATCGCGAATGGCCCGTCAGATCGGTTTAGGGCGAGCCCTGGAAATTATTTTAGGTGCAAAAGACTTTGACGCGGACCAGGCCGAGGCCTATGGCACCATCAACAAAGCCCTTGCCCCAGAGGAAATTGGCCCATTTGTGGAGGCTTTGGCTAACCGGATCGCCCTCTGGCCCGCTGAATCGATCAACGCCTGCAAACAAAGCGTCTACGCCTCCATTGACAAACCCATTGATGAAGCCCTGCAGGAAGAAGCCTATTGGCTCTATCAGGCCACCAGTCAAACCCCGGCCTTAAAGCGCTTTACCTGGGCAGATGAAAATGGTGCTCAGTTCGACATGAACAATCAACACAATTGGCAAGACATGGTCATTAGTGTGCAGGAGATCCAATAATGAACACAGAATGCAAGACTCGCAAGCCTGTGGAAGATACCGGGTTTCAACCCATTAATCGGGCCTACAACGCCGTATTCCGTCCCAACCGATTAAGCCTCGGTCTCGTGGTGCCGATCGAGACCTATGCAAAGGGACCTGTCCCCACCCTGGAACGTCATCTTGAACGGGTTCAGCTAGCCGAGGCCCTCGGGTTTGCAGCGGTGTGGTTACGGGATGTGCCCTTCAACGTGCCCACCTTTGGGGATGCCGGGCAGACCTACGACCCATTTGTTTATCTAGGGCTATTGGCAGGCCAAACCCAGCGCATCGCCCTCGGGGTGGCCAGTATCATTCTGCCCTTACGACATCCAGCCCATGTGGCTAAAGCCGCCGCGACTGTTGATGTAATGTCAGGGGGACGGCTGATTCTGGGGGTCGCTTCGGGAGATCGACCAGAGGAGTATCCAGCCCTTAACCGCTCCTTTAGCGATCGTGGAGCAGCGTTTCGAGAGAGCTTTGACTACATCCGGCAGATGAGTCAAGAATCCCCCACCTTTGACAATGCCTTTGGTCACTTGAAAGGTGGAATGGACATGCTGCCCAAACCCACCTCGGGCAAACTGCCCCTACTGATTACGGGAGGCAGTCAGCAAACTCCTGAGTGGATTGCACAAAATGGGGACGGCTGGATGACCTATCCCCGCGATACGGTGATGCAAGCACGCGTCATTCGCGATTGGCAGGCACGGGTTGAAGCATTAGACGGTACTGACAAACCCATCATGCAGCCACTATATGTAGATCTCACCGAAGACCCCAACACCCGACCACAACCGATCCATCTGGGATTCCGATTAGGAGTCAACCATCTGCGGGCCTATCTCCAATCCCTGGAACAAATCGGCATGAACCATGTAGCGCTGAACCTGCGCTTTAACCAAGCAGATATCGAAACAACCCTAAAACGTCTAGCCGACGATATCTTGCCAGAATTCGCGGGTGATTAAGGAAGCAAAAACCATGACAAAAACAATCCTGATTACAGGCTCCACCGACGGCATCGGTTTAGAGACAGCCAAAATATTAGTTTCAAAAGGTCACAGAGTGCTGTTGCATGGACGCAACCCTACCAAGCTAGAGGCCGCCGCAAAATCCCTCTCCGCTCTACCGGGCAGTGTTGCCAGCTATGTTGCCGATTTATCTCGGATGGCTGATGTGGCCTCACTAGCTCAAGCGGTGGCTAAAAACCACCCTACCTTGGATGTCCTGATCAACAATGCAGGGGTCTTTAAAACACCTAATACAGTTACGCCGGAAGGGCTGGATGTCCGCTTTGCGGTAAATGCGATCGCACCCTATCTCCTCACCCAGCAGCTTCGCCCGCTGATGCCTACCTCTGGACGGATCGTTAACGTGTCCTCCGCAGCCCAATCTCCGGTGAATCTAGAGGCTTTGGCTGGACGAGTCCAGCTCACTGAGGACTTTACTGCTTATGCCCAAAGTAAGCTGGCCCTAACCATGTGGTCTCGCAGTTTGGCCCTTTCTCCTACAGGGGATGGCCTCACCATAATCGCCGTCAATCCTGGGTCCATGCTGGGCAGCAAGATGGTGAAAGAGGGCTTTGGCGTAGCTGGGGGTGATCTACGGATTGGCGCGGACATATTGACTCGCGCAGCCCTAGCAGATGAATTCGCGGTTGCCTCAGGTCAATATTTTGACAACGATAAAGGTCAGTTTGCGTCGCCCCATGCCGATGTACTCGATCCGCAGAAATGCCAAACAGTTGTGACTGCTATTGAGACCTTGTTGGCAGACCTATAAGTCAGCTCTAATAAAACTAGATATCAAGAAAGTTTTCCTGTCTAAATGCAAAAGGAGAGGCTATCGCCCTTTATTCAACTTCAGACAGCACAACCACCTCTGTGGTATCAACGGATTTAGCACCCTTAGTTTTTTTGACCAGTTCAATGACCTTATCCAAAGCCTCTTGATCTGGCACTTCACCACTCAGCAGTACTTTGTCCCCTTTTTGTTGAATATCAAGCGTTGCCACCAAGGGCTTCAGATCTGGATCAGCAACCAACCCTAAAATTACCCGCTTAGCTAAGCCCTGGTGATCGTATTGACCTTCTGGTCCGCGATGTTCCGGTGCAATATAGGAGCGCCGACGGGGAAAGGTTGAGTGATGCAGGTACAGTCTTCGAGAAAAAGGATAGTAGTAGGGAGAATAATGCCGAAATCGTCGATGGAAATAAGGGTAGTGGCGAAACCGTCGTCCAAACCGGCGACGATGGTGAAAGGATCGGTGGCGGAAAGGTCGATGGCGAAGGCGTCCAGGGAAACGTCGAAACTTTCGATGCCGGAAATTCCGCTTGGGAAATCGTCTAAAACGGCGAGGATGAAATCGACGTCGGTTTTTAAAACCACCCCGCCGCACACCTTTATGCTTACCTGCCAATAGAACGGTTTCGTTTGTAGGAGATTGCGCCAGATCTTCTGCTTTAACGACTGCCACATCAACAGTGAAGACAGCTAGCAGGGATGCCAATACTAGGGATGGGTACTTCATACGGTTACCTCCGTTTGAGTACAGCCGTGGGAGATTGCATCATTCATTCCCCCGTACATTACCCCATGACTGATGATTGAACATCATGTTTAGCTAAGTGAGTTAGCCGTTGGTAATGAACTTCACCCAAGCTCAGTAACTACAGGGTACCGCAAAAATCTGAGAGTCGTCTGAGCAGACCTGTAACTTGTTATTTTTCGGTGCAGATCGATAACAATTGTGCCTGAAATAAGCGATCTATAGCTTCGGGTCATAATAATTGCGAAGCATCGATTAGCATGATGCTATCGAATCGCCTCACTCTCTTGATATGAGATTGAATACCTATTACTGGAACTGGTCGATCATTTTATTTTTGATAGAGCTGTATATTGCACTCCATATTGATGACTGCTTTATCCGTCCGTATATCGGTGAACTGTTAGTCGTTATTTTGATTTATACAATCGTTAGAGCATTTTTAAGGTTGCAATTTTGACCACTGCTATCGGTGTTTGCACAATTGCAGTTGAAGTCTTACAGTATTTCAAAATCTTAGAACTTCTAGGATTAGGATCCTCATCATTGGCGAGAACAGTCATAGGTACCACCTTTAGTTGGGAAGATTTAGTAGCCTATAGGCTGGGTATTTAGGTTCTGCACTACCTTGAGAAATCCATAGGGACCCATACAAAAGAGTGGTCTTCCGTTAAGTAATTAGACCCAACCTTTTTTCAGGTAAACAGCATTGTACAGGCAAATCCATCACGCCTAACCCAGATTTAAATGCTAACGATACAATGTGTTGTCGTTGCAACTAAGGCAATCAATAGCAGCGAGGAGGAGATTATCGGTTTCAATAAGTACTGCATATTTGTTACTGCAAAAAAGACTAATATCTTTTGGTAGGTTAAAGATGCTGTTGCTGCAAATACCATGCATAATCGTCAACAATGGATAGTACCCGCTCTGGTCTTATTCATAGGAGGTTGTGCCACAGACGCTAAATTTAACGATGTTTACACTCAAATAACACCCCCACAACTGCAGGCAGGTCAACCCATTCCTTTGCCAAACAGTGAACCAATCCTTAAAGTCACAGGTCGATTGGGAAACACCAATCAAGACGATCACATCATCATGGATCGGCAAACCATCGAATCCCTTGGGTTAGTCGAATATTCTGTTCTAGATTTATTTGAACAGCAAAATCATATATTTCGAGGTGTTTTGATGCGAGACTTGCTCGATCTCTGGCAGGTCGACTCCCAAGCAACAACGTTGAACCTCAAAGCACTGAACGATTACAACATTCAGGTCCCCATCATTTGGCTCAAGCAATATCCTGTTCTTTTTGCCCTACAGCAAGATGGTAAAAATATGCAGTCTGATTACAGGGGACCCGCGATGCTGGTATTTCCATATCAACAATTCCCATCCGTATCAGAATTTGCAGAAGAATCCTACTGGATCTGGCAAATCGCAGAAATTAATGTGCAGTAATAGCTATGCATTATCATTCTGGCATTCGACCAGCGGCCCGACAGTCCTGGATAACGCAGTGGCAACTCGTTCTATTCCCTGGAATTATGCTAGGGCTTGCTTCGAAAGTCTAAGGTTGAATATTTGCAGTGTATCCAAGTGTTGAGCGCCCTTGAGAAGTGCAAGGAAAATCGTTCAAAATACTCAAAACCTTTGCACATGCACCCCAATGTATCGTCGTCCATCCCCCGGTCAACTGTCCTTTAAGAACTTCTACTTGCCCTTCGGAGGCAAACTATCAGAAGAGAATCGCTGGGTCAAACTCGCCGAGCTGATTCCTTGGGAGAGCTTTGAGTCAGAGTATGCAGAGCAATTCAGTCAGACCATGGGGGCACCTGCCAAACCCTTTCGTGTGGCCTTAGGGACCTTAATCATCAAAGAGAAACTGGGTGTATCCGATGCAGAGACCGTAGAACAGATTCGAGAGAACCCCTACTTGCAGTACTTTCTGGGTTTTAGTGAATATCGAGAGAGTGCTCCGTTTGATGCCTCCATGCTGGTTCACTTTCGCCAACGGTTGAATCTAGAGCTACTGACTCAAGTCAACGACGCAGTCGTGGAATCAGTGCTCGCATCTGAGGGTTCTCCTGTTGTGATGTCCCCTGAGTCATCTCCTTCTCCTGAAGATGACGAAGATGAGCCTCCTGCCCCTCCCAACCAGGGCCAATTGTTGATAGACGCGACCTGTGCGCCAGCCGATATTCGCTATCCGACAGACTTAGATCTGCTCAATGATGCCCGCAAAGCGAGTGAAGCCATCCTTGATGCTTTATATGCTCAAGTCATGCTGTCTCTCAAGGGCAAACCTCGCACCTACCGCCAAAAGGCCCGCAAAGCTTATCTGGCCATTGCCAAGAAACGTCAACCGAGTCGCAAGCTGATTCGTAAAGGGATTCGTCAGCAGTTGGGCTATGTGCGTCGGAATCTAGCCCACATTGATGGATTGATAGCTTTAGGAGCGTCTCTGTCCCGACTGTCCCGGCGACAGTACCGTCTGTTGCTGGTGATTCATGAAGTCTTTCGACAGCAAGAGTGGATGTATCAACAGCACGTGCGTCGAGTAGATGACCGTATTGTCAGCCTCACTCAGCCTCATGTCCGACCGATGGTCCGAGGCAAAGCTGGAGTACCTGTTGAGTTTGGGGCCAAGCTATCCCTCAGTTGTGTCAACGGATGTGTGTTTCTGGAACGTTTAAGCTGGGATGCGTTCAATGAATCCCAGCATCTTCAATATCAAGTGGAAGCTTTTCATCGTCGCTTTGGCCATTATCCTCTCTCAGTCCATGCCGACCAAATCTATCGAACCCGAGCTAATCGACGATGGTGTAAAGCTCGAGGTATCCGATTGAGTGGACCACCGTTAGGAAGACCTCAACAAGACCCCAGGTGCAGGGCCAACTCAAGCAACAAGCACGGGAGGACGAAAAGGTGAGAGTCCAAATTGAGGGCAAGTTTGGGCAGGCCAAGCGAAGATTTGGCTTGAATCGAGTGATGGCGAAGTTAGCGGATACGGCTGCTAGTGCGATTGCTATCACGTTCTTGGTGATGAATCTAGAGCGGTGGCTCCGCCACCTTTTATCATTCATTTTTGGGTGGGATTGCTGGTGTTGGAAAGCGTTATGGAGCTGCCAGGGCTGCCTTGGGGCTTTTCTAGGGCCAGTGAAGGAATATGGCCCTGGCCGTCACAACTGGGTTGATTGTACGATTTGATGCCAGGAATTAGCTCAATTTACTTTTTCAGCAAACCCTATGCTAGTCCTACTGATCGGAATTGTTGCTGGTGGACAATCATTACGGCAACAAATTGAGACGCAAGACAAGTCCCTAGAGCTTAACTTAGTTAGAGGCGTCCATGATTTTAATCAGCTCCAGAGGGAAGTGAATCGTCTTCGACTTCAGATGACCCGTAACTCTACTACCAATAACAAAAACTTAAATCTACAGTTGAAGATTACGCAAAGCCGATTCACGATTATTCAACGGCACTCCCTAGCTCGCAACTTAAATACTCAAGTTGCCACCATTAAAGATCATTTAATTCAATCTTGGTTGTCGTTAAAACCTGAGATCCAACGATGGCAGCTAGACCCCAGCAATACTAAGCTCAAGACTCAAATTATTGACCAGCTTGACAACCTAGAACTCGATATCAATCAAGTTTCTCTGCTTCACCAACGCCAACAGTGGAAGCAATATCAAAGTCGAATCCGACGTCATTCCCATTCGCTACAGCTATTGAGCATCATCACCATTTTGTTTTGCGGGTTTACCTTGTTGGTCGGTTACCTACTGATGCAATTTGTGCGTGCCCGTCAGCGCTTATTAGAAAAAGTAGAACAGTTGGCCACCATTGATGATGTTACGCAAATTGCCAATCGACGCCATTTTAATGCCGTTTTTGCCCAAGAGTGGCAAAGAATGCTCCGGGAACAATCTTGCTTATCTTTACTCCTGTGTGATGTTGATTGCTTTAAGGCCTACAACGATCATTATGGTCATCAAGCAGGGGATAGTTGCTTGTTTCAAATTGCCCAAACCATTCACAACTGTATGCGCAGACCCAGTGATTTTGCAGCTCGATATGGTGGCGAAGAATTTGTGATTATTTTGCCTCATACCCAGCTACCTGGGGCTCAAGCTCAAGCTAAGGTTATTCAAGAGAACCTACAAAAGCTAGCCTTGGCCCATGCTGAGTCCATCATCAGTGACTATGTCACCATCAGTATTGGCATTGCTAGTGGGATTCCACAATTAGAACTGAATTCCCATCAGATGATCGAGCAAGCCGATCAGGCACTGTATCAAGCCAAAGCTCAGGGCCGCAATCGTGCGTGTGCTAACGAGTTTTAGACGTTGTTGTAAGGTCTTGATCTGTTAGCTCACGGGCATCCCTAAAATATCTTCAATTTTAGGTAGCTCCTCTAAAGGAATCACGCGACCTTCATCAATAAAGCCATCAATCTGATCGAAATTGAGATAGCGGTACAGATCATCCGCAAATGGATCAATCTTCTTGGCAACAATGTCCTGGTATTCCTCAGGGGTGGGAATACGACCGAGTAATGCACAAGCAGCGGCTAACTCTGCTGAACCTAAATAAACCTGTGCGCCTTTACCCATCCGGTTGTTAAAGTTTCGGGTTGAGGTGGAGAACACTGTTACTCCATCTTCCACACGGGCTTGGTTCCCCATACAGAGGGAACAGCCTGGCATCTCCGTTCGTGCCCCAGCTGCGGCAAAAATACCGTAGTAGCCCTCTTCTCGGAGTTGCTTTTCATCCATACGAGTCGGTGGACAGATCCAGAGCCGCGCTTTTGTGGTTCCTGCACCTTCCAAGACCTTAGCTGCTGCCCGGTAGTGACCAATATTGGTCATGCAGGAGCCAATAAACACCTCATGAATTGGGTCATTCACCACTTCAGACAGAGTTTTGATATTGTCTGGGTCGTTAGGAGCCGCCACTAGGGGTTCGCAAATCTCATTGAGGTTTACGTCTACCACTTCGGCGTACTCTGCATCGGCATCCGCTGACATCAGAGTCGGATTTGCCAGCCATGCTTCCATTTTGGCCACCCGGCGCAAAATCGTCCGGGCATCCTGGTAGCCACGGGCCGCCATATTCTTGAGTAGGGCAATATTAGAGCGTAGATATTCGGCTACGGTCTCTTCGCTGAGTTTAATCGTGCAGCCCGAGGCCGATCGCTCTGCCGATGCATCCGTTAATTCAAAGGCTTGCTCTAGTTTTAGATCCGGCAATCCTTCCATCTCTAGGACTCTGCCAGAGTAGATATTTTTCTTATTCTGTTTTTCAACGGTCAGCAATCCCTTTTGGATAGCCACGTAGGGAATAGCATTGACGATATCCCGCAGGGTAATTCCAGGCTGTAGATCGCCAGTGAATTTAACCAAGACCGACTCCGGCATATCCAAAGGCATGGCCCCAATCGCTGCCGCAAAAGCCACCAAACCCGATCCAGCAGGGAAGGAAATGCCTAAAGGAAAGCGGGTATGGGAATCGCCCCCTGTGCCCACGGTATCGGGTAGCAGCATCCGGTTAAGCCAAGAGTGGATAATGCCATCTCCAGGGCGCAGGGCGACGCCACCCCGAGAAGCGAAGAAATCGGGCAGATGGGTATGGGTATCGATATCAACGGGCTTGGGATAGGCTGCGGTATGGCAGAAGCTTTGCATGACCAGATCAGAACTAAAGCCTAAGCAAGCAAGCTCTTTCATCTCATCGCGGGTCATAGGGCCAGTGGTATCTTGCGACCCCACGGTGGTCATAAGAGGTTCACAGGACATACCAGGACGAACCCCCGGAAGACCACAAGCCTTGCCCACCATTTTTTGGGCTAGGGTAAAGCCTTTTCCAGAATCGGGGGGTGGGGTGGGTCGAGTAAAGACATCACTCGGCTCCATCCCCAGCTCAATGCGAATCTTATCTGTCAGGGACCGACCAATCAGTAAAGGAATCCGGCCTCCCGCTTGGACCTCATCAGTAATGGTTTCAGGTTTGAGGGTAAAAGTGGTGAGAACTGTGCCTGCCTCATCTGTAATTTCGCCTTTGTAGGGATAGATGGTAATCACCATCCCAGTTTCGAGGCCAGAGACATCACATTCAATGGGCAAGGCGCCTGAGTCTTCCGCCGTGTTAAAGAAGATGGGTGCAATATTGCCCCCTAAGATATAGCCGCCAGCTCGCTTGTTGGGCACGAAGGGAATATCATCGCCAATATGCCAGAGAACCGAGTTAATAGCCGATTTGCGAGATGATCCGGTACCGACGACATCTCCCACATAGGCAACGGGGTGTCCTTTTTGCTTAAGCTGAGCCAAGGTTTCTAGGCCATCTGGCATCCGGGTTTCCAACATGGCTAGTGCATGGAGCGGGATGTCTGGGCGGGTAGTGGCATGGGGGGCGGGAGACAAATCATCCGTATTCGTTTCTCCCGGTACTTTGAAGACGGTAACGGTGATGGATTCGGGCAGCTTCGGTTTGCTAGTAAACCATTCTGCTGCGACCCAGGAGTCAACGACGGACTGGGCATAGGCATTGGTTTGAGCGAGTTCCATCACATCATGGTAGGCGTCGTAAACCAAGACTGTATGCTTGAGGGCAGTGGCGGCAGCAGTAGCGAGTTCAGCATTGTCTGATTTAAGTAGGTCCACTAAAGACTGAACGTTGTAGCCGCCCATCATGGTGCCGAGGAGTTCAACCGCAGCGATGGGGGTAATGAGGGGACTGGTAGTTTCGTTGTTTGCGATCGCACTCAAAAACGAAGCCTTCACATAGGCTGCCTGATCAACGCCGGGTGGGATGCGATCTCGCAGCAATGCCATTAACGCGTCTTCTTCACCCGCTGGCGGGGACTTGAGCAGCTCACATAGATCGGCTGTCTGCTCAGCCGTCAACGGCAGCGGCGGAATGCCTAAAGCAGCCCGTTCCTGAGCGTGTTGGCGGTAAGATGTCAGCATTTCCAAACCAGATCCCATGAAGCGTTCTCAATCAATATAAAGTACAGTTAATTTACTCAACACTTGAATCACGAGCCTAGACATCTGGACAGATGTATCAGCATCAAACAAGGTTTAGCCACTATATCCAATATATCGTTGGATCGTCAGAGTCTATTGTGTCGCTTCATACTGCCAGGTCATTTCGTCCATTCCACATCAATAGTCTTGATGGTCGTGCGGTTGTAGGCTGTAACGGTCGCTTCCACCTGTGAACCGCTCCAACCCATTGAAGTTAATCGATAGGTGTAGTTTGGTCCCAGTTGCTGCTTGGCGCGTTGCAAGGCTTCAGCCGCATCAGCACTGCTCAAGACAAGATAAATAAGGACGCTAAGGATGACCGCAAATCCAGCCCCTCCCACCCATGCGCTAATGGGGGGCAGTGCTTTCATCCCAGATGATCTTAGGGCAGCCAGGATCTGTGGATGGCGGAGTTGAAAGTACAACCACGGCAAGTAGATGGCTAAAACTCCAGTGAAACTCCATGAGACCGTATTCAAGATCGGATATAGGCGAAATTGAGTCATCCACAGGTCTTGATCTTGAAACACCACTACTCCAATAACGGTGGAGAAGACCCGGTACATCCAGTAAAAAGCTGAGAACCAAGCAACCCCATTCGTCACCTTTAAGTTCCCTCTTAAAAGGAAGACCCCGGCGATTGCGCCTACACCCCCAAGACCGGATATCGACTTCACACCGTTTTCACCTCGATAAATCAGGATCAAAATATCGAGTAGCCCAAATAGAATCAGTGACCAGCCAGCGCGTTTTAATCTCGTTCGATAAGTCTGGAACATAGGGATAAAAATCCGCCAATATCTTTTCTCTGTGTGCGTTCCTTGGAATGCAGTATGGAACTATCAAGCCTGGCTGCAAAAGCAGCTAGATTACATCATCAAAAACCAAAATCTGATAATTTTGCTATAAATATTGCCTTTTTTTAGATAAAGCCAAAGGCTAAATAATTACTGCTGTGGGAGGCAAAGATAATGTTCCATCACTCTAATTCAACCTATTTATCAACGCGGCTACTGCTCAGTGTAGGCGTCGCTTTAACCACATTACCTGGGTTATATGGTTGTAATAACCAAGCCAATAAGGAAGAGGGCAAGCCCCCAGTATCGTCGGGTTCTGTTGCACCTAGATCCGCAAAACTCCCAACCCTAAACCTTCCTCCCCAAACCAACCTATCGACTCCGACGTCTAATCAGCCCGTTAAAGGAACTCCCAAATCTCAACCTGCCAATCCCCTCGGGACAAGCCCCGCGACCTCAAAAGTCCCTCCCAGCACCATTGAAATCCCCACCAGCCTGGCAGAAACGAACTCACCCACTGCAGCGACAGTCCCTGCTCAGCCCCCCAATGCAGTGCCAGCTCCCAGTCCGATTCCCTCGGGTATCAGTCAACCTGCTCCCCCCGATATCCCTGCTGCTAATACTCCAACCCAGAATATTCCGACCGCAAAGGCCCCATCTGCCCCACCTGCAGCAGACTCCCCCGCTGGCTTAACGGAAGAAGGCAAGGCCATCCAACAATTTAATCAGCCCATTGATCCTAATCTTCGCCTCACCTCCCCTTCTGCTTCTACCTCTAAAGCATCCACAGCACCCAAACCACTCACGTCTTCCTTCGATACCCGTCCTTCGTCTGGAACGAACAGCGCTGGCTCTTCTAGCACCCTGTCCTCCTCTAGCTCCAATCCCTCTGGCCTTAGTCCCTTGGAGTATAAATACAACCCATCCACAGGAACCTACAGTACCGGGACTGCCGAGTAGCGACCCTCTAGATGAAACCTATAATGCTCGTTGAGCCAGTCCCATCATTCTGAAAACGAACTGGTCTTTTGCAAGGAAAATTGTGGTGCAAAGAGGGCAGGTTGTCCTCCCGTGTGCCAAAACAGAACGGTTTGTTGGGGATTAAATTGCCCCTTTCGGATTAAATCGATTAACCCACCCATCGCCCGACCCGAATAAACTGGATCGGCAAGAATGCCTTCTGATTGCGCCAGGAGGTTAATCGCCGATCGCTCTAGATCTCCAACCCTGCCGTACCCAGCTCCCAGATAGGCGGTTTCGACGCGAAAGTCTGTGGAGTGAAATTGGCGATCTGATTGGAGCAACTTTGCCGTTGTAGTGGCTAACTCGGCCAATTGATCTGGGTAACTCAACGGCTGATCTTCAGCCTTATCAATACGAATGCCAATCAGCTCTACATCCATCGCCAAGAGCGATTTGCCAACGGTCAACCCCGCCTGTGTCCCCCCTGAACTGGACGCGAACACAATCGCATCCACGGATACTGACATGGCCTGAAGCTGTAGCTGCAATTCAGCCATCGCCGCCACAAAGCCAACTGCCCCCAACGCATTGGACCCACCATAGGGAATGACGTAGGGATGCCGACCTTGGGCTTGTAGCTGGGATGCGATCGCACTCAACTGCTCCCCTTTGCGATCCGTCCCTGTCCAATGAATTTGAGCACCTAAAAGCTCATCCAGCAATAAATTCCCATAAGCCTGCTCAGATGGCGTCCCTCCTAAAACTAGATGGCAGTCCAGTCCAACCATGGCTGCAGCTGCCGCCGTTTGTCGACAATGATTCGATTGAGATGCCCCTGCCGTAATGACACAATCGCAGTGTTGGTGTAGCGCTTCTGCGATTAAGAATTCTAGCTTTCGGGTCTTGTTGCCTCCCAGAGCCAACCCAGTTTGATCATCCCGCTTCATCAAAATTCTGGGTCCATCCAGCACTTGGGACAGTCGAGGTAGCTCAACAATAGGGGTTGGGAAAAATCCTAGGGATCGACGGGGTAAATGGTGAAATAGCATATTTAGAAAGAGACCAGCTATACCCGCATTCTAAAAAAGTAGAAGATGAGAGGGATATTGCCATCAAAAATCCCCGCAATCTAGCCTTTTTTAGGGTAAAAAACAGGGAAAGTGACTATTACAAATACAGACTAATACCAAGGAGGGGTTAGAGGGCTCCGGCAGACCGTAGACCTAAAATCATTCCAGCACCAATCCAGTGGGCAAACACCCCAGTCGCCAGCATTTCAGGCACACCAAAGTCTTTCATAGAATCCGGCACACCAATGGGCAAAGCGGGGCCTTGGCCTGGATACTTAATGGCATAACGCCCTAAGAACACCATCAGCAAGTTAATAAACAGCATCAGTATCCCTGTGTTAACGGTCCAGGGATGACTTTCGAAGGTCGTCAAAAGTATGGGATGCATCAAAATTGTTCTCCTAAAAACAGCGAAACGGACTAAATCTAAAAATCTGTAACGTCGCTGACAAAATTATAAAAATTGAACTGGCGCAAAATTTTGTTTTGTTTTAAGAGTTAACATTTCGCCATAAAAGTGATCCCACCTTATGCTGAAAGAAATACATGGTATGCAGGGGATTTTATGCGAGTCAAAATTTGTGGCATTACTCAGCCTGATCAAGGGGTTGCGATCGCAACCCTAGGTGCCGATGCCCTCGGATTTATCTGTGTCTCTCAGTCCCCCCGCTACGTTACGCCCCAGCAGATTCAGGCGGTTACCCAAGCGTTACCCACGCAAACTCTAAAGGGAGCCCCCCTAAGCCGGATTGGTGTGTTTGCCAATGCAGATCTAGACCTGATTCAACAAACTGTAGAAGTCGGCCAGTTAACCGGAGTCCAACTTCACGGAGACGAGCCACCAGAGTATTGTCAGCAAGTCAAAGCGAAATTACCAGAGGTTGAATTGATCAAAGCGTTTCGGGTTCGTAGTGCTGAAACCCTTGCTCAGATCACGCCCTATGAGACCGTTGCAAACACCCTGCTCCTCGATGCCTATACGCCTCAAGCCTTAGGCGGAACCGGGCATACTTGGGATTGGACGTTGCTCAAGACTTTTACACCAAAGCTTCCTTGGTTCCTAGCAGGTGGTCTCACCCCTAATAACGTGACACAAGCCGTAACGGCTTTAACGCCATCAGGAATTGATCTCTCAAGTGGGGTGGAACAGGCTCCAGGGAATAAAGATTTACGAAAAGTAGAGCAGCTCTTTCAGCAGGTTCATTAGTGGGTTGTATGGGTAATTGTGTAAATTACTCCGTATCAGAAAATTCATGAAAGGACTGAATAACCCTTTATTCTGCTTCTAGTATTTGGAATCACTACATTGCTTTGCACTAAAAGTACAGTTATTTTGAGAACGCCTCATTTATGTTCTGACAATACGAACTGTAAAATGCTCCATCTCAATTACATCCGGTAAAGATGACTCAGGACCATTTATTCTCCTCAGCTGACATAAATATCATGAGTCAGCAATCCATCATCTTAATTGCAGAGCCTGATCAAGAAATCAGTAATCATATAGCCCAACTTCTGGAGAAGGATGGTCACCTAGTGATGACCACTTCCAATGGGGAAGAGTGTTTAGAGGCATACAAGAACATAATGCCTAATCTTGTGATTCTAGATGCCAGGATGCCCAAGATAAACGGTTTTGAATGTTGCAGAAAACTTTTGAAATCACCAGCTAATGCCACCCCTCTAACCCTAATAATTACAGGGTTAGACGAAGAGGAATCAGTGAATTTAGCATTTGAGAGTGGCGCATCTGATTTCATTACCAAGCCTATCCGCTGGCCTATCCTGAAGCAGAGTGTACACATCCATCTTGAGAATAATCGGCTTAAGAAACAACTCGAAGAGACAACTCACAAACTACTCCAACTATCCTCTATGTATGAGTTTAGGCAACTGACCAATCGACAGTTTTTTCTAAAACAAATCCAAGTTGAATGGCTACGGATGGTCAGAGAGGAATCTCATTTATCCCTGATGATTTGCGAGATTGATGGCTTCGAAACTTACGTTGATACCTACGGTCATATACAAAGCGATCAGTGTCTATCCCAAGTCGATAATGCCATCCATCAGAGTCTCAATCGTCCGGCTGACCTTACCACCCGATATGGTGGCGGGAAAATTGCAGCCCTTCTCCCGAATACGTCTTTAGAAGGGTCCCTCCACATCGCAGAGAAAATCCGAGGAGCTGTAGCGGCTCTGGCCATTCCTCATCAATCTAATGCTTTCTCAGATGTCATCACGATTAGCTTGGGGATTGCTAGTGTGCTTCCTTGTACTCAATTGATGGGGGCCGGAAGCTTTTATCAATCTGCAGATAAAGCCCTGTCTAAAGCTAAAGCTGAAGGAGGTGATCGGATAGTAGTCGGTACTCCAATAGATTAATGCCGCGATATCTTTCCCATCTTCTTCAATACCTCCCTTGCGATAGCCCTAGTCTTATTTTTTGAGAGGCATCAACAAACTGATGGCTGCAGTCTTTAAAGTTGGGGGCTTGCCGCTATGGATACGACCATTCCTAACGACATTGAGAGAAGGGGAGCATTGACGTTGGTCTGGTAAGAACCATCTACATTCCCATATCTAGTAGACTACCCAACTTATTTATGACCCACAATTTCAGACAGTTGCTGCACACCCTCTCCCTGCATTGTTGTCAGCAAGTCTATATTGTCAGCTGAGATATTAAAGAGGTCTATTATGAGGATCGATGTATGTACACATAAAAGTCCAAAATTTCCTCTCGGTACTTTGACAATCCCTGCTCAAATTTGTGCATCTTGATTGTTCTGCAGTTGATTATAAAAAATGAGACGGAGATTTAGGCTCTGACCTTAAAAAATAACAACAAGTTAAAATATATTTGAGATTGGGGAATGATAAGGCTAAAGAGAAATTCACAAAAGATAAATATAGTTTTATCTAAATTATTTATATCTTGATCACTATTTTGAGGATTAGCTTAAATGTATAACAAGACTCAAGCAGGAGATGCTCTTGCTTGGATATATATTGGAGCTTCAGTTTATTTAGAAAGTCAAGCCATAAAGAAGCGCGACGAGCTATTAGAATATTTAGAGGCTGAACCATTAAAACCTGAAAGGCATCAAGATTTTCTAAATGGCTTGAGAAAGCTAAAAAGTTTAGGAAGCTTGAACTCAAGAGCAGTTTATGATTGTGTCTTAGAAATATTCATCAATAATCCTGATAATCAAGATGTGAAGATGTTGGTTTTTCAAACTGGATATTGGTATTCCAGTATTCAAGAACCTCCAAAGATATATAGCCTAGATAAATTATCACAAATCGAATCACTTTTAGGAAAGAAAAAAGAGATCGAAACCCTGACTGCACGTTTAGATAATAATAGTGACGAAGTTTTTTTAGAGATTTCAAAATCGATTGAGAACTTGGCATTACCTGAATCTGATGATAATCTTGTTAAGCGCAAAGTAGTTGAAACAATAGATCTTTTCTTTGAAAAGTACTCTTCCTTATTGTTGCAAAGAATGGCTAATAATCCTGCAAACAAGGATCTTCAGTTACTATTCAAATCTACTCTTAAATCTATTGATAGACCGGATCCTGATTTGTATGAAAAATTCTTAGTATCTTTACTGAAGGATATAGTTTTAGATCCTAAAAACAAAGATTTCAAAGATTTCCTCATGTACTCACTTGAAAAAGCACCAGGTATTGCGGGTGTAAGTAGTCTTAATATTTACAATACAGTTCTAGATCTTTTTGAAGACAGTACCTTTCAAAAAGATCTAAGGACTTTAGTTTTAGATATAGGGAGATGGCATTTTAGTAGGAAGAACTGGCTCCGTCGAAGAGCTAAACCTGAAGATGAGCAGCAAATGCAAAATGATATTTTGATGAGACTTCACCAATAGTTACTTCACAAGTAATTGTATTTGAATGGTATTAATTTGAATTCATTCTGAGCAGGGTGTGTAAGCAATGATTATGAAAAACTGATGAATGAAGCAATACGATAAATCTTACATAGAAGCAAATTAAAGAGCTTGCTGGTTTTTGTCATCATCTTGGCCCACAATTTCAGAGAGTTGCTGAATACCTTCCTCCTGCATTTTTACCAGCAATCCTTCCAAAATTCGGCGCACCATCCACGGCCCTTCATAGATCCAGCCTGTATAGACCTGTAATAAGCTGGCCCCCGCACAGAGTTTTTCCCAAGCATCCTCAGCGGTAAAGATGCCGCCCACTCCGATAATTGGCAGTTGGCCTTGAGTGTGTTGGTGAATAAATCGAATCACGTCTGTGGAACGCGATCGCACCGGGGCACCACTTATCCCACCTGCTTCTTCAATAGGTGCATTCCCCGTAGCGGCAATCCGCTCTGTTTTCAGATCCCGCCGAATCGTTGTGTTCGTAGCAATAATGCCTGCGAGCTGATGGGCTTGAGCCAACTCCACAATCGCGGCAATATCCTCCCACTCTAAGTCTGGGGCGATTTTTACCAGCAGGGGTTTGCCTTCCGTATTCTCGGCTTGCAGACCCGCCAAAATGGGGGCCAATTGTTCGACGGCTTGAAGCGATCGCAACCCTGGCGTATTGGGTGAACTCACATTCACCACAAAATAGTCCCCATAGGTTTTCAGTAGTTGAAAGCTCCCCACATAATCTGCGACCGCCTGTTCGAGGGGCGTCACTTTTGACTTACCCAAATTAATCCCTAGGGGGTAGGAACGAGCTTGGCGGTCCAGTGAAGCGGCAATTACCTTCGCCATCGCAGCAGCCCCTTGGTTATTGAATCCCATCCGATTCAGCGCTGCTTGATCCTCAGGTAAACGAAACAAGCGAGGTTGAGGGTTACCCGATTGAGCGTGGAAGGTCACTGTTCCTACTTCCGCAAATCCAAACCCAAAACGAGGCCAAATATTGGTTGCCACCCCATCCTTATCAAACCCCGCCGCCAATCCGATGGGGTTGGCAAAGGAGAGACCCCACAAAGATTGCGAAAGCCGAGGGTCTTCTACCTGTAGAGAAGAGGCCAACCGCCGTTGCAAGCCTTGAGCTAACCCCTGATCCACAGTCCGATCCAGCCAAGCACAAGTCCGCATCAATTGACGATGGACCGTTTCTGGGTCAGCTTTCAAAGCCGAAAATAAAAGAGGTTGTAACCCTTGTTGATATAAATCCACAGTTTTCTCAGACCAGCATCGCACTGAGAGTATAGCCCGCTAAGGTTCAGCAGGGGGCGCAGAAGTGTCTGACGATTGTTGCACCGGCCAGCCCAGGCGAGTTGGCTGCTGATAGACCCGTTTCAGGGTATTCATATCCCGTGCAGAAATAGGAGCGGGTGTCCGCACTTGGGAAAAATAGAGGGCGTCGGTTTTTAAGCGGCTATGACCCCAAATCCCCAGGGCATGGCCCAATTCGTGGCGAACCGCCGCAGCAATATAGGTCTCTGTTTGATTGGCTCGAACTTGAATGGTGCAGCGATGGGACAACCGCTGCTGGTCATCCACATAGAGCTTAAAGCGCGTCTCTGCTGAGCGAACACGTCCCTGACTTCGTTGAGTGGGATCAACCGCCGAGATGACGATATCGGCCTGGTTCGGATCAGTTGTCACTTCCAGAGGAAAATACGCTTGCCAAGCCTGAATCGCTTGATCAACCGCCTGGGGCCATTTCTCTTGGACTAATGGCAAAGACGTTGGCGCAGGCTGAGCATAGACTCTGACAGGAAATTGGCTCCAGACCAGATACCCCACGCGAGTGACTTTGATCTGATCGAAATAATCTCCTTGTTCCTGGGGATCTTGCCACCGTTCTAAAGCAGCTGGCAACGGATGCACCTGGGCCGCAGGAGCTTGGAGGGCCGCATGATTGGGACGGACCCAGCCGAAATGCACAAGAACAGCAACGACAAGGCCTATGAGCCCTAAGCCCATCACTGCAGGCCACTTCCTCAGACTAGGCCACCCCATTGTGTTAAGCTCATCCGTTAACCGAGCCAGCCAGCGCTGAGAACTACGGTTAAGCCCATAAACATTAGGGTGAGGGTCCAAGTGATGCGATTAAGGGTTTTTTCCGCACTCTTAGCACTCGTGAAGAGCTGGCCTTGACCACCAATCCCCCCCAAACCGTCCCCTTTGGGGCTGTGCAAGAGTACCAAGGCAATAAGCCCTACGGCAGAGAAGAACCATACGCCTTGAATTACGTTAGTCAGCATCCAACTGAAACCCTAGTAAACGATAAAAAATACTGACGGCAAATCAATAGCCGCACGACGGTCTACCCATCCTATTGGGCAAGACATACTCACAAAGTATAACCTTTAGCGATGAATCCGGACAGGACTCTTGTTCTGACGAACTTCAAAGCCTGCAGGCTGCATTAAGGTTGATCCCGTCATTTCTTCCGGTTTGGGAAGCTGCAGAATATCTAAGATAGTCGGGGCAATGTCAGCCAAGCGGCCATCTGCTCGCAATTGCACATCCGTACCATGGGCAGGAATTTTGCGCCCTTCCCCCTCTACCAAAATGAAAGGCACAGGGTTAGTGGTATGGGCTGTCCACGGATTTCCGGTCTCATCCCACATCCGTTCGGCATTGCCATGGTCCGCCGTGATTAAAAGCGTGCCTCCCACGTTAATCACTTGGTTGAGGAGTTGACCAAGGCATCCATCTACGGTTTCAACGGCTTGGATCGTGGCATCCATCATGCCTGTATGACCCACCATATCCGTATTGGCGTAGTTAATCACCATCAAAGAATAGATGCGCTTATCTAAGGCTGCGATCGCTTCTTCCGTTACCTTAGCCGCCGACATGGGTGGGTCCTGGTCATAGGTAGACACCATGGGGCTAGGGACCAAAATTCGATCCTCTCCAGGCAAGGGATCTTCAATGCCACCATTGAAGAAATAGGTAACATGGGCATACTTTTCGGTTTCAGCCAATCGCAGTTGCTTCAAACCATGATTAGCGACAATTTCCCCCAAAATATTGTCTAGATTTTGGGGCTTAAAGGCGACATCCGTGGGCAGATCTGAATCATATTGAGTGAAGGTGACAAAGTGAAGAGGCTTCACCTGCTCTCGCGCAAACCCATCGAAATTGGGATCAACAAAAGCTTGAGTCAATTGGCGGGCTCGATCAGGCCGGAAGTTAAAGAAAATCACGCCATCCCCGGCCTCGATTGCCCCAGGAGCAATACGAGTGGGGGGAAGAAACTCGTCTGTGGTTTTGTGATCGTAGGCATCGGTGATCGCATCTAGGGAAGACCAATCCCGAGGGACAGCCACCTGATCGTTCACCATGACGTCATAGGCCTGCTGAATCCGATCCCATCGACGATCACGATCCATGGCAAAGTAGCGACCGCTCAGGGTCACAATCTGGCCCACCCCAATATGGGCAATCTGTTTCTGTAATCGCAGAATTTCGTCTTTCGCGCTTTTTGGAGGGGTGTCGCGTCCATCCAAAATGGCATGAATGCAGACTTGGGAAATATTATGCTCTTTTGCGAGCTTCAGTAACGCTAAAAGGTGGTCTGAGTGGGCATGAACGCCCCCTTTTGAGCACAGGCCAATCAAATGCAATTTGGTGCTGGCTTGAGACACTTGTTTGCAAACCTTATCCAAGGTAGGATTGGTCGCCAAGCTACCATCTTCGATCGCATCTGCAATGCGGACTAGCTCTTGGGGGACGGTGCGGCCAGCGCCTAAGTTGAGGTGGCCCACCTCAGAATTACCCATTTGACCTGCAGGCAAGCCTACGGCCTTACCAGAGGTTTGAATGAAAGTACTAGGATAAGCTGTCCAGAGGCTGTCAATAATTGGGGTGTTGGCTGTTGCGATGGCATTACCATCTGAATTTTCTTGGTAGCCCCAACCATCTAATATGACTAGCACCACCGGGGAAACAGGTGTCGACGTCATACAGGATCGTTTTCCTCAAGGATTTATTTGTGATGCAATCATAACACTCAGAATTCCGCTTAGAACAGACCACAACTTGGATCTAAAGGAAAAAGCAAGATTATCCTGACCTCGATATTAATATCATTTTCAGGTTAAGACTAGGTTGCCCCAGCAATATCGAGATTAACACCCGCTTATGGATGGGAAGGCAGAAAGTCTGCTCCATCCTCTGGCTGAGCCGATGATACCTCCAAGCAAGATTCATCAGATAGGGGTGGAGGGGTCCATGTGAAGCGAGGCGCAGGCCAAAGTCGATCGAACAGCACCGTTAAGGGGGCTAAAGCAAACAATGCCCAGAAAATTCCGGTGGATAAATACAGCTTCGTTTGTAGCACAAACGTGACGACCGCGATACTACTAGACCAGAGCAGACGGGCTCCTCGGGCATCCGGGATCGATCGGGGATCGGTGAGCATAAACAGGGCAAATAAGATCAGAGATCCACTCGACAAACTGTGGTACCACACATCCCAGCTCCACCCTAACCACAGATCCCGCAGGGACAGACAGACCCCATAGGTGGCTAAAAACATCACAGAGGTGTCCCATCGCCCCACCCGATGCAACACGACCCCACCCGCTCCCGCAAATAAAAGGCCATACCAGCCCACTGCTCCCCATTGCCCAGGGGAAACCCAAGCATCAGAGGTCAAGATGAGGGCGGCAATAATGCCAAAGTTGGCTGGATTAAAAAAATGTTTGCCCTTCCACTTACAGACAAATTTACTCAGGATCGCCAAGGTCGCTGCCAGCATCATGGTGCTCCAATGATCTGTTCGCAGCAGCAAACTCAACCCTAATGCCGTAATTAGGGCGCTGCGAATCGAGGGATTAAAGGCTCGATTGTTCGGCTGACGCCGCTGCTGGTACAGATAGGTCCCATAAGAGGCTAATACTTGGACGAGAATTGTGGTTGCGATCGCAACCCCGATCATTTCGGGTCGTAGGGTCCAATCCTTCGTTCCAATACCTAGCACTAAAAATAAGCTGAGAAACAGAATTTGATAATCTCTCGCATCTTGAAAGGACATAGACCCTCGTCTGGCTGGAATGGTCCCAATTTATCCCAAACTTCTAACTTAGACGTCAGCGGTTACCTAAATGGTTACCAGCCCAAGCCTGTTTACAGGAGGCCTGAGGCTTCAGATTCCTTGAACGAGGTCTTCGAAAATCCTCACAAGTTTCTCAAATTAGCGGGATATAAAGAAGACAAATATTCTGATTCCGATCTTCACCAGAGAGCGGGACCTAGACCCCATGCTTCCTATCTCTCCCCAACAACCGCCAACAACCAAACATCAGTCCTTCATTCTTTGGTTTGATCAGGTTGGCATTGCAGACATTCCCCTGGTTGGCGGCAAGAATGCCTCCTTAGGAGAGATGATCCAACAGCTAGGAGCGCAAGGTGTCCAAGTACCCACCGGCTTTGCCACCACAGCCCATGCCTATCGAACCTTTCTGCAACAATCCCAACTAGAAGCCCCCCTTCGTCAGCTCTTACAAGGGTTAGACGTAGAAGATATTCCACAACTCCGCACACGAGCACAGCAGGCCCGCGAACTGATCCTGACCACTCCTTTTTCTCCCGGATTAGAACTAGCTATCAGTGAAGCGTATTCCAGACTCTGTCAGCACTGTGGTGAACAGTCATCCTTATCTGTAGCCGTTCGCTCCAGCGCCACTGCAGAGGATTTACCGGATGCCAGCTTTGCGGGGCAACAGGAAACCTATCTCAATGTCCAAGGCCTTCGCGGGGTCTTAGAAGCCTGTCATAAATGTTTTGCCTCTCTCTTTACCGATCGCGCGATTTCCTATCGCACCTTAAAAGGGTTTGACCACTTCACAGTGGCCCTAGCTGTAGGGGTCCAGCAAATGGTGCGATCCGGCACCGCTGGGGTGATATTCTCCATCGATACCGAAACTGGATTTGATCAAGCAGTCCTGATCACGGCAGCCTACGGGCTCGGGGAAACCGTGGTCCAAGGTGCCGTGAACCCAGACGAATATTTGGTGTTTAAACCAACACTCCAACAGGGCTATCAGCCAATTCTATCTAAGCGACTCGGCAGTAAAGAGATCAAAATGGTTTACGACCAAGAGGGCAGTAAACTCACGAAAAATGTGCCCGTATCTGCAGGCGATCGCCAGAAATTCACCCTCACCAACCCAGAAATTCTTACCCTCGCCCAATGGGCTTGCAAAATTGAAGATCATTATTCTGCCGTGCGGGGCACCTACACCCCCATGGATATTGAATGGGCTCAAGATGAATTCACCGGGGAACTCTATATCGTCCAAGCCCGGCCGGAGACAGTACAGTCGCAAAAATCGGACACCCTGCTCAAGACGTATCAGTTAGATACAACCGGGCCAGTTCTGAGCACCGGTCGAGCCGTAGGGGAATTGATTGGCCAGGGACGGGGGCAAATCATTAAACATGTCAGTCAAATCAGTGCGTTTCAGCCTGGGGACGTCTTAATCACCCATAAAACGGATCCC
Source organism: Acaryochloris sp. CCMEE 5410 (assembly GCF_000238775.2). Taxonomy (NCBI): domain Bacteria; kingdom Bacillati; phylum Cyanobacteriota; class Cyanophyceae; order Acaryochloridales; family Acaryochloridaceae; genus Acaryochloris; species Acaryochloris sp. CCMEE 5410. The sequence continues at coordinate 1,481,768 of NZ_AFEJ02000002.1, read as the reverse complement.
GATTGGGAACCGATCATGAAGCAGGCAGCAGCCATTGTTACCAACCAAGGTGGGCGAACCTGCCATGCCGCGATTATTGCTCGGGAATTGGGCATCCCTGCTATTGTCGGTTGTGGCAATGCCACCGACCAGATCCCCAACGGTCGGCTGGTCACGGTTGCCTGCTGTGAAGGGGAAGTCGGCCATATTTACGATGGGCTACTGTCCTTTACCGTTCAAGAAACCCAACTAGAACAGCTCCCCACCACCCAAACTAAAATCCTGCTCAATGTGGGAAATCCTGACCAAGCCTTTAGACTGGCAGCCCTGCCCTGTGATGGCGTGGGCCTCGCCCGTTTGGAATTTATTATTGCCAACCATATCAAAGCGCATCCCCTGGCCTTAATCCATTTCGATCAACTGGAAGATCCGTTAGCTCAACAAGAAATTGCCCACCTGACTCGCCACTATCCCTTCAAACCAGACTTCTTTGTGGATCAGCTCACCCATGGGGTAGGCATTATTGCCGCTGCGTTTTATCCCAAGCCTGTCATTGTCAGACTGTCTGATTTCAAGAGTAATGAATATGCAAACTTACTCGGCGGTCAGCAATTTGAACCTCAGGAAGAAAATCCCATGCTGGGATGGCGGGGGGCATCTCGTTACTACGACGATACGTTTCGAGAAGCCTTTGGTTTGGAATGTAAAGCCCTCAAGATCGTCCGAGACGAGATGGGCTTAACCAACGTGATCCCCATGGTGCCCTTCTGCCGAACACCAGAAGAAGGCCGCAAAGTTATTGCAGAAATGGCGAATGCTGGGTTAGTCCAGGGGGAAAATGGCCTCCAGGTTTATGTGATGTGTGAAGTACCCAGCAACGTCATTTTGGCGGATCAATTCAGCCAAATCTTTGATGGGTTTTCCATTGGCTCCAACGATCTCACCCAATTAGCCCTAGGGATTGATCGAGACTCAGCCTTAGTCGCCCACCTCTTTGATGAACGTCATGAAGGTGTGCAATCCCTGATTCGTCAAGTGATTGACCAGGCCAAACGCCATCACTGCAAAGTCGGTATTTGTGGCCAAGCCCCCAGCGATTACCCAGAATTTGCCCATTTCCTCGTTGAACAAGGGATTGACTCCATCAGTCTCAATCCTGATTCAGTGCTCAAAACAAGGTTCACGATTGCCCAAGCTGAAACGCACCTGTCATCGTCTCAACCGTCCTAGTCTCATATCGTTTTCCACGCCCCTCGGAGGTATTCATCATGTTCCGCAAGATATTAGTTGCCCTTGACCATTCAGAAACAGCTCTGGATGTCTTTGATCAAGCCCTTGATTTAGCTGCCACCACCCAGGCGAATTTGATGTTATTACATGTACTATCCATGGATGACCAGGATGCCCCTGATGCCCCCACGTCCTTCCCTAGCATGTATTACTATCCAGGGTTATCAGCCACCTCAATTAAGGTCTATCAGCAACAGTGGGAGCAATATGCCCATACCGCCCAAGATATTCTGGAGGCCCAATCTGAAGAAGCAAGGTTAGCAGGCGTGTCTGTCAGAACCACCCAAAAACAGGGCGCTCCTGGTGAAACCATTTGCGAAGTGGCGAAGGAATGGCAGGCTGACTTAATTTTGCTCGGGAGTCGAGGACGAGCCGGTCTGAGTGAATGGTTATTAGGGAGTGTCAGCAATTACGTCATGCATCATGCCCCCTGTTCAGTGCTGATTTGTAGAGAAACTGAGACGCCTCCCCCAAACTCCATCCCAGATCATCTCAACCGACAACTTATGTCCAATTTAGGGGGCTGGCAATAATCTAGTCGAGCTAGCTATTTCTGGGATACCTCTTTAGGTTGCATCCAGTTTACTTGCAAAGGCTTGATGAGTCCCGACTCCGTGACTTGAACCGTCATAACGAAGATGTCTTCCTCAAAGGTTTTGACTGCCAATTGCGGTGGATCACTGGCCTGAATCCGGTAGGTCCGGTCAGGAATAAACTGGCTAATGATGGCTCGTTGCCCCACCTGCTTAGGCCCCGTATGACGCAAATAAATCATCTGCTTCAATCTGAGGGCCACATCCCCCGGCGTTTTACCATAGAAGAGGGGGAGAAAGTCTTCCAAGACTTGTTCAGACTTCGCTGGGGAAAAGCCAGATATTCCCTTCTCCAAATCCCTAATGTTTAGGGATTCTTTGACCTGGTAACCAGATAAGATTTGAGCGTCTAAAACTGTCATCTGCTGCAAATCAAACAAAGCTTTTTGCTTCATAAGCTGTGGGTTAGCCCCATACACTTTCTTCGCAGCGCTCAAAGCAATATCAGACAATTCCGTAAAGCTATAGTCATCAAGATCTTTTTGAGCAAGCTGCATTTTCATTTCTTGCTCAAATTCAGTTTGTAATGCTGTAATTTTGCCCTGATCCGGCGGTTGCGTGGTGGCAGGAAGTTCGCTGGCTTGCAGTTGACAAGCCGTAAGGCATAAACCCACTAGCAAGAATTGAAACCATAAACGCTGCATAGCACCCTCACCCATCACTGTGGTTCCAGTCTACTTACCCTCGTAGACAATGACGATCAGAGAGTTTGAAACGCGCACTGAAAAGGAACTCGCTGGTAATAAGCCCTGTCGGGCGATTGCACTAATGGTTGTGATGCAGCGATTACTGTACACAGTAACTCTTGAACACTACATCTGGGATACGGCTGCGCCTTCAGCCGACAATTTTTGTACCAAGGCTAATAATTCTTGAGGATTAAATGGCTTGGTCAAATAGGCGGTACATCCAGACATCCGGGCTCTCATCCGGTCAATCAGACCTTCTCGACCTGTCAACATCACAACAGGGATTTCCTTGAGCATATCGACTTGGCGAACCATGCGACACAGCTCATACCCATCCATCTTCGGCATTTCAATGTCCATAAGAATGACGTTGGGTTGTTGCTCAATTAAGACCGTTAATGCCTGTTTCGGATCCATCAATTGCAGGACTTCAAAGCCTTCTGCCTCTAGGGACAGTTTCACAAATTGTTGAATGGTTTGACTATCATCTACACAAGCAACCACGGGGCGAACTTGCTCTTCGATCACTCGATACGGGTGCAGACTGATGGCTCCAGCTTGGACCATCGGCGCTAAATCAGACACCAGCGTCAAGACATCCATATCTACCTGGTTGGCCAACTCATAGAAGCAAAGGTCTTGTTCTAATAGATTGACGATATTTTGTAAGTGTCGCCCTTGGCCATTTTCCTTCCAAGCTAATTTTAGGAATTGATCGGGGTCTTCCAAACGGGGCTTCTGGAAGGGAGAACCAATGACAGCCTGCAGCTGTGCCCATTGATTAATTTGATCACGGACCGGTAAAACCAGCTGCCGAAACGGAGCAGATAGCAACAGTGGATCCAACCCTACATTGGGCTCAAACTCTAAGTAGCCTTGGGGGAGAGCTAAGAACTGCATCAAGGCTTCTTGAGTCAGAATAGCCAACAGTTTTCGGAAGAAATTAAGAGGTAAATTATTGGCCTGCCAATACTTGCACAGATAGGAATACTCTGACGTATTATTCGGTAGAGGCTCAGATAAATTAAAGTCGGGTAGCTGCTTTTTGAGCACGTAGGGTAATCGCTCGGCATGTCCCATTGTGCTCTCTGCAAAATGCATTTGCCCACCGCCTAGATACACCCGCCAGCTAATCGACGGATCACGAGAATCAGTGATAGTGATGCGGCCAGACCGTTGCTCAGAGATCACTTTCTGTAGCACTTTGGCAGGTGCGACCTGTGGTTTGTCCTGTTGGGTGGGTGTTGGAAGACTGGAGGTATAGGTCATAAACTAACTGATTTGGTAGTTAATAGTCAGAGCATTGGCAGTTACCAGCTCAGCAAGATGGCAAGTGGCAGATTTGATCTAGAACAACTTTTTCAGGTACATGCCTTCATTCTTAGGATGGACCGTTTAACCCTGAGAACATATGCGTAAAATCACGTATTTTTGCTCTAGGAGCGAATTCTTGGTAACAAATAGCAGCAATATACGGATGATTCTTAGTATTAGTATGGACTAAAAACCCATCAGAATTTACTTTTGAGTAAAACTTCAAAGAGTAGGCAAACCAAAAATATTTTGTAGCCTCATTGTCAGCTCATTTAAGGTGTGCAGACCTACTGCGACCTCAATTTTTCCCTGAGGGCTTGAAATCTGAGATGAACGTCACTGAAGTCACAAGGTTGATGGCCATATCGCCAACTTACATAAATCTGGGAAATCTCAGTTACGAGGTCAGCGATTGCCCCTTCCCCTTTTTGATGTAAACGATGGGTATATTCAAATGGCGTTTCATGGGGGCGTTTAGGTACACCTCGATTCGCTAATACATGCAGCATTCGCTGGTATAGCTTTTCCATAGGTGGCAACGTTGCCAGACGTCGCCGATAGCGCCACCATTGCCAGCCTTGAGGAGCCAACCAGCCGAGTACCGCGATAGCACTCAGCACCAGTAGTCCTGCCATCCAGCCTTGCCAACCCCCTGTAAAAAATCCTAAGGCTTGGGCCAACCCTGCACCGATCATGGCAAATATTGCCGTCAATCCATTCATCATCGGCGAGGGTAACCAACCCGCTACCCAGTTCCATAAGGTCTTCAACACCGAGAAGGTGTAGTCGTCATCTACGGACGGGGGAACCAAGTCATGTCCGGGAATAGGATCAAAGGTAAACCAACCAAACTGGGGAATGTAGACCTCCGCCATCGCAAAGGCATCTACATTTTTCACTTCATATAGCCCCGTGAACGCATTAAATTCCCCAGGGGCAAATCCCGTGACTAGGCGTGCGGGGATGCCGATGGAGCGTAACATCATGGTTAAGGCTGTGGAGAAGTGATCAGGATAGCCTCCTTGATACCTGAATAGGAAGGCACTCACCAAATCTTCTTCTGCCTCAAGCACCGGCAGATCAGGCTGCAGTGAATAGGTTTGTTTGAGGCTTTGCGCTAAATACAGGGCTTTCTCATAAGCGGAAATGGGAGGACGATTGGCTTTTTCTAAGAGGGCTTCGGTCTGCTCTTTAATCTGAGACGCAATGCCATCTGGGATTTGCAGATAATGCTGGCGAATAAATTGAGGATACTGGCGGGAGGCTTTTCGTAACTGCTTGCGATCGCGATACGGAACATCTGAAATCACCGAGTAGGTTAGTCCATCCTGAAGCTGCACAGGCGACCGAAATCCCCCTTCTGGATCTTGAGCAATTTCACGAGTCGGGAAATAGACTTCACGGGCTTGACTAAGGGCAGGAATCAGATTGGGAAAGCGAGAAACGATGGAATAGGTTTGAATCACTTCTTTGGTGCGGCCTCGCTGACCGAGTTGAGGCACCACAAACCGATAGGACCACGCTGGTCGGCTCAAGGTTTCGGATTTATCATTGCGAGACATCTGCCAGCCTTGACCTGTATATTCGTCAAAGGCTAAGACCCGCCAAAACCCAGGAGCTTGGGACCTCACTCGCATCACAATTTCCGGTTTGAGGACACCTCGCAAATTTTGATTAATGCGTTGACTGAACCCGTAATAAAACTGATCATCAAAGATAATCTCTCCCTCCAGATCTTCGCCGTCTTGCCCTGTGCCATCCCAAGTGGCACTATCTCCCTGACCATAACCAGGATTAACAATTTGCTGGGCATCAAACTTACCCGGAATATCAATCGCCGCACTCACGGGTAACGTTCTCAACTGGTATCCAGGTAAGCGGGGCAGCAGAGCAAAAATGACCAATCCCACGGTCACCACGGCCACTAGCATCCTGCCAATCTGGGCGGGGGGCAAGCTCACCGAACGACGTTTGAGCAGCTTCAACCCTAGACGGGATCGATAATCGAGGATAAGAACGGGTAAGGCGCAAGCAATAAACAGTAAGAGCCATCCCCCAAACACCATGGTTTCGCTGACGGTGGCTGCGACTCCAACTAAAATGATGCCAATCACCGCCGAGTACCCCAAATCTTTACGTCGGGGGAGGTCAAAGGCATGCAGGATTTGCACCTGAATCAGCAACTCCGTCAACAGGATACGCGAATCCCCCGCTTGGCCCGCTAAACGGTTGAGAAAGACGACCAAGACGAGGATCATACCAATGGCAATCCCGCATTTGGCGGCAATATTTCGACGATGCCGCTGTCGCCAACTCCAGGTGGCCCCCATCAAACTCAATGGAATCGCCCATAAACTGTGCCAGCTCCCTGTCGCCGAATCGGTCGCCAGGATTCCCACACAGACCAGGATTTGCACTCCTAAACGCAGCGCTCTGGAGTCTTCAGGAGGGAGCGACCGAGGCTGTAACCGTTGACGCCAAGATTGAGATAAGACAGAACGCTGCATCAATTGTTCTCAAGGTAACGGCATCATCCTATGGGGCAGCCTTAGTTTACCCAGCGACCCCTAACATATTCCCTAAACAGAACCTCTCCAATCTAGAAGCCAGGGATGGTGGGTGACCTTAGGGGTACGACCCAGACTGTATTATCAGGCCAAAGATGGGAGCTGCTCAGAGCGTCCACGTTTCCAAAGGGCCCAAGCCCTACAGTGAACTTCGTTGACAAAGTTTCAACACGCCCGTCTCTGACGGGAAACTACACAGCAGCAAAATCTAAGAGTTCATCTTCTTGCTTAACTAAAATCGTGCAGTTGGAACGAGCATAAGCACAGCAGGTCAGCATGAAACCGGCTTCTTCTTCTGCATCGCTCAAAATAGAGCGATCATGCTCGACTTCACCATCAACAACTTTGCCGACACACGTAATACAAGATCCAGACCGACAAGAGGCGGGAAGTTCTAGGCCTTCTAACTCCGCTGCATCGTAAATATACTCATCCTCTGGGACACAAATGGTATTCTCTTCCCCAGTTGTTTCATCTCGAAACGTTACATCGTAAATCATTGCTAGTGCTTATCTCCGCATTAAAATGAATAAGTGCTTTTATTTGGGGAAGACACCACCTCCCCCCTGCCCTGAAGATCGGTAGAAGGCAAGCAACATCTATCAATTACTTATCAATTATTCACAAATCTTTACAAATATCCTCAGGGAAAATACTGAATGCCGGAGTCTGGAAGAATAGCAGCCTATTAATTGGCTCTGGTATGGCGGTAATTTGGACGATTCTTGGCTGTTTTTCCCCGCTATCGAGGTGACTCAACATCGGACTGAGCCAATCCCGCGGATTCCCATCGCTGAATTGATGGGGAAGAAGTGAACAGAAACCCTGGATTTCGTGTAAGTTTAGGGTAAGTATTTATGCGTCCATCAACACTCAAGATAAATTTCTGCTTATGCCACTGCTTGCGACCGGGAAAAAATTCATTCGCACCATTGAACAATCGGGCGCTGTTGGCATTTATGTTCCGTCTGAAGGCGGATTTGAAGGCCGCTACAAGCGCCGACTCCGGGCAACGGGCTACCTGACATTATTTGTGTCAGCCCCAGGCATGGGGGATTTAGCCTCTTACTTCACCGATGTCCATGGGGTGCGCCCTCCTCATTTAGGCAAAAATCAAATTCGCACTTATTTCTTGCCCCCCTTCGTTACCTATCAATTAGAGAATTTGCCCCCCCAAGCTAAGGGCTTAGCCTTATGGCTTTATGACGGGAAGCGACTAGCGAAGCAAGAACTGGCCTACCTTAGCGCCATTACAGCCTCTGAGCCTCGCTTAAAGGTAGTGGTTGAGCTAGGGGGTGCGCGGACTTTTGAATGGCAGCCCCTCTCCGACATCGTCGCTGCAGCTTAGACACCTGTATATCCCGACTCCCTTAAGACAAGGCAAAAGGTTAACCCAGGACTAATCAATTCAGATTAGGCTGTTAGGGTGATTGATTTTGCTTCTCCTCTCCAGTCCCTCGCTCAAGGCACCTGGTTCAAGTTAATTTGTGGAGCCAGTTATCAGCATTTACCCGCTGTCCGCAATCTGGTGTTGGCCTATACCCTGGCAGGAGCCGACTGTATTGATGTTGCGGCGGATCCAGCTGTAATTGCTGTCGCGGAAGATGGGATCGCAATCGCGCTCCAGCTCTCCCCTACCCATCCTCGTCCCCTGTTGATGGTGAGCCTCAATGCGGGTGAGGATCCGCATTTTCGCAAGGCGACCCTCCAGCCTGAACAATGTCCGTCTGACTGCCCTCAACCCTGTGTGCAGGTTTGTCCTGCAGATGCGATCGCATTTCCCAGTCCCGGCATCGTGACCGATCGATGTTATGGTTGTGGCCGCTGTTTACCCGTTTGCCCCATCGAGCAAATCGCCACGGTGTCCCACACCGCTAAACCCGACATCGTCGGCCCCTTTATTCAGGCTGGCGTGGTGCAAGCCTTAGAAATTCACACCCAAGTGGGACATTTGGCCGATTTTGAGCAGTTATGGCAAGCCCTCCAACCCTTTGTGCCCCATTTACAGGTCTTGGCGGTCAGCTGTCCTGATGGGGAGGGTCTTCTGGATTATCTAGCGAGTCTCTATCAACTGATGGAGCCGTTACCCCCTACCCTCATCTGGCAGACCGATGGCCGCCCCATGAGTGGAGACATTGGGGACGGTACCACCCGAGCGACCGTACTCCTAGCCGAAAAAGTTTTAAAAGCACAATTACCCGGTTATGTCCAACTGGCCGGCGGCACAAATCGGCATACTATTGCTAAACTCAAAGCCAAAGGGTTACTGCATCCTCGGTTGATGAGTTCATCCATGACCATTTATGCATCCTATATCGCGGGGGTCGCCTACGGCAGTTTTGCCCGAAACCTCCTCGCCCCCCTGCAAACTCAATTGGAAACCTTATCGACCCATCAGATCGAAGATCATGCTCAATTACTACAAGAGGCCGTCTCTCTAGCCTCTGCATTGGTGGCCCAGCTCAAGCCTGGCTTGAATCAACCTCAGCCTAGGAGCACGCTTGGCCAAGATTTACCGCTAGTCCCATCGGTGAGCCGGGGGAGCTCATCTCGGATCTGCTAGCTCGCGGCTAGCCCTTTGTTATTTCATTTACTGCAAATTCATGGTTGAACAAGCATCAGGAGAAAACCAGCAAATCACCGATAATCTTGAACAATTGCTCGATATTTTGCCCGAGACATTGCGATCTCACCTGCAACACCATCCCCAACGCAGTGTGATGATTGAAGTGGTGATGGATCTGGGTCGCCAACCGGAAGCTCGCTTCCCTGGCCAAGCCGAATATTTATCCACAGAACCTATTAGCCGAGACGATTTAGACTACTGCATCCAGCGGGTCAGTCACTTCAGTGGCGATAACCGGGCCGGTATTGAGCGGACCCTGCATCGGATTAGCGCCATGCGCAACCGTCAAGGGGAGATTATTGGACTCACTTGCCGCGTCGGTCGGGCGGTGTTAGGCACCACCGAAATTATTCGTGACCTGGTGGAAAGTGGCCGTTCCATCCTGATGCTGGGACGTCCCGGTGTCGGTAAAACCACTGCCCTGCGAGAAATTGCCCGGGTCCTGGCCGATGACCTGCTTAAGCGGGTCGTGATTATTGACACCTCCAACGAGATTGCTGGGGATGGCGATATTCCTCACCCCGCCATTGGTCGGGCTCGGCGGATGCAGGTGGCCCGTCCTGAACTGCAACATCAGGTGATGATTGAGGCAGTGGAGAACCATACTCCAGAAGTGATCGTGATTGATGAAATTGGCACCGAACTGGAAGCGGCAGCGGCCCGCACCATTGCCGAACGAGGGGTGCAACTGATCGGTACTGCTCACGGCAACCGGATTGAGAACTTGCTGAAAAACCCCACCTTGTCTGATCTGGTCGGGGGGATTCAGTCCGTCACCCTTGGAGATGATGAAGCCCGTCGCCGAGGTAGCCAAAAAAGTGTGCTAGAGCGGAAGGCGCCTCCGACCTTCGATATCGCCGTCGAAATGCTAGAGCGGTCCCGGTGGATTGTCCATGAAGAGGTCGCCAACACAATTGACAACCTCCTGCGCGGTCGGATGCCGAATCCCCAAGTCCGGACGGTTAGCGAGAGCGGCAAGGTCACCATCACCCATGAACTATCGACCTCGCCTATCGTTGAGCCGACGCCCATTGAGTCTGCTCCCAGTGGCTGGCGATCCTCAGGTCGGATGAAGCCCGTCCCCAATCCGGTTGCCCCAGCTAAAACAGATTTCAATGAGTTTCAAACGCTACTGGATGCGTCTTTGCAGCAGCAAGATCAGTATGGCAATACCCTCCATTTTGCTGCTGGCCCCAATGGCGAGGATCTGCCCCTCCATGTCTATCCCTATGCTGTGAGTCGGTCTCAACTCGATCAGGTGATTACCACCTTGAATCTACCGATTGTGCTCACCAAGGATATGGATCATGCGGATGTGATATTTGCCTTGCGATCGCATCTTAAGCATCATTCCAAATTGCGCAATCTAGCCAAGACCCGCCAGGTCCCCATCCACACCGTTAAGTCGAGCACCATCCCTCAAATTGCCAGAGGTTTACGCCGACTAGTGAATATGGATGATCCAGGTACCCCGGAATTGGTGGATCTCAAGCTGTTTTCCGGCAGTAATGATGACGATGAGATCGAAGCGCTGGAAGAAGCCAGGTTGGCGGTTGAACAAATCGTTATCCCCAAAAAGCAGCCAGTGGAGCTACTCCCCCGTTCTGCTAGTATTCGCAAAATGCAGCATGAATTGATTGAGCATTACCGCTTACAGTCTCGTAGCTTTGGAGAAGATCCGAACCGCCGACTACGGATTTATCCGGCTTAGTTCGGGTGGCATTTACACAGATCCAAAAACGAATGGGATAGCCCCCTATTTCGGGTAAGATTCTCTGGCAAGGGTTACGCGGAAGTGGCTTTATGTACCTATTTTTAGATACCGCAGATATCAAGGCCTGGGATTTTTGGTTGAGCAAGGGCTTATTCTATGGCGTTACAACCAACCCAACCTTATTGGAGAGAGCCCATATTCCTTGCACCCTTGACCAACTCCAAGGGCTAGCCACAGCCGCCTTTCAGAGAGGTGCTCAAGAAATTCATTTACAGACCTGGGGGACTGAAGTTGAGGATTTAGTTCGTCGAGGAACTGCGATCGCAGCGATTGATTCCCGCGTAGTCGTCAAAGTACCTATCACGTTGACAGGCACAGAAGCTGCAGCCCAATTAATCCAACAAGGAATACGGGTAACTTTAACTGGGGTTTATGCTGTTCACCAGGCATTGATTTCTGCTGCCTTGAAGGCTGACTATGCCGCCCCCTATTTAGGACGCATGACAGATCTGGGACAAGACGGTAGGCAAGATATCATTTCGATGCAAAGAGGTCTGAACGGAGTCAAGAGTTCTACCAAGCTTTTAGTTGCTAGTATTCGCAGCATTGAAGACATTACTGCTCTTACTCAGCAATCCCTCGATACGTTTACAGTATCACCTGCGATCTCAGAACAACTCTTCCAGGTCGATGCAACCATAGATGCAGCGTTAGCCTTTGAAAAAGCAGCACATGGCTAATGGGTTTCAAGGCCTAATGCTTCTGTAGTAATCGGCAGCTTGACAATAAAAGTTGTGCCTTTATCTGCAATACTCTCAAAATCGATCGTCCCCCGATGCAGCTCAACGGACTTTTTAACAATTGCGAGACCTAGGCCTGTACCTTGAATTTGTCCAACATTTGTAGCGCGATGAAATGATTCAAACAGATGCTGCTGATCAGCTTCAGGAATCCCAATTCCTTGATCTTTTATGAAAAAGGTTACCTCTTCTTCATTGACATTGACCTGAAATCGAACACTAGTACTTTCAGGAGAATATTTAATGGCATTGGACAATAAGTTACTGAGGATTTGTCTCAGAATTTTCTCGTCAGAATAGACCTCATGTTGATTCCCAAAAACATCAAACTCAATCTGTTGATCGCGTTTAGTATTGAGTTGAAATTCTTCAACAAGACTACTGCAGAAAACTTTAAGGTTAATTAGTTTAGGATTAAACTCAACTTTATTGACATCAGCTTTGCTCAAAACTAAGACATCATCTAGAAGTCCAGTCATATGCTTAACATTCTTTTGGATACGATCTAGATAAGTATGTTGCTTATTAGTATCCCACCCTTGTCCATAATGCTTGATTAACTCTGTTGTCCCTAAAATAGCTGTTAAAGGGGTTCGGAATTCATGGGAAGTCATCGAGATAAAACGAGATTTCAATTCATTAATTTCTCGCTCAGCTTGTTCTCTAGCTTGAGATTGCTGTAAATCTTCATATAAATAGGCATTCTCAAGGGAAATAGCAGCTTGGGCACATAACAAGCGTAATACTTCTAAATGATCACCTCGAAAAGCATCATAAGCGAGATTATTTTCTAAATAAACCATCCCCATGAGGTGTCCTTGATTAATCATGGGTAGACAAAGCAAGGATTTTATTTGGTGTAATTGGATATATGGATCATTGGAGAAATTTGATGTAGTAGCAGTTCCTAAGAAAACAGGTTCTAGTGTTCGGGCAACATAATTAATTATGGAGCAAGGAACTTGTGCACTAGAAGCCACAGGTATTGATTGCCGGATAGATTTACTGTCCTTTGTTGCTGAGGCTTCTATAACAAAATGATGGCTTCTATCTAGAATCAGAAAAATTGCTTGAGCACCTGCACTCTGCATCAAAACTTGCATTAATTTTTCCAGAAGTTGGTCTAATATTATTTCTTCAGATATAGCTTGTGAGGCTTTTAAGACTGAAGCTAAATCTAAGTCGATCAGGCCAGTTGTAGTAGAAGAGCTTTCAGTAGTTTGAATAGAGGATATTGCATGAGAAGACTTCTGTAATCGAGAGAAAATAGCAGGGTATTGCTCTTCTAATTGGCGAACCTTAGCGATCGCCCCCCATTTAGCATAACCGTAATATGCATCACTTAAATAGACCTGGGCAACTTTATCTCTTCCAATTTCAAAATAAAATTCTGCGGCCCGCTCGTTAGCAATTGCTTCTTCTTGTACATAACCAGATTTCGCAGCAGCAGAAATTGCTAGATCATAAAGATCCATAGCCTCTGGATACTTTAACAAAACTCGTGAATATTCTGCTTTCACTAATTGATACTTATGAAAAAAATTTTCTGGACAACTTTTAGACCAGAATTCAAGCTTATTGATTATTTTTTTTACTTTTTTTAGCAAAGGTTTTTGAGTCTCTTTTTCTAGATTTGGGTACTGATATAAAATAGATAACGACATATAAAAATAATGAATAGCGATATATATAAGACCTGGTACACCTGAAATATAACTATCAGTATAATTTGCAAACATCAATGCCGATCGAAATTGATTGAAGATATATGCAAGCATTGAACTTGCTAAGTAACAGGCTACAATACATAATTCATTATTAGAATCTAGCAATAAAGGCAAGTCTTTTTGGGCATCAAAAAAAGATCCTTTAAGCTTATAAGTTATAAATTTGTTATTGGCTAAATTTTCAGAAGCTTGTCTCCATACATTACTATGATATAGCTGAAACTCTTGCTTATTTGCCAACAAAAATTCAGAATACTGCTTCTGTTTTTCTCTAACATCATCCAAGGTAGAGCCACTCAAAAAATTAAAAATCCCACAAAAAGAAGCACAATGTAATGCATATTCCAAGTCTCCATATTCAAGGCCCATTGTTATCCCTGTAGGCAGAGATTCAACAGATTTATTAATATGATCAATCCATAGCCTATTGAACACATTAAAGACCATATATGCTTTAGCTGAAAATTCAACAGCATTATATTTTTTGAGTAAGTCAAGAGCTAAAATACTATAGCTATATCCAGCATTAAAGTTCTGTAACGGGCCGCATTGAAGAGTACCATAGCTGTTATATGCGAAGATTGAATACTGAGAATTTCCATATCTCAGGGAAAGCTCAACCATTTTAGAAATTGCAACAGGAAACAACTTTGGATTTGCCACGAATGTAGCTGGTATGACAGCCATTAGTATCCGCATTGCTAATAGATATCTGGAGTCATCCATTATTCGAAGATTAGCTAAATCACTTATTTTTATATTTTTCTGGAATATTTTAACCCTCAAAATTCCGATAAGGATGTCAATCTCATTGGGCCTATAAGGAAGTGATATCCCTAGCATCTTCAGTGCTTTTAGAGCAGTACTGATAGCTTTAACAGGCTGATTTTGTGTGAAATAGTATGGAATCTGAAATTCATAAGCTTGAACAATATCTTCTTGTTTATTTGCTACACTTAGTATCTTTTCTAAGAGGGATGAAGCACATTCAAAATCAATGTTCAAATATGACAGTTCTAAGGCTGATAGATAGACATTTATTGTATAATCATAATTATCTTGCCAACTTGTATCAGGAAGTAATTTTAGGCAAATATCATAGTATTGCTTAGCTGCTTCATAGGCTGCCGAATGTTTTGCTTTTTTACCAGCAGATTGGTTAAGATATGCTAGTTGTGTTCTTTGAGATTGACTAATTAAAAGATCAATCCCAAAATTCATCTGATTAACAATATCAAATATATCATTATCATTATATTTCTCTATCTCAGCTCGTTTATTGAGAAGAATCTCTCCTATATTTAGATGAAAACGTTTACGCTTTTCACTTGGTATTAGTGAATATACTGATTGTTGGACTCTGTCATGTAAAAACTGATAGTTTATATTATCCTCTATCTCACTCTTCCTACTCATAGAGACAAGTGGAATTTTATAGTTTTTATCTAATGGCAAGACCAAACCTTTCTGAAGAGCATGCCACAGTTCTCTCGCAGTATCATGCATTGATTTCTTAGAAATTATTGAAAGAGTCTTTAAGTTAAAATTATTTCCAATACATGCTGCGAATCTTAGTATCCTCTGTGTTTCAGCAGGTAATTCTTCAATACTTTTTATAATCAAATCAATAATACTAAAATCAGAAATTTTCACCGATTGAATCTTTTGTATATTCCAAACCCATTTCTCTTCTTGATAATTAAAGTAAATACATTTTTCATGATAAAGGGCTAAAAGCAGCTGATTTAGGTAAAATGGATTTCCTCCAGACTTGTTGTATACAAGCTCAGACAATAATATGGAATCATCAGGATCACTATGCAAAGTCTCAAGAACCAACTGATGAACTGCATTTAATTGTAGGGGTTTCAAATAAATATTAGTAGCTTTAGTAGTCTTATTATTCGTACTACTAATTAGTTGAGCTAACGGATGGATTGCATTTACCTCATTATCTCTATAAGCTCCAATCAATAACAAATGATGATTATTAGGATTTAATAATACTCTCTCGATAAATTTTAGAGATGCAAAATCTGCCCACTGTAAGTCATCTAAAAATATTACTAGCGGATGCTCTGCTTGGCTAAATACACGAATGAATGATTGAAATATCTGGTTAAAACGATTTTGAGCCTCAATAGTGCCTAACTCTGGCACTTCAGGCTGTGAACCAATAATTAACTCTATTTCAGGAATTTGATCGATGATAATTTGACCATTGTTACCTAGCGTAGAAAGTAATTTCATTCGCCAAGAATCGATAATTTCAGGTGGCTCTGAAAGCAAATACTTAGTAAACTCCCGAAATCCTTGAAGAAAAGCAAAATATGGGATATTCCTTTGAAACTGTTCAAATTTACCTCGAACAAAAAAGCCTCTTTTCTGAAGAATTGGTTTATGTATCTCATTTACAATAGAGGTCTTACCAATTCCCGAGTAACCACTAACCAACATTAGCTCTGTATCACCGTTACTTACTCTTGCAAATGCAGAAAGTAATCTGGATACTTCGGTTGCACGACCGTATAGCTTCTGTGGAATGAGAAATTGGCTATTATGATCGAGCTTGCCCAGTGTGAAAAGAGGAATATGATCTCTACTTGTTAGTTGACTTAAGCAGTACTCAAGATCAGCTTTCAGTCCTAATGCGCTCTGATAGCGTTCTTCAGCATTTTTTGCCATTAATTTCATGACAATATCAGACAAGACAGTAGGAACGCCAGAACTTGATCTATCAGGAGGTAAGGGATATTCAGATATGTGATAGTGAATGAGTTCTAATATATCTGAAGTCTGAAAAGGAAGATGGCCTACGAGCAATTCGTAAAAAGTTACTCCTAGAGAATACAAGTCAGTACGATAATCCAGTGCACGATTCATCCGTCCCGTTTGCTCTGGAGATATATAGGCTGGCGTCCCTTCTAAAAGTGTATAGTCACTGCGTTGGTAGGTCTCTGTCTGTAGCCGAGAAGCAATGCTAAAATCAGTAATTTTTACTTGGGTTGTTTCAGTATTAATGAGTATGTTGGACGGATTTACATCTTTGTGGATGATATTTTTCTGATGAAGGTGTCCTAGTATGTCGGCCAGTTGGATCGCAATTTCAAGAAAACAAGATATGGATGTTGCATTGGCCTGAAAAAACTCCTTCAGTGTTATGGCATTAAAGTCTTCTTTAACTATCCCAATATTATTCTTGTAGATTTCTAACGAATGGGTCCTTACTATCCCTGAATAATCAATGCTGTGACTGATTTGATACTCATACCTCAATTGGCTGATTTCAGTAATTGAAGGGTATTCAGCTTGAACCGTCTTTAAAATAACGAATTCATTATCAGATTCTTTGATGGCACGAAATACGACTGTCTTTGGTCCAATATATATTTCTTCTTGAAGAGTATATCCAGGGAATTCCAGCATGATTATTACCTATTATTTGCTGAAAGATGAATAAAAATCTGTACTAGTTTGGAATTCAGATTATTAGATTGAACACTATCCTTCAAGGCTAATGATACCAATAAATATTATCGTTATATCTCCATCTACAAAGTTAGGTATAAATTATATACAGGAATAAATCAATTTTCATTTTTCAAAGAAACAAGAAACGATTACTATTTTTATTGATTTACTATTTTTTTATAAAAACTACCTTTTATTAAATAGAAGCAATATTAGTAGTATATAAATTATAGATTTATATACTACTAACAATATTACTGAAGTTAAAATATTTTCAATGATGAAAATATCATCTATCCATGATTTTTTCTTTACTATTTTACTTATTAAATATATTATAAAAACTTGAAATTAATTTTCATTCTAATACTTACTCTTAGACATATCAGTATTTTTTCTGTGTATTGTATAATTCCTTTCAACTCAAAAAATCACAGTATGTATATGAGAGAAAACTCCTAGTAGTAGTTACTCCAAGACTAATTTCATAGTGTATCTAGTTATACATACAACATGGGTAGTTTAATTTTTTTGTGTATAAACTTACCATTTTAATATTAATATTTTTTAGTATAAAAATACTTAATATATTGTTACAATTATCTATTTTTTATCCGTATATTTTCGGAACATATTTTTTGTCTTATCTCTATAATCAGTAATCTTACGGATGAATTATATATCAGCAATCAAATAAATTCTAACTATTCTTATTAGGAATAGTAGGAATTTATTCTCTTAATTTTTCTGGTAGATGTTTGGTAGCCTTCTATCAATATCTTCGAGTCTATTTCATCTTGGGCCAAGATCAATTTGTTCTTTTGATCATCGATATTTAGGTTGATGATCAAGTTTTTATCTTATTACGGAAGAAAATACAGAGAATTTCTTCTGGTATTTCGTGTACCTGTATACCTATCAATCTCAATCAGGAGAACTGCATTTATGAAGGATGTTCTTGCTTACATTGAAATGAAGAAGAAAACATTTGAAAAATTACCGTTCTTTAATTTTCTTCAAAATAAAGAAGTTGACCCAAGAACACGCCTTTCATTTGCACCTTGTGCAGCTCCTTTTGTTATGAGTTTTGGTGAGCTGAATAAAAGTGTATTGAGAGAAGAACCAACTGATGACGAGATACAGTTAATGATCAATAAGCATACCTATGCTGATGATCATCACTGGGTTTGGTTTCTTCGAGATCTCAAGAAGTTAGGTTTTGACAAATCTATGCGTTTTTCAGAGGTGCTACGTTTTGTATGGGGAAAAGAAACAGTACAAACTAGAGCCTTATGCAGAAAATTGATAGAGTGCTCTGCCCAAACTACTTCTCTTGAGAAGCTCATCATTATTGAAGCGATTGAAGCTACAGCACAGGTTTCATCATCTTTTATTGCATCTGTAGGTAGCGAGCTTCAAGAACAGACGGGGCAATCCTACTTATATTTTGGAGATTCACATTTAGAAGCTGAGGAAAGCCATTCACTTGAAACAGATTCTTCAGAGCTTAAGGAAGCGTTATTCTCTGAACATCTTCCTAGCTCTTATAACTTATCTAACTGTTACGCTTTAGTAGATAAAGTTTTTGATGTATTTACCGATTTTACTCATGAGTTAATGTCGTATATAGATAAAAATATGTTTGAATCCTTCTCTGAGAATGAGCATGAGTATCTAATCATTGGGGCCGGCCCCGCAGGTCTTCAAATGGGATATTTCTTAGAGAGAGCAGGAAGAGATTACAAAATACTAGAGGCTGGGAATAACCCAGGAACTTTTTTCCAAAAGTATCCTAGACATAAAAAACTCATATCAATAAATAAAAGATTTACTGGCTATACCGATCCTGAAATCAATTTAAGATGGGATTGGAACTCACTTCTAAGTGATAGCGAGGATATGTTATTTAAGTTTTATAGCAAGGACTATTTCCCAAGTTCAACTGATTACGTAAAATATCTCGGTGATTTTGCTAAATATTTCAATCTTAACATTGAATATAACTGCAAGGTGAGTAAAGTATCGAAAAATAAAACCTTTACAGTTTATGATCAGAACGGTAATTGCTACAAATCAAAAAGGCTAATCATTGCTTCAGGTACTGCTATTCCATATGTTCCGAATATACCTGGAATTGAGTATGCTGAAAACTATACTGATATATCCATTGATGCAGATGACTTTGCTAATCAGCGTGTCTTGATTATCGGCAAAGGGAATTCTGGTTTTGAAACTGCAGATAACTTGGTTAGCACTACTTCACTGCTTCACATTGCAAGTCCTAATCCCATCTCTATGGCATGGAAGACTAAGTATGTTGGTCATCTGAGAGCCGTTAACAATAATTTGCTCGATACATATCAATTAAAATCACAGAATGTTTTAATTGATGCAGATATAGAAAATATTGAGTATGTCCAGGGAGAATATATTGTACATTTTGATTATTCGCATGCTGATGGTGAAAAAGAAACTTTAGTTTATGATCGCGTAATTGTTTGTACAGGCTTTAAATTTGATGATTCAATTTTTGATGATTCTTGCAAACCAGAATTAACTATCAATCAAAGGTTCCCTAATCAAACTAGTGAGTGGGAGTCAACTAATGTGCCAGATCTATACTTTGCTGGGGTCTTGATGCACATGCGTGACTTTAAGAAAAAGCAGTCTGGCTTCATTCATGGTTTTCGTTACAATATCCGAGCACTTCATAATATTCTTGAGAAGAAATATTATAGTCAATCCCTTCCTCATCAGTTGATTAGTACAGATGCTGGCAAATTCACTGATTTAATCTTAAACCGAGTTAATTCAAGTTCTGGTTTATGGCAGCAAACTGGTTATCTTTGTGATGTCATTGTTGTGTCTAATGATGGTAGCTCTGCAAATTATTATCAGGATATTCCCGTCGATTACGTAACTGAGAAATCATTGAGTAGAAATAATCATTACTACACAATTACTTTGGAATTTGGCTTAGACATAATTAATGCTAGCCCAGATCCCTTTGCAGTTGATAGAATCCACAAAGATGATTTAGCAAGAGCTGAGTTGAGTTCTGGTATTCACCCTATTATTCGACGTTACTGTCAGGGTGCCTTAATTGCTGAGCATCATGTCATTGAAGATATCGCTAGTGAATGGAAAGAAGAGGTTCATATTCAACCACTGTCACAATTCCTGACAGAGCAGCTGGCTCACTCTCAAGGCATCGGAGCCCGTCTCCTTGAAGCAGGGCTGCTAACTTCAGAACAGCTAGAAGTAGCCTTAGCAGAACAAGAACTGCAAGCCACCGCTCGTTTAGGAGAGGTTATCCAAAAACGGGGTTGGGTGAAAGAGCGAACCATTCAGTTCTTATTGAACCAAGTCAATAAAACGCTAGTGGACAATCCTGAGTTAAGTACCTGTGCTCAGCTGGGAGCCAATCTAGTTGAAGCAGGTTTAGCGACATCAACGCAAGTCGATCAAGCATTACTAGAGCAGCAAACCTCTAACAAACGCTTAGGAGAAATTTTAGTGAATCATGGTTGGGTGACACCACAAACCATTGAATACATGATGAAACATCTTGCCAAGCCAACTACGGCTACTCAACCAGAAGTCGCTGTCTTGAATTAATGTAATCCATTTTTTCCCTTGAATGATGGTCTCTCCTTCATAGAAATATGGAGGAGAGTTTCTGATTGAGCTGGGTCTGCAAGCGCCAAATCAGATAATGTTGAGCACTTGCAGATCAACTTGCCAGCCTTATGATTTGAGATAGGTATAGCTTCTGAGGCTACGCTCATAATTTTTGAGGAGTAGCTGAGCTTCTGGTAATGTGATGTGCTGTTCTTGCAATGCCACCTCAGACTGTTTGCGAATTTCTTCAATCAGATCGTCGGCATCATATTGGACATATTCCAGCACCTCGGTAATTGTGTCTCCCTTAACCACATGGGCAATGTGATACCCCATCGGCGTCAAATCAATATGGACGACATTGGTATCGCCAAACAAATTATGCAGATTACCCATGACTTCTTGATAGGCACCATTCAGAAACATCCCTAAGTAATAGGGGTCATCGGGCTTTAAGGTATGTAGCTCCAGAATGGGTTTAGTGTCGCGGGAATAGATAAATTGATCAATTTTGCCATCACTATCGCAGGTGAGATCGACAAGTGTTCCTCGTTGGGTGGGTTCTTCTTCTAAGCGGTGAATCGGCATAATCGGGAACAGCTGATCAATGGCCCAGGTATCAGGGGCCGATTGAAACACCGACAGATTCGTGTAATAAAGCGACGCCATTCGGCGTTCAAGATCTTCTAAGTCGACAGCCACATCATCGTCTTGTCGTGCGATCGCAAGTATTTTCTGACAACAGGCTCCACAGAGTCGCTCGACCCTGGCCCGCCCTTCCAGGCTCAGATAGCCAAACCCAAACAGACTAACGGCTTCTTCCTTGAACTGCAACGCATCATGATAGGCTTCCTGATAATTCTCGGCATCGATGGTTTGATAGGTTTCCCATAGATTCCGAATAATCAGATGTTCGTCGGCTTGGGCAGGTTCTGGGGTGAGGTTGAGGGTGTCGCTACTGCCCAGTACATTCATAATCAGGACAGACTGGTGAGAGGCAATCGCCCGGCCACTTTCACTCACTAGGGTAGGCACAGTGATATCTGCTTCCGCGCAGGCTTCCTTCACCTCAGCCACCACATCATTAGCGTAATTCTGCATATTGTAGTTTTTGGACGCTGCCGAGTTACTTTTAGACCCGTCGTAATCAACCCCCAAGCCACCTCCCACATCTAAGAACTTCATATTGGCCCCTAACCGGGCCAGCTCTACATAGATTTGACTGGCTTCTCGCAGGGCATCTTTGATGACGCTAATGGCTGAGATTTGAGAGCCGATATGAAAATGAAGCAGTTGCAAAGAGTTCAGTAGATTCGCGGCCCGCAGATGCTCAACGGCGGCCACTACTTCTGGAATGTTGAGGCCAAATTTAGCGCGGTCCCCTGCACTCGTCCCCCATCGACCAATTCCTTTGGCGCTGAGCTTGGCTCGAACACCCAAAATCGGCTGAATCTGGAGCCGACGACTGGCTTCGATTACCAGCTCCACTTCTTCGAGTTGTTCAATCACAATAATCGCCTGATGGCCCAAACGCTGGGCTAGCATAGCGGTTTCGACATACTCCAAGTCCTTATAGCCATTGCAGATCAGCAGCGCCCCGGAGGTTTTGAGGGAGGCAATGGCAATCAGTAATTCCGGTTTAGAACCTGCCTCTAATCCAAACTGGTGAGGTTGGCCAAAACGGACCAAGTCTTCGACTAAATGACGTTGCTGATTACACTTAACGGGAAAAACGCCTCGGTAGCGACCGGGATAGCTGTAGCGTGCGATCGCTTTGGCGAAACAGGCATTTAACCGCTCAATCCGATCCGCTAAAATGTCTGAAAACCGGATCAGCAAAGGGGCATGGATATCTCGCTGCTGCAGGGACTGGACCAGCTCATAGAGGTCTAAAGAGCCCCCTCGATCAGCCTTGGGCGATACGGTTACATGGCCCGCTGCATTAACGGAAAAATAGGGTTCTCCCCAGCCCCGAATACGGTAGAGCTTTTCACTTTCCTCAATCGACCATGCCGCATCTGCCTGTTCAGGGTTTGGGTCTGATGTCAGCGGCCGTTCTCGCATCGGTGCTGAATGACCATTCTCCAACTCTGCCGCGAGAGTTTGGGAAATTTTGGTAGCCTTATCTTCATGGTTTCGACCGTTTTCCATGCTATTTGCCTATGCGCGACCCGACACTTCAGACATCTTAGCTGAGTTTCAGGGCGCAGGCAGGCACATCATCCCAGGACTCCACAGTTCTCAACCGGGCCACCCATCCGGCTTGCTTTTGATGCTCCGTCAAATTGTCTTGAAAAGAGGTGTGACAGTCTTGGGCATGTTGGGCATCACAACAGGCAATACAGGCATACATTAATCCAGCCGGATCGAGCTGTTCATTTACCCAAATCGTCTTTGATTGGCTCATATCGTCCGCCGTCAAATCCATAGCTAAAACACGAAAAGAGGAAGCCGAGGCTCCCTCTTTTAAAAAATGCAACACAGCAAAATTGACTCAAGATTTACGATGAAAGCGAAGACGCTTAGTAAGCCAAGCCCATGCTGCGCGTTGTTTCTGCACCTAAATAAACCCGAATGCTCAGGAAGTCGGTGGGGCAAGCTGTTTCGCAACGCTTACAGCCCACACAGTCTTCTGTGCGGGGAGATGAGGCAATTTGACCCGCCTTACATCCATCCCAAGGAACCATTTCGAGAACATCGGTTGGGCAGGCACGGACACATTGGGTGCATCCGATGCAAGTGTCATAAATTTTGACTGTGTGAGACATTGAATAAGAGCTCCAAAAAATAAATGGCGTCTGTTAGCGCCGGGTGCTTTTCAAAGACAACTGTATAGTCAAGGATCCTATAACGTGTTTTAGTTTACAGCAGCGCATTTGCCACTTCTACAAAAATGAGAGGAAACTTCAAACAATGTTACTTAATAGAAGCCTCTCAAAGCCTGATATCTAGACTCTTTTAATCATTTAAGGTTGGCGAATAAAGACCTGTGTAAAGAAATATTCCTTCCCCTGGCGGATGACGCCTACCCCCGTTTCTGTTACGTCCGCCCGTAGCATATTCTGTCGATGTCCAGGGCTATCCCACCAGCCCATAATGGCCTGGGCCACTGGATCTGGCGCATTTTCATTCAAAGCCAAATTTTCGGCCACCAGATTGAACCGAACACCGGCATTCAATAAGCGTTCCAATGCCGTATTACCTTGGGGGTCAGCATGGCTAAAGAAATTATTGGCAGCCATATTCTGGCTATGGCTGCGAGCCACGTTGGCAACCTCTGCATTCCACTGGAGGGGCTGTAGACCATAGGACTGGCGAATATCATTCACTTCTGCATAAATCAGCTGGGATAAATTGCTTTGAGTAACGGCTGTTGAATCGCGCCTCGTTTTCTGAGAAGGAATCGGCTCAGGCGCCTCTAAGACGGGCTCTGGGGCAGGACGAGGGACTGATTTTCGCCGTCGGGGCTGTCGACGAATAGTCGGTGTTTGTCGGGGCGTTTTACATTCAAAAGGTACTGGAAATGGCAATTTGATGGGGAGAGCGATACACCCCACCAACCACCAAGACAATGACTTTTGGGCACCCAGCTGGGTGCGTTGTCCCTTGTTCCCAACCTCATCCTGTTCCAACGCCGTCAACGACACCCGAGATAAGCTGGACTTAGCCATAGATAATGGGTCGCGCGCGTGATGAATTGGGAATTATTTTACCCAATAAACTGTGAACTCACCTGAGATAGTGCTGAGTATTACGCTTAGGCAGACGTCAACATCTTTTCCGTCACCCCTTCGCTGACTTCTGATCGCTCTGCCTCTGAAGGAGGTACCACCTGCCAGAACTGCGGCAGATATTCAGACCAGCGATCTAAGATGTCTTGACCTTTGGGGCTACCCGTATGGTCTACATGGGTTTGGATGAGAGCCTTTAACTGTTGGGCACCTGCTTCCGTATTAACTCGCTGAATTTGAACAATCTCTGGGTTGACCTTAGTGGGGAAACTGCCCTCTTCATCCAAGAAGTAGGCCAGTCCACCCGTCATACCCGCACCCACATTACGGCCTGTTTCCCCAAGAACAACCACGACACCGCCCGTCATATATTCACAGCAGTGATCGCCGGAGCCTTCAATCACGGCTTGGCCTTGGGAATTGCGCACGGCAAATCGTTCTCCCGCTTTACCGTTGGCATAGAGGGTGCCACCCGTCGCACCATAGAGACAGGTGTTACCGATAATCACATTGTCTGCAGCAGCATAGGTGGCTTCTGGTGAGGGTTTGATAGTGATTTCACCGCCATGCATGCCCTTACCCACATAGTCATTGGCTTCTCCCACTAGGTTGAGGGTCATGTGGGGTAAGGTAAAGGCCCCAAAACTTTGGCCCGCACTGCCTTCAAAGGTGAGATTGAGCTGGCCGGTAAATCCGGTATTGCCGTACTGTTTTGCGATCGCCCCCGCAATCCGCGCCCCCACACTCCGATCCGTATTCACAACTTTTACGGTTTTAGCCACAGTCGTTTGATTTTGAATCGCCCGTTGAATGTCAGCATCCTGCAGCAACTGATCATCTAAGACGGGACCATTGGTATGAACCGGACCATGATCTAGCCAACTGCGATCGGTGCGGGTATCGGGGAGTTGGGTGAGGCAATCGAGGTTGAGCTGCGAGGTTTTGGTGAGTTGAGCATCCTCTCGCACCTGCAACAGATCGGCTCGACCAATCACTTCATTGAGGGAGTGATATCCCAGGTGAGCCAGCAGAGAGCGCACTTCTTCGGCAATAAAGTAGAAAAAGTTAACCACATGCTCGGGGATACCCGTAAATCGCTGGCGCAGCTTTTCTTGCTGGGTGGCAACCCCTACGGGACAGTTATTGGTATGGCAAATGCGGGCCATAATACAGCCTTCAGCAATCATGGCAATGGAGCCAAAGCCGTATTCCTCTGCTCCCATCAGGGCCGCCATCAGCACGTCCCATCCGGTTTTAAGACCCCCATCGGCCCGAAGAATAACGCGATCGCGCAGTTGATTCACCATCAAAGCCCGATGCACTTCCGTTAGCCCCAATTCCCAGGGACTGCCTGCATGTTTAATCGAACTCAAGGGGGAGGCTCCGGTACCCCCATCATGACCGGAAATTTGAATCACATCAGCATTGGCTTTCGCCACCCCAGCCGCGATCGTGCCAATACCAATCTCTGCCACGAGTTTGACAGAAACTTTGGCTTGGGGATTGATCTGATGCAGATCAAAAATTAGCTGGGCCAGATCTTCAATGGAGTAAATATCGTGGTGGGGTGGGGGTGAAATCAGGGTAACTCCAGGCTTGGAGCGGCGCAGCATGGCAATATAGGGACTAACTTTTTTCCCTGGCAACTGACCCCCTTCACCGGGTTTTGCGCCTTGAGCCAGCTTAATTTCAATTTGCTGTGCATTCATTAAATATTCCGGCGTGACCCCGAACCGCCCTGATGCCACTTGCTTAATCCCAGAACTGGCCGTATCGCCATTGCGAAGTCCCTGTAAATGGGGCAGCACAGCTGACTTGCCATTGGCATCCACATCGGAGAGCACCTTAAACCGGACTGTATCCTCGCCACCTTCACCGGAGTTAGACTTGGCACCCATACGGTTCATGGCAATCGCCAACACTTCAT
The DNA here is from genome assembly GCF_000238775.2 of Acaryochloris sp. CCMEE 5410. NCBI lineage: Bacteria > Bacillati > Cyanobacteriota > Cyanophyceae > Acaryochloridales > Acaryochloridaceae > Acaryochloris > Acaryochloris sp. CCMEE 5410. Next base: position 1,455,719 of record NZ_AFEJ02000002.1, on the reverse strand, counting down.
GGGCTTCCCGAGACAAGGCCCCTAAAGACATGCCGCCGGTGCAGAAGCGCTTGACGATGGCTTCCACCGACTCCACTTCCGTGAGAGGTATCGCGGTGCGATCGCTCTTAAAATCCAGTAAATCCCTTAGGGCCGTCACGGGCCGACTAAGGAGCTGCTGCTTATAAACCTGATAATGGTCATAGTCCTTATCAGCCACGGCTTTATGCAGGGCCTTGGACATATCCGGGTTGTTCATATGGTATTCACCCCCCGGACGAAACTGGATAAAGCCAAAGTTTTCTAGCTTTTTCAGATCCAGCTCAGGGAAGGCTTTCTGATGGAAGGCCATGGTTTCTTGAGCCAGTTCAGCAATGGTCAGTCCGCCCACCCGAGAGGTGGTACCAGCAAATCCTAGCTCTAGCAGTTCCGGGCCAATGCCAATTCCTTCAAAAATCTGCGCCCCCTGATAGCTGGAAATAAGCGAAATCCCCATCTTAGAGAGAATCTTCAGTAAGCCTGCTTCCACGGCTTTGCGATAGTTACTTTGGGCACCACCAATGGTCATGGCCGGAATTTTGCCCCGCGTCATTAGCTTTTGGGTGCGTTCATCAGACCACCAGTGGCGTACGGATTCTAGGGCCAAGTAGGGACAAATGGCCGCTGCCCCAAATCCAATTAGACAGGCAAAGTGATGGGTACTCCAGCATTGAGCCGTTTCCACAACCAGGGAAGCCTGCAGGCGAATTTCTTGTTTGACTAAATGCTGGTGAATTGCCCCCACGGCTAGCAAAGGTGGGATATAGCTATAGTCGGCATTGAGCCAGGTAGTCTCTCCCGTGGGCGTATGGCGATCGCTAATCACTAATATCTGCTGCCCCGATTGAACGGCGGCGGTGGCCTGTTCACAGAGTGACTGCACGGCAGTCGCTAAGCCCTCAGGACCATTGCTGAGGGGAAATAAGGTGGAGAGGGTTTTCACCCCAAACCCAGAGGTCCGAATCGCCCCCAGCTCCGTTTCATTAATCACCGGAGAGTTGAGCTTAATCAAACGAGCGGCTTCTGGATCATGATCCAGAAAATTGCGGCGACGGCCCAACAACGTTACCAGGGACATCACCAGCTTTTCCCGTAAGGGGTCAATGGCGGGATTGGTAACCTGGGCAAAGCGCTGCTTAAAGTAGTCGTAGAGCACATGGGGCCGAGACGACAAAATCGACAGGGGAATATCATCTCCCATACAAAAGGTGGGTTCTTTGCCATCCTTAGCCATGGCCTGCACCACCATTTCCACATCCTCTAGGGAAAAGCCATAGGCCACCTGCTGCTGAAAGCAGGTTTGGGGTTCAGACTGGGGGGCGCCAGGGAAGGGCTGTTCCGCCAGGGGTTGACGATGCGATCGCAACCAGTCTCCATAGGGATGTTCGGCAGCGATTTGAGCCTTAATCTCCCAGTTGGTCTGCACTTGATGGGTGGCTAAATCCACCGCAATCATATGTCCTGGTCCTAAGCGCCCTTTGGTAACAATCTCGGCTTCGGGGATGGGAATGGCTCCCGCTTCTGAGGAGACATAGACAGTGCCATCCTGAGTGGTGCAATAGCGGGCAGGTCGTAGTCCGTTGCGATCCAATGCCGCTCCTACAACTTTGCCATCGCTAAAAGCCAACAAAGCTGGACCATCCCAGGCCTCCTGAAGGCCGCTGTAGTACTCATAGAAATCAACGATTTCGGGGTGATCTGCCAGGGCAGGCTGATTACGGTAGGCTTCCGGCACCAGCATCATCAGCGCTTCTTGGGGGCTGCGCCCGGACTGCACTAACAGCTCTAGAGTTTTATCTAAATTGGCTGAATCGCTGGCATTCGGATTGACCAGGGGACGCAGCTCTTCAAAACGGTCTTGCCAATGGGGGTGACTCAGGGCCGACTGCCGTGCCGCCATCCATTTGATATTGCCAAGTAACGTATTGATCTCGCCGTTATGGCCCAAGAAGCGCATGGGTTGGGCCAGGGGCCATTTGGGTAAGGTATTGGTACTAAATCGACGATGGTAAATGGCGAAGGAACTCAGATAGTCAGGGTTTTGCAAATCCTCATAAAAGGCTCCCAAGATTTCTGAGCGCACCATGCCTTTATAAATAATGGTGCGATGGGATAGGGAACAGAAGTAAAACTCGGGTGCCCAGTCTGCTCCTGTCTCAGACACGGCTTTTTCGATCTGCTTACGGACTAAATAAAGCTGACGTTCGAGTTCATCGCCTCTTAGGTTGGGCGAGGCCAGAAACACCTGCTCAAAGCCAGGCTGGTTAGCGCGGGCTTGCTCTCCTAGCAGATCAGGTTTGATGGGTACAGGTCGCCATCCTAGGACTTGGAATTGGGCTGCGATCGCAACTTCTTCCACAATTTGCTTACAGTGGGCCAATGCCTCAGCATCGGTGGGCAAAAACACCATTCCCACCCCTACCTGCTCTACACCTGGTAGGGACTGATCTTGGGTAGACCACCACTGTTGAAAGAGCTGCCAGGGAATGGCCGTCAGAATTCCGGCTCCATCCCCCGAATCTCGGTCGGCACTACATCCACCCCGATGCTCCAGACAGGTCAACCCGGTTAAGGCTTGCTGAATCAGATCGTGATTGGCTTGGGGACTGGCAATAAACCCAACACCACAGGCATCCCGTTCCTCTATGAGCCAAGGCTGCCCAGGAAAAATGGAAGCGGAGGAGGAATTAAGCGCATTCATGGTGTGAGTCATGATCGGGTTCAGAATATAGGGGTGAAAAAATGGCTGCGCTATCTCAAGATGCAGCCGAAAAAGTTCAGCGGATCGCCTTCAATCCCAGTAGTGCACAAAGCAATCGGGAGAAAATGTATCTTATGTAACCAAAGGATAATCCGCCTAACGCAGATGTATCGGATAATGCCGGAATCCTTGGAATACTTAAGGTTCCCTCTCTACAGTCAATGAAGGCAGGTGTCTGTGAAGAAGGAGAGGGGCAATCAGATGTTGTGCTCTGCGTATTAAATCTTAACGCAAAACATCCCGAATCTACCGTTGCCTTTGCCAGCCTCATCTAAAGGGCTCTTGTACATTTCAGGATAATTTTTGGTCTTTCAGAATTAATGTCAAATAACAATTCGGGGAACTGAGTTGGGACTGGTTATATTCGATGTGCCAGAGCAACCACAAAACGGACTGCAGTTCATCCATGCGTTATCTGCCATTTGGGTCGGTGTAATCAGGTGCAATATGGCGAATGTAGTCAAGTTCTAATTCCAGCATCGGTATTTTTTCGTTCAGCTTGAACCAAATCACGTTTTCGATCCAAAACCGATATATAAATTCGTCAAAAGATTTGGCTGCGATTGAAGTCGATTCCATACAGTTCTGAACTAATTTTGGAGAAGCCTCAAAGTCAATTGAGTCTAGAAACGGTTCGTCATAATCAGCCGAAGAAGAAATAACGAAATGTGGTGCATTCGTTGGGAGATAGATATACCAACAGACGCAAACTTGCTGATCATTTAAAAATCTAAGAATGAAGTCTCCTTGCCGAAAGGGACTTTCAATAATTCTTTCTGGTAAGTCAAAGTAACAAGCTGTGCAAGAAGGAATACGCTCTTGAAATTCAAATGACCGAGCCAAAGTGAGAAATGTACTAGGCAATTCGATCCCAAGGGAAATAGCCTCCCTTTCTATTGTTTTTAGTTGCCTAGCGTATTCGTATTTCGCTTTCTCATCTAAGCGATAATCCTCCATCTCTGCGTCAATAGTTGGATGGAGTGGAGGTAGCCAAGCGCAGTCTGGAGCAAGTTTAGGAATCGGAGGCAGCAGATCATAGGCAGACGATGAGTACGTTGGTTTTGTTGGACGAATGTCGCCCAGGCCAAAGGTAACCCAGTCATATTCAAATAGCGATTCAGCTCTCATACTGCTGACATCCCGAATCATTTCCCCTAGTCATTTATTCCCATTGAACTGGAGTTTCACACCTTCTTAAGACCATACATAAACTCTCCAGCAATCAGAGAACCTTGAGCAGACTTGAACTCTGTCTTATATCGAACAGGAAAGAGACTTGTTGATGTACCTATGACTGATTGGAGCTGTTCTGCTGTTCGCTGATTCTCTAGTTCAAGAAGTGGGTTTTGGCTAAAGATAAACTCTTCGTCTTGGTAAAAGAGGGCTAAACAGTATGCGTCCTCATTCATAATAAAACCCTTAAGTTCCAAACCATTCTTAGTTGTAATGGCTGCTCGAATGAAGACTCTCATACGATCTGGGAACGGGTTGTACTCAAGTAACGTATAAACACAGTGTTCATTCCCAGGTGAGTTTTTTTCAAATAAATGAAGCACTTTTTCTCGATTAAGTCCCCAGCGCTCCAAGTCTTCAATTTCCTCCCAGTCATAATATTCTGACCACACCGGGTAGTCATCAAAGTCTTGCTCTGAGAGCTGACTTTCAGGAAGTACTCGGAACTTAGCTATGTTTAACATGCCTTCTTGTACAATCAACGCCTATGCAACCAATCTTGGCCTACAACGAAAGCTCTTTACCTGCCCCATCCTTGGGTGAACGATTGCAGCTTGCAGCGCAACAGCATCTTGCATTAGAGATTGCCAACTCCGGCAATTTGAACTTGGACCCCTATCTCAAAGCTAATGTTTCAATCGCAGCCGTCCAAGCTTACGCCATGCACGACTTTCATCCCCTCTATCCAGATGCCCACCATCGGCAGCAGGCACTCCATCATGTCCACCAAACCTTAGAGATTGCGGCTCAACTCCAAGTCCCTCGAATCGTGACTGTCTGCGGATTTGGTGCTGATGTGGTTGATTCCCCCTTTGAGCGCTGCTTAGACTTTTTCAGTTCTTGTGCCGCTAAAGCCAAGACCCTTGGCATCAAAATTATGATTGAGCCATTAAGTCCGCGACGCTGTGCAGCCATGACTGAACCATACCGAATCGGTCAGCTCGTGGAAACCTTAGCAGACCCCAAGGTTTTTACCACTCTGCTAGATACTGGGCATATTCTCGATAGTGGCTACGATTTGGGAACCTTCTTGTCCAACTGGACTTTCCCAACAGAAGAACTTCAACTGAAAGGCCCCAATTCAACCCCGCCTGATTTCTCCTTGGGGCAATGGTTGAGGCAACTGTCATTCCAACCAGCCGTTTTATGTGTTGAGCATCGCCAGCCCATCACACTCTCTGATTTTAATCAGTTGATCTCAGCAATACGCTTGGAGCTTTCTCCTCAGTAACGACTAACTTTACAAGCCCAATCATCCTGAAAAATCAGCGGTAATCCATCCTGAAAGACAAGCAGTTCTCCCGGTTGAATGGTGGTCCAGGTTTCGTTGTCCGTTAGACAAGTGGTGGCAATAATGGCAACGCGATCGCAAGGTGTCGTTAACTCTTGAAAATCAACCGTCAGATCTTCATCAATCAGGTGTGCTGCTGCAAAAGGGGACTGGCGGACGATATAGCAAAGCTTGGTGGAACAGTGCACAAACAGATGTTTTCCATCTGAGAGTAAATAGTTGAAGATGCCATGACTGGCGATGGCCTGGGTCATCTCTTGCAAGACGGGGAACAGCTCTTCCATCAGCGGCTGTTCTTGGGGGAATTTATCTCGGAGCTGATTCATAATTAAGCAAAATGCTCGTTCACTGTCCGTTTGGCCCACGGAGCGATAGGTGCCTAAACTTCCAGATTTCAGAGTGGGTAGGTCTCCATTATGGGCAAACACCCAATGTCGCCCCCAAAGTTCCCGCATAAAGGGATGGCAATTTTCTAAGCCGACGGGACCAATGGTGGCCTTGCGAATATGAGCGATAACATTCGTCGATTTAATCGGGTATTCCCGAATCAGTTTGGCAATAGCAGAGGTTGCAGAAGGCTTGTCATCTAGGAAGACCCGACAGGCTGCCCCTTCAAAGAAGGCAATGCCCCACCCGTCTTTATGATCGTCTGTTTTTCCGCCTCGGGCGCAGAACCCTTCAAAGGAGAAACATATGTCCGTTGGCCCATTACAGTTCATCCCTAATAACTGACACATGAGCGATCGCAAGCAGTTCTACGCCGTCGATTGTAGGTGGAAAGGGAAAGAGGCCGCAACCAAATACCATGCCAATTCCCACAATCTTACGCGCAAGAAATTGAGCATTTGCACCTATCTGATGGAGACGTCCTGTACTGTGTTGAGTATTCGGCAGGTAGAGTAGAGAGCATCATGCTTTACGACACGATTGGGAAAACTTACGCCCAAACTAGACAGAGCGATCCACGCATCGCAGCCAAACTGTTAGAAATTTTAGAGCCGTTTCAGGCTTCCACGATTGTAGATATTGGTGCGGGTACAGGATCTTATGCACTGTATCTGGCCGAGCATGGATATCAAGTTCTGGCCGTTGAGCCATCAACGGTAATGCGGCGTCAGGCAATCGCCCATCCGGCAGTCCGTTGGATAGATGCCAAGGCTGAACAGCTATCATTGTCCTCTCATGCAGCAGACGTAGCCATCATCATCCTGGCATTGCACCATTTCCCAGATTATTCGCAAGCGCTACAAGAGATTCACAGAGTGACCGGAGATGGTCGGGTAGTTATCTTTACCTACGATCCAGACCTCATTTCTAGTTTTTGGCTAACTGAGTATTTCCCTTCGTTCATTGCCGATGTTCAGTCTACTTTTATACCTATCGCAACGTTAACGGCTGAGATTGAAACCCTTATGGATACAGCTGTGAATATCATTCCTTTCCCTTTACCCCATGATTTATCAGACTCATTCGCTGCGGTCGGATGGGCACGACCCGAACTATATCTGGAGGACAATATTCGCAACGGAATTTCATCCTTTGCCAAGCTCAATGAGGATGAATTAGAACTAGGATTATCAAAGCTACGCAGAGATTTAGAGACAGGAATATGGGATCAAAAGCATAGATATCTCCGCAAACAGACCCATTATGATGCTGGCTATCGATTCATATACACCATCACCTAGCAATAGTCTTTTAGTGGACCAGGCATTGCTGAAGTATTGCTTGCAATTATCAGCAGGTGGAATAGAGGAAATGATAATTTATGGCACGATTGGGCAATTTTATGCAACATAGTGTGTCAATATCGGCGTATTATCCAATACTTGGCATATAACCCACTGAAATAGGGTGTTATGCGACAACCTGACGTATAACCATAGTGCAGTTGACGATTAAAAAAATGATCACTAGCTGGGAACACTATCAGTTAACAGACAATTGAACTATCGCCGCAACGGACATCCGCAATTAACAGTTTTTTATGGCCAGCGGATCCGGCACGGATGCCGCTAAGCTAAACGTTAGCCCGCATGACAGCAACCACGCTCATTTACTCTTCCCTTGAATCACAGGTTTCGTTGTGTTGTGCCCACTCAACTAGGCGTCCTGGACTGCAAAGATAATCTTTCCTGAAGGTCACAATGACAAAACAGAGCTAGGTTCTAAAGCTGTAATCTTGGAGTTCCGTAGTGCTGGCGGCAGGTTTAGAGCTTTTGTAGTTGGAATATCTCTCTGACTTCACCAACCCAACCCCATCGGCATACCAAGAGATAATTTTTTGTTCCGAGTTCAGGATTCTTTCCAGCGTTTCAATTTTCATAGCTAGGAATTCACCTGCAGGAACAACTACAGTTTCGCTGGCGACAACCTTGCTGGATTCAGAAGTGTAGACCCCAAAAAATCCTTTGCCCTCCCATACCCAAGAGTCCCCAGGTTGTAGCGGATTTTTGAGTTCAATATGTGGTGGATCAAAAGAAAAACCTCGATTTTCTTTCGACCATTGGGGGTATTCTTTGCGATGAGCGAGTACTTGCCCAGCAGGTTTAGAGTACCATTCTCGCGAGAATAGTTCACTTGGCTTGTTAATAGACGATGTTCCAATTACATATAGGAGCGTGCCTTCGGCTTGTCTCTCCTGACTGACTACGCTTAACTTCACTTTTTCAGTGACAGGTCCGTAAACAGAAGCTTCTACATCAACGGTTTGGTACTGCCACCAATCACCAACTTTGAGGGGGAAATAATCGGGGGGTGGGGAAGCCAGCGGATTGAAGCAGGCAATTAATGTACTGCTGGTCACAAGCAGCAAACCTAAAAAGAAGGATACTAACTTAGTGAAAGCGTTATGTCTTATTTTTTTCATAACAGGATCACGCTCAGCCTGAATTTGTCTTGATCTGACTCAGATTGTTGACCAAATGAATTAACTCACCGAGATGTCTCTTAAACTACTGGATATCTGAGAATACGTTGATTGAGTAGTTGCAAGTCTCTCCGTTGAGGCACGGTCTAACAACACGGTGGAGAGGACGGTAATGAATCTTCGTGCGACGCTTTAGCCCACTCGCCGCCGCTTACTTTCGCCGTTAGACCGCGTGAAGCCACAACTAGGTGTCCTAGCCACTGCTAACATTACCCCGCCAAGAAGAGGGATGCTTATGGAGGTGCATGATAGATAAAACGAGTATTGAACCTTCTTCAATGCTGTAGACGATACCATAGGGAAACCGTCTTAGGCGGCAACGACTTATCTGCCCATCGAGTACTTTCCACGCTCTTGGATTCTGAACGATTCACTGGACAGTCGTATCTACTTCGTCAAGAAACCCTCGACCTAGCTCAGAACGATTAATCTCATAAAATTTGGGGGCAGCTTCGACTTCAACTTGAAACAAGCGATGTGTAAGCCATTTACTCAATAACACAACAGATTTCGGTGAGTTTAGCGAAAGTTAGTATCCCTAAAGCGCTGGAAATCGCTATTGAGCATAATATTTATGCTTATGATGCTTAAGTTGCTCAAACGTTATCTAGTCCATTGCTAACTTTAGATACACGCCTAAAAACAGTCGCTCAGAATAGACCTCTTGCATAATTCAACGAGCGATATGGTACCGGACTAAAAAACCAGGGCAGATCGCAGCATTTATTGAGTAAGTGGCACATCATGAAACGAATATTGCAAGAGGTCTATTGACTTCTGCTTTATTCTCAACAATAAATTGCCTGACTATACCTACATCATCAGCCTCAATGGCCTCTAGAAAAGTTTCCATTAAAGTAATGTCATTAGAAATAGTCTGCATTTGGGCAAGTAACTAAGATGAGTTCCGTCCTTAAGTGTTGACCAAATCAAATGGATAGAAAACTCATATATGCCTTGGGAAATCAATTTGTTTGGTCTAGCTTGGAGCTTGAGGCTGGCTACCATTTGCTTTTGGCTCAACATGACGATTACAGTTCAAAAGCTGGAATAGGCACCTGAGATTTCTGCTGATATTTTTCGATGGCTTGGGGCATCCAGTCTGCCCACTCTTGGCTTAACTCTGGATAAGCTAATCGGTTTTCATAGAGCTGTTGCAACTCCCTGGCCCAGTCCCTGTAGCCTGATTGTCCGATGATGCCATTTGTGGTTTGGATGTAGTTGATGAGAACTTCAGATTTAAACAGGAAGTCTTCTCCTGGAGTAGGATTTCATTGACTTAAACACTGAAGAAAGAATTCATAATCGCAGAAAACTCTGTACTGAGGATTCCAGCCCAGTGAATTGAGTCGACGATGGACAAAGCCGTTGCTGTCAAAGAGGGCTTGCTGACAGACCAAATCATCAAGGGTTGTGTCAGCACTGGGAGATATAAAGAGTTTGCCCTGCTTGATCATTTTCCCTTCCTGAATCACATCTCTGCGACGCCATTGCTGAGGCAAGATAAATCGACTATGGGGATACTGCTCAATCCAATCAAGGATGGTTCCCACAAAAGCCGGACGAAAGCTATTGTCATCGTCGAGGTAGCAGACATAGTTGCTAGAGGCAGCTTTAATCCCTAGGTTACGAGCGATACACAGACCAAACTCTTCTACGGGATGATCGATTTCTAGGTATTGGTGAGGAAAAGGGAACGGGGTGGATTGAATCAGGTGTTGGGTGGCTTTATCTCTGCCATCGTTGATGACAATCCATTCAAAGTCCAGCCTAGATTGCTGGAGCAGACTGGCCAAAGCGTTATACCGGAGGATATTTGCTCGGTTATGGGTGGCGGTAATGATGGTTAGTGTAAATGGTTTCTCTCCTTTGATCCTTGGAGCAGTTGTTGTCTTCTGATGCTATCGCAACAATTTATTGTCGGGGATTTGTCTTCATACCCTGAGTTTGGCTGCTCCCTGCACTGAGCCTTTTCAACAAGCCTGAAGAGAGAGTTGAGATTTTTCACTTCTTAGAGAATTGAGTTTGCTCTCAGCCAGGTCTTTGTCGCATACTAAATATGCTTTTGACAACAGCTTATGGCTCGTGAAGCCCGGAAGATTGCAGCTTTATGACATGTTGTCTGAATCCTGAGTGCCCTAAACCCCTTAACCCTGACACCCACAAGTTCTGTCAGCAATGTGGCACGGCCCTCGTCCCATTTCTCCACAAACACTACAAGATCATCAAACCCCTTGGAGCTGGACGTTGGGGAAAGACTTACCTGGCAGAGGATGTTGATCAGCTCAATACCCCATGCATTGTTAAGCAGTTAGCCCTGAAAACATTTGGGGCTAGTCCCAATGCCGTTCAGCTTTTTCGAGAGGAAGCCAAACAGCTCCAAACCTTGGGCCATCATTCTCAACTCCCAGATTTATTGGCCTATTTCCAGGAGGGAGAGTATCTCTATCTGGTACACCAGTTGATTGAAGGGAAAACCCTACTCGATCAGCTCCAGCAAGGGACCTTTAGCGAAACTCAAGTTCGCAATTTTCTCTTGGATATATTGCCCGTGTTGCAGGTGGTGCATAACCAGGGAGTCGTGCATAGAGACCTGAAGCCAGAGAATATTCTCCAAGACTCTCAAGGGCACTACATTCTGATTGACTTTGGCATTGCTCAGTTCCTCAATGAAAATCAAACCTTGCAACGGCCTACTAGCAGCCGCTCCCTGGGCTATCGGCCTCCTGAACAGCTGCAAGGACAGGCCAGCCCTGTCAGTGATTTGTTTGGACTAGGGGCTACTTGCTTTCACCTCCTGAGCGGTATTTCCCCTTCAGAGCTAGCACAAACCCAAGGCCAGTCCTGGATCCAGCATTGGCAGTCTCATGTGGATCGAGCTAGCCCTGAACTAAAAGGGATTTTGACCCAATTGCTTTCGCCTGATCCAGCACAACGGTATCAGTCAGCTCAGCAGGTTTTGGCTGACTTAACCCACAAGCCTCCAAGCCCGTCTTCTTGGCTCAGTCAGATGGGGGCCTCCCGGAAGATTTGGATCGGAACTGCGATCGCATTCCTAACCCTTGGCGGTTTGTCTGGTATCACCTATATGATTGCCACGCGCATGTCGTCCTCTGAAACCTCAGGAGAAAGCGCCACAGCTTTTATTCGCCGGGGAGATGCCAAGTATAATCGGCGGGATTATGAGGATGCGATCGCAGATTATTCCGAAGCGATTCGTCTGAGTCCAGACAGTGCCCAAGCCTATTTGGGGCGAGGGAATGCCAGGTACGCTTTAGAAGAATATCCAGAGGCCCTGATAGATTATGACGAGGCCTTAAAGCACGACCCGGACTATGTTTATGCTTTCAATGGTCGGGGCAATGTCAAATTTGCTCGTAAAGACTTTGAGGGGGCTATCCAAGACTATAATCAAGCGATTCAGTCCGATCCTCGGTTTGCCTTGGCTTTTTACAATCGCGGCAATGTCAAATCTGCCCTGAAGGAACATCGAGCAGCAATTGAAGACTTTAGCCAAGCTATTCGCCTCAATCCTCAATATGAGCCAGCTTATTTACAGCGGGGTGTTGCCAAAGCTGCCCTAACGAATTATGCCGGAGCCATTGAAGACTATTCTGAAACCCTTCGCCTCAATCCCGGAAATGATAGTGCGTTCAACAATCGAGGGGTGGCGCGCTATAAGTTGGGCGAAAGCCGTCAAGCCATTAAAGATTTCACTGAAGCCATTCGTCTTAATCCCCAGAATTCGTTTGCCTATTGCAATCGGGGCGAGTCCAAACTGAAGTTAAAGGATGCAGAAGGAGCGATCAAAGACTGCAGTGAAACCATCCGCTTAGATCCTCAAAGTTCCTTTGCTTACAGCGCCCGTGGCAAGGCTAATCATGCTCTTAAACGGTATAAAGCTGCTATTGAAGACTATACTCAGGCCTTAACGATTAATTCGGGTTGGGGCAATAGCGATAGTCCTGCCGATAGCTACTACAACCGGGGTAGTGCCAAAAGTAAGCTGAATGATATTGCCGGTGCAGTTGAGGATCTGAAAATTGCAGAGGACTTATTTCAGCAACAAGGCGATACTAAACGGTATCGAATCACCCGCGATTTACTGAGGAAATTACAGTAGCCCTTTTGAGGTTCCATTGCTATAACGGTCCTTGAAGCAAGAGGTCTATACTGTGTTTTTTGGACAAGTTCTGAATGCATTGGGAGTGTTAGTGGCCAGTATGTGGCTCGCCAGCAGTCCCCCGAAAGTTTCAGAAATCCCTATTCGGCAAGAGCTATTTAACTTTTTTGATGGCCAAGAACAGAACGCCTATAAAAACTTGATTCAACAATCTATCGATGGCGATTCCCAGGCCTTTCAGACCCTGATCAAGTTTGACTGTGGAGGCGCATCCTTCTGTTATTGGCATGGTGAAGTCTTGGCTAAAGTGACGTATCAACTGGGGGAAGAGCAAGTGCTCAGCTTGCTCAAGGATATGAATCCAGCAGATAAGAGCAGCTTTCGACATTTGCTGATGGCTGGTCTTGAGTATGGATTATTCTCCACAGATGAATCCCCTACGAGTAAACGAAGCAAGCTGACCATTGAGGATGAATTTCCCCGCTTAGATCAATGGCTGCAATCGTCAGCGAACTAAGACTCTGACCACCTAGCGGGTCAACGGCTTGATTCTAGATGGGATAGCTGGCTGACCTCATCTTGCACCCGGATACTGATATCGACGGCCTGATTCAAAATATCGCTGTAGGTTTGGGCCTGATGCTGGAGTTCTATCGCCTGCAAGGTAATCAGATTTTGCTCGATATTGTCCAATAAAGCTTGGCGACGAGACAGCAGGCCCCGATTCTGCCGTAGAATTTTCTCCGTCATGAGACCCGCAATTAAACTTTCTCGGGCCTTATTGAGGGCTTCGACAATTGTGGTTTGGGTTTGCTCGGCACCGCCTAATTGCTCGAATAAATCGACTGCTTGCAGAACTTGATGATAATGGTCCACTTCATCGAGCAGCCGCATCAAGCTCCGCAGATGTCGGGCTTTGAGCCACATTCTGAATTGACGGACGATCCAGAGACCTAGTGCGATCGCACCAATCCATCCCAAGACCATCAGATCAGACGTTGAACCACGAGCCAGTCCTAGGCCGATGGGGGTCGCAAACATCAGCAAGAGTCCCAGAACTAAGGGTTCCGTTGTGGCGACCACTAAGAGACGTCCAGGGGCATGCAAAGGTAACCGATAGGTGCCAATTAGAAAGCCATTGAGAAGATGATCGCTGACTTCCAGGCCACTGAGCCGTTCAATTTCAAGGGTAGAGATGCGTAAATCTTCCAATGCTGGGGTCATCATCCCTATCCGGCACTGCCCAGAAGATTCGCCAAGGCATTCCAAACTCCGGTCAGAAAATTGCCTTCTCTGGCTCGAAACCATTCGAACTGGCCAGGAGAACCGAAGAAGGGTCGCAAAATCCATCCCAACTGGCTACCCACGACGCCATAGAGTCCTAACCACAATCTCAAGATCGTCAGTCGGAGCTTATAGTTGGCGCTATCTTCATCGGCTGGCCGCATGGCCTGATAGAGGAAGGTCACCCCAAACACTCCTGTGAGGGCAAAAATCACCACATTCAGAAGCTGGTAGAAGGCATAGTCTTTGATGGGGGAAATGGTAATAACAAAGAAGAGCGTAACGGGAGCAAACCCGCAGAGCAGAATAGAGATTACAGAAGCAGCACTCAGGACATAGGTAAAATGCTGAGCCAGGGTTTTCTGGGAACCGAAGAGGGCGTTAAATATATAGAGGGCGGGCAAACAAACCACTAGGGTAATCAGATAAAGGGCGGGCAACTTGACCGCCGACGACAACGCCTGCATGGGGCTATGAAAGGAACCGACAATGCCGCCGTAGATGGCAAAGCAGCAAAAACTACAGAGCAATAAGGCCGAAATTTTACTGTGTAACCGTTTGCGATCGTGAATTTCTTGCAGGAAGGATTGACGGTCTTTCAGCAAACTGAGAAAGGTCGCAGAATAATTCATGATGGATTCAAATAATCTGGATAAAAACCTGGGATTGGGTAGATGGTTCTCGGAATCGAGACGAGCATCAACCAGATGGATCGGTTTGATTTAATCCCTTGCGTGATTAAGCGTTGAGCCAATCCTGGAAGATTCCAAATGTTCTGCCATGATTGGCACTCCCCCAGCCTTAAAACTTCTATTCCCTATGGCACTCTAGATTGGGATATGAAGTTCGCAATGTGTTAGTCCAATCCTAGGATGTGCGTTACTAGGGACCGTTGATCTCAATCATCAAGAGCAGATGATTGAGATCACAAAGCTAATTTTCCACTTCATTCATGGACAAAGATTCACATACCTGTAGGCTGTGGAGCACGAAGTACCTCAATCCTCAATCCTAAGTTTGAGGGCTGGTTATATTTAACAGTTAACTGTAGGCCGCCTGGAATCATAAGCCATAAGCTTTGAGGTTTGTGCAGTCAGTACAATTCGATTCTGATCGTCACGAGTCCAACCCTTTGCTTCTGTAATATTGGATTGAGAAACTTTTGTATAAACCTTATTAGGGCTTGTTTCTCTGGAATGTTCAACCTGTTGAGAGTACAAGTTTTGTTGAGGGAGTTGAGAGGAACGCAAATCTTGCCAAATTGCTGGGGGTGTTTGTAAGTGATTTGGGCCTAATGGCACTCCTCCCCGACCAATGTGGACAAAAGAGCTGTTGCCTATAGCTTGACCTGGGCGACAACTCTTTTGTATTTTTTGTGGCTTTTTTACTATTTCTGGAATGTCCACACCTTCACCGAATGAAGTGAATAGGATGAAACTTGAAATAAATAAAGATTTTGACTGAAAAAAGACTCCATTTAGTGAGGAATTATCAGAGGCCTGGTCAATAAAGAGTACCTCATCTTGCACAAATAAAACAGAATTTTGGATTTTAATATCTGACAATCCATCAAAATTATGTGAAAGTAACTTGTAGCGATCCTGTTGCTGGCTAATTTGTGCTATCCCAGTACTAATACTTATAAAAAAGATATTCCCTTTGTTCTGAATTATAGATGTATTATTGGTATTTATTCCATCACCTACTAAGGCAAATGTTCTGCTGGATTTAGGATTAGAAATTAATTTTGAGTTCCCATTAACCTCTATTTGCCCTGAAGTACCGTCAAATTGAATGCCAACCGGGACGCTTATCCTTAAACTAGGTGCTATTTGAGGGTTAGTAGCGCTAAAGATCTGACCATTCTCAAAGATAAAGCTACTTCCTGTAGTTGCAATAAACGATCCATTTAGGTTCATGGTCGCATCTGGACCGAAAGTGATGCCTGATGGATTCATTAGGAATAAGTCAGCATTACCGAGCACTCCCAAAGTGCCATTGATATTAGATTGATTCCCTCCAGTTACCCGAGCCAAAATAATGCTGATGTCGCTGGGGTTGGCGAAATAAACTTGCTGTCCTTTTTGAATACTAAGTTCCTTGAGACTATGAAATAAAGTACTTCCCCTAACTGCTCCTCCTTTAATTAATTTTCTTTGGATTTGTTGTTCAATGATTGAGTTCTCATTCCCTAAAGTTTGGTCAGGTGTGACTTGAGAAAACGCTGGGCAGAGAAAGAGACTCCAACCCGCTACAGCATATGTCCAAAAGATCGGCTTGATCATTTTCGCTCACTGAATCAGTCATCAGGGAAATCTGCAGCTACAGATACTTTGCTGCGAACACTCCAATAAATATTTCAGGGGAATAATGATCTATTGCCTAGATATTTACGTTAATTGATATTTTTATTCGTTTCAGTATAGAAAGAGTTGATTTTAACCTTCTCATTGAAGAGAACTATCAATATTTATGTTGACTGTAGCCAGTTTGCTTGCCAACTGTTTCAAACTGGTAGCTGACAAATCAGGGAGCTGATGTTGCTGCTGAATATGGGTATATTGGCGCTTCATGGACCGGCGATAGGCTGGATCATAATGCTCTTCCAACAGGGACTGGACGAATGCTGGCCACTGTTGCTCGTCGATGAGGTTATACCAGTGCTGCAGTTGGGCTTTGCTGTAACTGCGTCGCAGTAAATTCAGCTTGTCTTTGAGTAAAGCGGAATTATGGGTGAAATGCTCATAGTGGGTTACCAACCAGTCCACTCGACTACTTATGGGGGCTTGGACTTCGACGCAAGGAGCAGATTGCATTTGGTCCCAGAGGGCTTTGGGGACAAAGCGCTCACCGATTTTATTGCTTTCTGCCTCGATCCAAACTGGGTGAGCGGTATCGAAGGTTTGGAGGGCCGATAGTAAATCCGATTCAAATTGCTTTTGGGAGGGTTGGGCAGAGGTTGCTGCCGCTCCTAATAGAGAACCTCGATGGTTAGCCAATCCTTCTAAATCTAGGACCTGCACCTGAGCTTGAGCCAAACGCTGCAAAATCTCCGTTTTGGCAGTGCCCGTGAGTCCGCACAATACGCGATACGAAAAGTGATACGGCACCTGTTCTAGCTGTTCTCGGACATAGGTGCGATAGGTCTTATATCCCCCTTTCAAAAGGGTTGTACGCCATCCCACCTGAGTGAGTACCAGGGCCATACTTTGGGATCGCTGCCCCCCACGCCAGCAGTAAATTAACGGGTGATACCCCTTGGGGTGATCTGCAAAGTGGTGATTGAGATGATAGGAGAGATTTTTAGAGACCAGTGCCGCCCCCTTCTTGCGGGCCACAAATGCCGATACTTGCTTATATAGCGTCCCTACCTCAGCCCGTTCCTGATCCGAGAGGACGGGCAAATTGATGGCACCGGGGAGGTGATCTTCCGCATATTCAGCGGGGGATCGTACATCGATAATTTCGCTATACAGTTGTGGGCAAATATCGGCTGTGATATTGGGGGTGAGGGGCATCCAGGTCTAGCAGTCTCTAGGCATTAGCAGGAAAGGTTTTTCTGAATTCATCAATCAGGTCATCCATTTCCTCTAGGGCCTGGTTGACGTCAATGCGGAGGGTGCCTAAATCGGGTTGATCGAGTAACTGCACCAATAACCCACGTTTTGATTCCAATAAGGCAATGCGATCGCGCATCGTTTGACTATCCACCAAGGTACCCTCGTTGCCAATTGAATGTGTACAAGACTTAATAATTCTAACAACCGAATCATAACGGTAAACGTCAATTGTTGGGGTGAAGAATCTGGAATAGGAAGGGACCTATGCAATGGCTGATTCCCTTTTCACAATCAATAGTCTGTAACGGTTTCAGTCAAGAGCTGAAAATCTGAGCTAAGCTAACTTATGAATACGTTATATTTGGGCATCTGCTGTGCTTCAACGTTCAACTCTACTTTCGCTTTTCCTAGCCGTAGGCCTTGGTGCTGTTGCCCAACCTGCCTTAGGACAGGCAGTTGTGCCTCGGACCCTTAAACTCGATTCCAAAGAACTCGAGAAGACGGGGCTGGTCTTATTCAAAGAAGCGGTTTACCTGAGCCAATTTCAGCAAATTGAACCTGCCCTAGCTCGCGTCAAATTGGCAACCCAACTCGCTCCCAAGTCTGCAGATGCCTGGGCCTTGTTGGGAGGGTTATATCTCAGCCAAAAAGAAGTCGATCAAGGGATTTCCGCGCTAGAAAAATCCAGAACCTTAAATGCCAAAAATGCAGGGGTTCATTTCAGTCTAGGTGCTGCCTACTTTGGCCAAGAGAAATATGAACAGGCGGCCCAACTGTTGACCATGGGCCTCAAAATTAAGCCGGACGTTCCAGAAGCCCTGTTTGATTTAGGCAATACCTTTTACAAGATGGGTAAATTGAAAGATGCCATCAAGCAGTATGAGAAATCCTTAGATCAAAACGAAAAATTCTGGCCTGCCATCAATAATATTGGCTTAGTCCAATACGAAAAGGGTGAGGTCAGCCGAGCTATTAAGCAGTGGAAAGCGGCGATTGAGATTGATCAGAAATCTGGTGAACCAAAGCTTGCCCTTGCCGTTGCGACTTATGTCGAAGGCGATAAAGAAGAAGGACTGGCTTTAGCCATGTCTGCCCTGAAATTGGATGGACGCTATGGCAAGGTAGCCTTCCTCGAAGAGAACCTCTGGGGCGAAAAATTGATTGCAGACACGAAAGTGGTGTTTGCGACCCCTGAAATTCAGGCTGCATTAAGTGAGCTAGACGTTGAAACCGATGACGGAACGTCTGCAAGCACCTCTCCCTAAGGCTTGGACACTCCGTAAAGAAATTGTAAGGCTTTCCCTAGAGAGATCACCTTATAATGGCTGGCATTCCTGCTTTAAGACTCAGATTGTTTCGTGCAGTTTCTATAGAAATTCGTGGCAGATTTAGGTATTTTTCGTTCCAAAGACTCCGCCATTGACGGTGCTCGATATATCAGTCGAGTGGATGCCTCATTTCGACTGCGCACTTTAAAACCAAAAGATTTGCCTGAGGTGGCGGCCCTTCTCTGTCGGTGTTTCTATCCCGAGGAAGGCTGGCAGTCCTGGTTTAACCCCATTATGCAAATGGGTATCTTTCACGATCTGCAGTCCCGCTACAGCGTCCGCCTGATGCCGTTTACGAGCTTGATTGGTGCTCAAATTGCTCGGGAGTCGTCCGTAGAGTCGGAACTGGTGGGTACCGTTGAGGTGTCTCTAAAATCCTTGTCGCCTTGGATGCCCTTTGCTCCGTCTGTGCCCTATATCTCCAATCTGGCAGTGGCACCTCAATGTCGTTGTCAGGGAGTGGGCAAGCAGCTTTTATTTGCCTGTGAAGAAATGGTTCGTCAGTGGGGACATCACCGACTTTATCTCCATGTGATGGATGATAATACCCCGGCTCGTCGGCTCTATGCGAAAGCGGGATATCAACTCGTAGACAGCCCACCGACTTGGCCCAATATTCTGTTTGCTTCCCCCAAACGACTACTGCTCTGTAAGCGTCTCTAGTTTATTGCTGCTAGAGCTTGATTCCTTATCTTTGTCGGGGTGTTCTCGCCTAACCAATAGAGGGCAACACACCTGTGAATCATATTCTTTTACACTTTGAGGTAAGCCTTGGGCTTTACCTGAGTCTTTGTGATGAAGACTGGGGCCTATCTCTGGAGTGTATTTTTACCTGATTATGTTGTTGCAACCCCATCAACGAACCAAGCTAGACAATGGTGATGATCAGTTTTTCTATGATTATCCGCGCTTTGTCACCCATGTTGATGATGGGTTTATTCAACAACTCACGGATCTGTATCGGCAGCATCTTCAGCCAGGATTTACCATCTTAGATTTGATGAGTAGCTGGGTGTCTCACCTGCCCGAGGATATCAAGTTTGATCAGGTGGTGGGCCATGGTCTAAATGCTGAAGAGCTGGCCAAGAATCCTCGCTTTGATGAATGTTTTGTCCAAAATCTCAATCAAGAGCTGCAGCTTCCTCAAGCCGATCAGACCTTTGATGCGGTATTGATCGCCGTTTCTGTCCAGTATTTGCAATATCCTGAAGCCATTTTTAGCGAAATCCATCGAGTGCTGAAGCCCGGTGGTGTAGTGATTGTCAGCTTCTCCAACCGTATGTTTTATCAAAAAGCGATCCAAGCTTGGCGAGACGGAACGGATGCTCAGCGGGTCCAGCTGGTGCGATCCTATATGGGTTCTGTCGAAGGCCTGAGTGAACCCCAGGTGGTATCGAATCAAACGCCTCAATCGACCCTCTTATCCTGGATGGGGTTAGGAGGAAGCGATCCCTTTTTTGCCGTTGTATCTCGCCGACTTCCCGCAGAGCAAACAGCTGCAAATGAAGGATAGATTTTGAGGATTGGCAATCGAGAGGGGTTGCCATCTCTCAAGTTGGAAATACCATAGAGCATAAACAAAATAGTTGAGTAGACCATGGAGAATACAGTGGTAGGTGGCCCCATTATCCGAAAAATAGAGAGGGCTGATATTAGTGCTGTCGCCAATTTGATGACTCATCTCAGCCAAATAGCGGTGCAATCACACCCAGATATCCATCGTCCCCTACTGGTGGATCATGCTAGGGAATATTTAGAAGAGAAAATAGAGGCTGAGCAAGAATTCATCTATGTTGCAGTGGCTGATGACCAGCTAGTGGGGTATATCCACTTTGAATTTTGTGAACGGGCAGAAACGATCTTTTCTTATGCCAGAAAAAATCTCTACTTACACCAAATCTATGTAGTGAAGGAATTTCGTAGGAAGGGAGTCGGTAGTCAACTGATTTCCACAATGAAACAGTTTGCTCAAGAGATCGAAAACCTGAAATGGATTTGGTTTGATATGTACACTTCCAACTCATCAGCCTTGAAGTTCTATCAATCGCAAGGTTTTGAAGCGATCGGCACTCGTATGAGCTTAGGTCAGGACAGTGGATTTAAGTGATCGGGAGCATGTCACCTTTGCAAGCTAGTATTTATACTCATCTCAGAAATCCTTGCTAGCCTTGCTTTCAGACATCAAATTTTTAATTCTAAATTTTGTGCATCTGCAAAGGTGACATGCTCCCTAAGTGATCTACCTTGATCTATTGACGGTGGCAGCTCCCAAATTCTCCTGAAAGGACTTGAAAACAATCTGATGGCATAAGGTTTCTGTGATATGGATATCGCTCGGTGAACCTCTCTCATCCAGCGATATCCTATTCTGGCAACGGCAATACTCCCCGTCGATTAAACCTGGCCAATATCATTCGAGCCTTTGGTGGCTGCCATCGCTTTCCCCATAAATTCCATCAGCTCAGCATCCACCATGCCTCTACTAGCTACCTCTGCCCCCTCTTGTTGATACATCGACTGTAAAGATGAGGCAACTCTTGAATCGCCCCCGGTGAACTGTTGGATCAGTGATTGCCATTTTTGGGCAATGACTTGCATGGCTTCACTAGCTGGATTCGTGCCTTTTGCCATTTCAGTCCGGGCTTGGTCAATGAGCGTTTGCCATTCTGCCTCGACCTGATGGATGTGCTCTTCACCTAGGGTTTCCCGTCTATCCCGAAGTTGCGCTTGCTGTTCTGGAGTGTAGTGTTTCTCGATCATGGTTGTGACCTCTATTAATTGAAGGAAGTCCTGGATTGAGGTTGCTTCTGTAGACTGCAGCTGAGAAGCGATGATTTCTAGCCGTGCATATAGCTGCTGCTGTAGCTCAATGTGCTCTTTGAGTTTGGATAGATGCAGTTGCACCACGTTATGGGGAGAAAACTCATTCTGATTCAAGCAGTCTTGGATCTGCGCTAGGGAAAAACCAAGTTGACGTAATGAGACAATTTGCTGCAAGCGAATAATGTCATCATCGCCATAGAGTCGATATCCTGCTTCGGTGCGTCGAGAGGGCGAGAGTAAACCGATCTCGTCGTAGTGGTGCAATGTACGCACGGAGACGCCAGTTTGTTGAGCTAATTCGCCCACTTTCATAGAAACCCGTTGGCTGATGTTTCTCTCCGGCATTGGGAAGCAATCCTCATGTGTGAATGGTTCCATGATAGAAACCTCACGTAGGGTGAGAGTCAAGGGGAAAAACGGAAAAATGTGAGGTGGCGCTGGGAAGCTTGGATGGATGAGTTGCGATCGCAAACGACAAAGCAGCTTTTTCCTGTCTAATCAGCAGAGATATCCATAGATTTTGATAGGTAGCTTATTCCTTCCAAGATATCTGAAGCCTCTGTTGTTCTGTATATGTAATACAAATTCCCTCAAAAATCTAGGGAGATGAGATATTTGTAAGTCTATTATTGACTTTCTGTCTCTTTTCTTTTTTCTATTTTTTGTTGATTAATATAAAAAAAGTTTCATTAAAGTTTTGACAAATGAATGAGATTGAGCTGTAGATTTCTTATTGTAATCAAGTTGCTATTAAATTCTTTTTCCGAAGTTTTATGAGAAAATATATTTTAGAAATTTAAAATATTTAATGCCTCAAATAAAGTATTTTATGAAAATAGTTTTTCAACATTTCTAATATGTTTCTAGAGTAGCTATCTAGGCCAATATATAAGCTTGAGATGTCGTTCTTAGTGCTCAATCTTAGAAGCGTAATCAGCCACCTGTCGAAAGATAGATAGTTCTTATATCTAAATATCAAGATGCGCTTCTTGATCCTAGGTTGATCCCATCTCATAGCTATTCAAGACCAAATTTTACCTTAGCGCTGCTACTCAGTTGAGTATCTCAGATAATCATTGAGCAGCGATCATCACATGCTGATTCTAGATCTTAAAAGTCTAATGGTATGTGGACTTTGAATGCTGGATATAGATGAATTTCAGCTCATTTATATCTGAGGGTTTGCAACCAATAAAAACTTATCTTAGGTAGAAAAATGCCTCCTATTAATGATGACCAAAGTCTTGCTGCGAGTATTACCTCTATAGGAGAGACTCAAAGTTATACCTTCACTGCTCAAGCAGGAGACTTGATTAAAGCCTTTGTTGATAATTTGACCGGAGGCCGAGTCAGAATTCAGTTGTTAGATTCAGATGGTGTAACTGTTTTAGAAGAACAAAGCTCGCCTTTGAACACTCGGGATGTTGGTGTTGGATTAACCTCTCTACCATTTAACATTCCCGCAACAGATCAGTATACGCTGGTAGTAGCTGGAGTAGGAAACACAACAGGAAACTACACAGTAGGCCTGACCAACTTTACCGAAAACTCTCAGACCATTGCAGATAACCAAGTTGTCGCCTCTTCTCTTGACTTTGCAGGAGATGGGGAAGCCTATACCTTTACCGCTCAAGCCGGTGACCTGATAGAAGCCTTTGTCGATAATTTGACAGGAGGTCGAGTCCGGATTCGATTGCTGGATTTGAATGGTGTGACAGTTTTAGAAGAGCAAAGTTCGCCTTTGAACACACGAGATGTTGGTGTTGGATTAACCTCTCTACCATTTGCCATTGCAGCGACAGGCCAGTACACCCTATTGGTCGATGGAGTCGGAGACACAACGGGAAACTACACAGTAGGCCTGACCAACTTTACCGAAAACTCTCAGACCATTGCGGATAACCAAGTTGTCGCCTCTTCTCTTGACTTTGCAGGAGACGGGGAAGCCTATACCTTTACTGCTCAAGCCGGTGACCTGATAGAAGCCTTTGTCGATAATTTGACCGGAGGTCGAGTCCGGATTCGATTGCTGGATTCGAATGGTGTGACAGTTTTAGAAGAGCAAAGTTCGCCTTTGAACACTCGGGATGTTGGTGTTGGATTAACCTCTCTACCATTTGCCATTGCAGCGACAGGCCAGTACACCCTATTGGTCGATGGGGTAGGAGACACAACGGGAAACTACACAGTAGGCCTGACCAACTTTACCGAAAACTCTCAGACCATTGCGGATAACCAAGTTGTCGCCTCTTCTCTTGACTTTGCAGGAGATGGGGAAGCCTATACCTTTACCGCTCAGACCGGTGACCTGATAGGAGCCTTTGTTGATAATTTGACTGGAGGTCGCGTCCGGATTCGATTATTGGATTCGAATGGTGTGACAGTTCTAGACGAGCAAAGCTCTCCACTGAACACTCGAGATGTGTCAATAGAAAACTTTCAAATTCAGAATTCCGGAACCTACACACTGCTTGTGGATGGTGTAGGTGATACAACTGGAAACTATATTTTGAATTTTAATGGAGCTTCTTCTCCTTCTCTGAGTTTAAGTATTAGTCCCAATAGCATTTCAGAAAATGGTGGTACAGCGACAGCAACATTGACTCGGAATTCAACGATTGGCGATTTAACGGTTGATCTAATGAGCGATGATATTACTGAAGCTACAGTACCAGCTCAAGTCACCATTCTAGATGGCCAAGATTCAGTTGAATTTACCGTCAATGGAGTGGATGATGTTGTGGTTGATGGTAATCAACTCGTCATGATTAGTGCATCGGCTACTGGATTTTCCAATGCCAGTAGTACCTTGATCATTACTGATGATGACACTGCGCCCCCTCCAACTGCTGATATTGATTACGCTATAGCGACGAGTGCCGTAACGCTCACTGAGGGGGATAGTGGAGCCCAGCAAGTCACCTTCACCGTCACTCGAACAGAGATCACTCAGGTTGCTAGCGCTGCAGTTATTCAAACAGGAACCGGTACGATTCAATCTACTAGCAGTGCGTTCTCTCAAGTGGCTGCTGCTCAAGCTGCTACAAGCATTGACTTTACGATTGGTGGCACAGCAACGAATACTGAAGATTTCACTAATATTGGTGGCACCAGTGGTGCTTCGGGATTAACGGGCACTATTAATTTTGGTGTTGGTGAAACCAGTAAGACGATTACCCTTGATGTTCTGGGCGACACCAATATTGAACCCGATGAAACCATCGTTGTGTCTCTTGCTAATGCTACTTCTCCTGGTACAGCAACTATCAGCACTAACTCTGCGACCACAACTATCTTGAACGATGATGTTGCTCCACCGCCGCCCCCACCCCCAGCTGATATTGACTACGCCATAGCAACAAATCCAGTCACGTTGACTGAGGGAGATAGTGGAACCCAACAAGTTACCTTTACGGTTACTCGGACAGGAGCAACTCAAGTTGCTAGCAGCATCGATTTCAGTTTTGATGGCACTGCAACCAATACGGAAGATTTCAACAATATTGGCGGCACTAGTGGTGCTGCTGGTTTAACTGGAACTATCAATTTTGCAGCAGATGAAACCAGTAAAACCATCACGTTGGATGTCTTGGGTGACACTGATATCGAACTAGATGAGACTATCGTTGTTTCCCTTGCCAATGGGACTGCTCCTGGTACAGCAACTATCAGCACTAACTCTGCGACCACAACTATCTTGAACGATGATGTTGCTCCACCGCCGCCCCCACCCCCACCCCCAGCTGATATTGACTACGCCATAGCAACAAATCCAGTCACGTTGACTGAGGGAGATAGCGGAACCCAACAAGTCACTTTCACAGTCACTCGAACAGGGGCTACTCAAGTTGCCAGCAGCATCGATTTCAGTTTTGATGGTACTGCAACTAATACTGAAGATTTCAATAATATTGGTGGCACCAGTGGTGCTGCTGGTTTAACTGGAACGATCAATTTTGCAGCAGATGAAACCAGTAAAACCATCACGTTGGATGTCTTGGGTGACACTGATATCGAGTTAGATGAGACCATTGTTGTGTCCCTTGCTAATGGAACTGCTCCTGGCACCGCAACTATCAGCACTAACTCTGCGACCACAACCATCTTGAACGATGATGCTGCACCACCTCCACCTGCTGATATTGATTACGTCATTGCTACGAGTGCAGTAACTGTCACGGAGGGAGATAGTGGAGCACAGCAAGTCACATTTACAGTGACTCGAACAGGGGCCACTCAAGATGCCAGCAGTGTTGACTTTGCGTTTGGTGGTACAGCTACTAATACGGAAGACTTTAACAATATTGGGGGTACCAGTGGTGCTGCTGGTTTAACTGGAACGATCAATTTTGGAGTAGATGAAACTAGCAAAACGATTACCCTTGATGTTCTAGGTGATAGTGATATTGAGCCAGATGAGACTATTGTGGTGTCCCTTGCCAATGGGACTGCTCCTGGTACTGCGACTATCAGCACGGACTCTGCGACTACAACCATCTTGAATGATGATGTTGCTCCACCTCCGCCTCCACCCCCAGCTGATATTGACTACGCCATAGTGACCAGTGCAGTCGCGCTGACTGAGGGAGATAGTGGAACCCAACAGGTCACTTTCACAGTCACTCGAACTGGCTCTACTCAAAATGCTAGCAGTGTTGACTTTACGTTTGGAGGTACTGCAACCAATACGGAAGATTTCAACAATATTGGCGGTACCAGTGGCGCATCTGGTTTAACTGGGACTATCAATTTTGGTGTCGATGAAACTAGCAAAACCATCACCCTTGATGTATTAGGCGACACGCATATAGAGCCTGATGAAACCATTGTGGTGTCCCTTTCGAATGGAACTGCCCCCGGCATCGCAACTATTAGCACCGACTCTGCCACCACCACTATCTTGAACGATGATTTCTCGAATGAAGATAATGATTCGGATGATGAGGGAGAGGAGAGAAATGAGAATGATTCAGGAGATGGCGAAGAAAATACTAGCTCGGGCAAAGTGCTGCATGGGACTCATGGCCATGACAAACTTGTCGGTATGGATGGACAGGACACCATTAGAGGCCTTGGCGGTGACGATCATCTATTTGGACGGGGTGGTAATGATCATATTCAGGGTAATGCTGGCAAGGATACTCTCAAGGGAGGATCGGGTGATGATGAGTTGCTAGGAGGCCATGGTCGTGATTATCTGTTTGGCGGTGATGGTCATGATCGATTGAGAGGTGGAAACGGTAAAGATCTGCTGGTTGGTGGCGCAGGATCAGATACTTTTGTCCTTGAACCGGGTGAAGAGAGAGATTATATTCTTGATTTTGATGTAGCTGTTGATAAAGTGATCTTGATGGCCGGGCATCTCTCATTTGACGACCTTAGGGTTACCTCTGTAGGACACAGCTCAGCGGTAAGCGTTGCAAGTACAGGCGATCATCTGGCTTTCTTTGCAGGTGTAGGTGCAGACTTACTCAATGACCATATATTTATGGTGATTGAAAATCCTGATCAAGTTTGAGAGTCAAACGCGTTTACCTTAGAGTCATGAGCTGAAATGGTCTCAGAATTCCAAGATCTCGTTAGAACCCGAAATTCTGAGACCTAAAAGACTGTAGGTTTTATGGGTGGGCCTTGTAAAACTCTCTAGATTTCCGTGCAGACCTATGAATCTGCATCGATTAGCGTCCACTAATTGCAGTAGGCGATCTCCGCTCAATGTGGGTCGTGTAATTAACCTATTTTGCAAAATGATGGAACAGTTGGGCTTGCCCGAGTCGCCTTGTCAACCCATTACACTCGACCAAGTTGTGATGAGAAAGACAATCACGGCCCCTAACGCTAATACTCCCTGAATTAAATTACCGATCAAGGAGCTAGCAACGACTGCTACCGCAGCTTTTAATGCCTGCTTTAGGTTGCGCCGATACAAAAACTCTCCGATAAATGCACCCAGAAATGGGCCAATCAGGAGACCAATAATGGGACCGCCAACGACTAGTGCAGGGGGTAAAAGGCCAAATAGAACTGCAACTAATCCGACCATTGCACCAATTTGCCCCCAACGGCTGACCCCGGCTTTTTTCGCTCCCCAAAAAGTGGCTAGAAAATCTACGGCTGTGCTGATGACGAGTACTGCTATGGCGACCCCCAAGGCCACGCCAATTTTGCCGAAGCCGACCACTAAGCCCCAGAGCAAGATGGCAATTAGTACAAGGCTAGAGCCCGGTAAAGCGGGGACAACGGAGCCGATAACGCCGACGATCATGACGGCGATGAGGAACCAGTACAGAATGATTTGCTGGTCTTGAAGAGTGCTTAAAAAGTCCACAGACATTATCCAGAAATGGGGGTTGATTCTTGTTGGCTGAGGGTATTGTCTAATTTATCTGCGATCGCACTCACCCATACTTCGTCCTGATTGGTGTAGCTGCGAGGGACATTGGCACCTAGAATAAGAACGCCTTCCTGACCAATGGGCTGGCAGATTACACCCTGAGTATTTTCAGGTAGATAATCGAACTCAACCCTGCCTGGATAAAGTTTTAGGGCGACTAAATAGACTGCTTTTCCGGTGTTCAAGACCCGCTCAACAATGGCACCAGGTTTTACGGTTGAGGTCGGTCCTAAGACCCCTCGTCGGAGCAATACCTGATCGCGATACCAAATCACCACAGATTTGGTAACGGTATTGGTGAGCAAAATGTGAGAGGCCCAAGCCAACTCCGTTTGAATGGATTCTGGTAAGTGAGGTGCGAGTTCAAAGCCCTGTTCTCCGATAAGTTCGACCGCTTCAGGCGAACGTGGTTGGACTCGTTGCCAGAGTAACCCTGTCAATATCAGTACAGCACTGATAATGACGCCGACTGCATCAGAACGAGCTTGGGAGGTCGTTAAATTTGGGGTGAGTAAGCGGTTCAGCATGAGTAGGGTGCCGCCTAACCCCCCGACTGCAAAGGGCAGTAAACGTAATATGCGATTGGGATCAGACTTGGTCATCCCTGTTAGGTGGATACTGCAGGACTATCTTCATAGTAATCCGTTGGGGAAAGTGTGTTGTGGCTTAAAAACTGACTTGTAGGTGAAGTACTACTTTTGCCTGTAGAGACCTGTGTGGAGTCTGGGCATTTGATATTCTCTTCCGGCTGTATGGATAGAACTAGCGAAGGCATGATTGACTAAGAGAGAGGAATGGGAAGTCATGTGTGAGTGGGGTTATCAAGCATCTATGGATGAGTGTTTGGATTTTTTAACTTTTTTGATACAAATTGAAGGATGATTAATGTTTATACTCAAGGTTTTTGTGGGAGTTAATCTAGCTTATTTAAATATGATGAAATATAGTTTATTTTGAAGCTAGCAAGAGAAAGATTTCCTGTTGAAAAGTTTTTGAGAAGTCTTTGGCTATTTTGTGTTCAAATTCAATTTTATCAAGCTAGAATATGGGCTGTTTGGTCCGGGAGCATGTCACCTTTGCAGATTGTTTTGAAATCGTTCAGGATACAAGTGTTGCCCAGAAGTCTTCATCAATGAACTCCGAAAAAGCAGCTCAACTCAAAGTCCATCTTGATGCGATAGCCCAATTACTGTACGAAGAAAGCGATCCAGAGAACCTGAAGACGCTAGAAGGTATTGAGATGACGGTGCGTCAGCAAATTCAGACCCATGTCAGTCCCGAACTCGGTCATTTTTTATCCGCACAGCTACTGGCACAGCAGCAGGCCGCAACCGACGCCTGAAAAGCACCTTGGGCGTTCTAAGCATTACAACTCAACAGGCACAGCATCTAGCCGTTTCCCCCTATCGTCAAATCAGTCCTCATTTAGAGAATTGTTGCTTGCGCATCAGTGCCAATGTCTCCTATGCTCAAACTGCTAAAGATGTGGCTTATTTAACTGGGATTCAGGTACCAGCCAAAACCCAGCAGCGATTGGTGCATCAACAACGGTTTCCTACCCCCCAGGCTCATGAAGCTTTAACCGAAGTGAGTGTAGATGGTGGCAAAGTGCGCATCCGCACCCCTTTAGGACACCCTTGTCAGTGGAAAGACTATAAAACCCTGGCAACGCATGTGGGACTCATCGCGGATTATCACAATAATGCCCGGCTCATTGACTGGACTCACCAGCAACCGTTAGCCTCTCCACTGACTTGTTTAGGGGATGGTCATGATGGCATTTGGAATATCATTCGTCAGCTGAGCATACCTGAGCAACGGCGAGAGATTCTGGACTGGTACCATCTGGTGGAAAATCTTCATAAGGTCGGTGGGTCCCTCAAACGTCTGCACCAGGCTGAGCAGCTCTTATGGCAGGGGAAGGTTGATGAAACCTTGGCTCTATTTGAGTCATTGAAGAAAAAGCAGGCCCAAGTCTTTTGCAACTATGTTCGCAAACATCGGCATCGGATCGTCAATTATGACTATTACCAGAGTGAGCAAATCTGCTCTATTGGGTCTGGGGCTGTTGAATCTGCTATCAAGCAGATTAGTCGCAGAGTCAAAATTTCAGGGGCGCAGTGGAATGAAAGTAATGTCCCGCAAGTGCTGGCACATCGGTGTGCTTACCTCAATGGCTTAATTGGAATGCAAAGGTGACATGCTCCCGTTTGGTCCAGGGTAATAATCGAATAGAATCATGGCACTGGTCTGTTAGCAGGATCTAGCTATAATGCTTCCGACGCAACCTAATGTAGATCAATGGAATGCCCATATTGTCTAAGCGAGAAGATCCTAAAGCGCGGCTTTGATAGCCTGCAAGATGGGACATTAGTCCAGCGATATCAGTGTAAGGATTGCAATCGGCGTTTCAACGAACGCACGGGTACCCCAATGGCTCGCTTACGCACCGCTAGTTCAGTAGTGAGCTATGCCATCAAAGCTCGCACCGAAGGGATGGGTATTCGTGCTGCAGGTCGAACTTTCGGTAAATCTCATACCACCATTATGCGTTGGGAAAAACGCCTAGCAGACCAAGCACAGAACTGGTCACCTCCCGCACCAGCAGCCTCTGATGTGACGGTAGAAGGGGATGAAGTTTACACGCGTGTAGGCAAAAATCTTCCCCCCAGCCAATCCCAGGGCTGGACCATCCATTTCCTTGAACGCGAAAGCCGCTATTGGTTGACAGCACAAGCTGGCCTCAAGGATGCACAACTTTTTGCAAATGGCGTTTACTCAGCTTGGGAGTGGGTCAAAGCCTGTGATGGGATTCGATGGTTTACCGATGGTGAGAGGCGTTATGGACAAGAACTTTGGAAGCTCGCCAATGTCTATCTCAATGGTGAGGAGTGTCATCCTGACTATGGGCATCGCAAGGTTTGGCGAGAGGGGTTAGAAGTCGCGATGAAAGTTAAAGGGTCTCAGGGGAATCGGCGAGTAGAGTGGGTGAAAGCAGAGCATCCCTTTACCGCTATCAGTCTAGGGTCTGAGGTCCATGCCAATCATAATGAGGCTCACAATGCTGCCTTGAGGAGACGATGTAGTGCTTATCGAAGACGGCAGAGTCTCTACGCTAAGAAGCGGTCGGGGTTACAGCGAGTGCTAGATGTACAACGCCTGATTCATAACTGGGTTAGACCCCATTGGGGGCTCAGTAAGCAGACCACACCAGCAATGGAGATGGGATTTTGTTCTCGTCCGTTGAGCACACTAGAACTCCTCACCAATAAAGGGTTTAGGTATGTGCCCTGTTAGTAGACCAGTGCCAGAATCATTGTGAAGTGACTTTATATCTCAATATTTTGTTGGCATTATTGGATTGAACTAGCGTTTTGATATAGAGATGTATGGCCTTGTGGTTATTGCTTTTAGCGTATTCGCAGGGCTGCTATTTCTTAGGTGCAAGCTTGCATGAATAATGCACGAAATTTCTAATAATATTGTGGGAAAAATAGATCTTCCTTGTTGGCATGATTTGAGCCGATTCGGGAAAGATTGGAGAAGTGAAAAAAAAGAAAGATGAAACTTTCTCGAATTTCAAGAATCTTTGATTGTGAGGAAGATGAAATGACTGAATCTATGCCTGATTCTTCTCCTGTCTCAAGCTCACATGGGCAGGATAGCTTTGTTGCAGAAGAAGATGCTTTGAGCTGTGATGCCAATTTGGAAATGCTTCTGCAGCAATCTACTTTGTTGAGAGAGGTGACCAATGAAATTCAGCAAAACCTTGATACCAACACTATCTTTCAGATTGCGGTCGATAGGACTCAGAACATACTGAACGTAGACCGAGTTGCAATCTTTCAGCTGGATCCTGAGTCCAACTATACAGATGGTGTATTTGTCGCTGAAAAAGTTATTCCGGTCTTTTACTCAGTTGTTGCGGCCCAAGTAAGGGATGAGTATTTTGGGTCTAATTATGTATCAAAGTATCATCAAGGCCAATACTTTGCCGCTGCAGATATTTATGATGCAGGACTCAGTGATTGCCATATTCAGATTTATGAACGGTTTCAAGTTCGGGCAACGTTAGTGCTGCCTCTTCTTCAAGGGAATCATCTGTGGGGGTTGTTATGCCTACATCAGTGTTCAGGACCTCGCAAATGGCTGACTGCGGAAATAGAATTTATGCAGCAAATTGCGGCTCAGCTGGGGATTGCCTTAACCCAAGCTGAATTGTATGAACAGGCGTTGCAGAAATCCCAACAAATACAAATTGCCTTACAGCAGGTCGAGATCCAAAAGGAGCAGGAGGCTTGGAAAGCAAAGTATGAGCGTAATATTGCTGAGATTATTCTGCGTATTCGGCAAAGCTTAGATATTCAAGATATTTTTCGGGCGACGACCCATGATGTGCGGGAGTCTTTGGGGTGCGATCGCATCGTCGTCTACAAATTTTTTCCTGATTGGTCTGGAGAATTTCTCGTTGAAGCAACTGCCCCTAATATCCTGCCCCTCTCAGAATTAGAGGTGCCAATGGTTTGGCAGGATACTTATTTGCAAGAAAACCAAGGGGGAAAGTACCGAGATAATGCCACTACAGTTGTAGCTGACATTTACCAAGAATCTTATAGAGACTGCCATTTAGAGATTTTGGAATGGTACAAGATTCGTGCCTATATGGTTGTTCCCGTTTTCATTGGAGAAACCCTATGGGGATTGCTGGCAGCCTATCAGCTTAACGTCCCACGTCAATGGCATAAAGTCGAACTGTACCTCTTAAAGCAGGCAGGGGCTCAGCTCGGCGTGGCATTGCAACAGGCAGAGTTATTAAAGCAGGTCCGAGAGTCCAGAGATAAAGCAGAAGCAGCAAATAAAGCTAAAAGTGCTTTTTTAGCCAATATGAGTCATGAGTTGAGAACCCCCCTCAATGCCATTTTGGGGTTTAGCCAACTGTTAGCGCGGGATGAAAACCTAACCCTTGAACAAAAACAAACTCTCAATACTATTAATCGGAGTG
Organism: Acaryochloris sp. CCMEE 5410; assembly: GCF_000238775.2. NCBI lineage: Bacteria > Bacillati > Cyanobacteriota > Cyanophyceae > Acaryochloridales > Acaryochloridaceae > Acaryochloris > Acaryochloris sp. CCMEE 5410. Next base: position 1,422,973 of record NZ_AFEJ02000002.1, on the reverse strand, counting down.
GTTCCCATCTACTGAGTTTAATCAATGATGTGTTGGACATGTCCAAGATAGAAGCAGGAAAAATTGCCCTCAATCCCAAAAACTGTGACCTGCTCCCCTTGCTAGATTCCTTGCAAGAAATGTTTGCTTTACAAGCCAAGTCGAAAGGGTTAGTGCTGAACATTCAAAAATCAAGCCAATTGCCGTCTCATATCCGTGTTGATGAAAGCAGGCTTCGGCAAGTATTGATTAATCTGTTGACCAACGCCTTGAAGTTTACAGATGTTGGCTCCGTTACTCTGAGAGTTTTTACCCAACCCTTACCAGGGCCATTTTCGCTCAATCAGGAGACACTTCAACCGAGCCTTTCTTTATGCTTTGAAGTCGAAGATACGGGAATTGGCATAGCGAACAATGAACTCGATAATATTTTTGAAGCCTTTATCCAAACCTCATCGGGGCGACGCTCACATGAAGGAGCGGGGTTGGGCCTAGCGATTTGTCATCACTTTATCCACCTGATGGAAGGCGATATTCAGATCCAGAGTCAGCTGGGGCAAGGAACAACAGTATCTGTGCAGATTCCTGTATTGATCCCAGAAGCGAAGGCTGTTGAAGACTCTGCCTATGCGAATGTTATTGGTCTTGCTCCTGGCCAAGTACCGATCCGAATGCTGATTGTCGAAGATAATCCAGAAAACCGTCAGATCTTAAAGCGCCTGATGACGGAGTTGGGATTTGAGGTGCAAACCGTCGACAATGGCCAAGCTGCGGTAGAGTGTTGGCAGACTTGGCGTCCTCATATGATTTGGATGGATTGGCAACTACCGATCCTGAATGGATATGAAGCAACGAAAGCTATTCGCTCCTTAGAAGCTCAAGATCAGGATACTGGCGATCTTGCTTCACAAAATGCTATTGAGATCACGGATCGGTCGCCTGAAAGAACCATCATTATTGCGGTCTCTGCTAGTGTCTTTGAAGATACTCAAGCTGAATGCGAAGACGTGGGCTGTGATGATTTTCTATGCAAACCTTATCAACCCAGTATGTTATACGAGCTACTGGTCCAACATCTGAATTTGAAGTTCTTGTATGGTAATCAGGGGCAGACCGTTGCGGCATCTGGTGATGGGGATTCGCCGTTGATGAGCGATCGAGAAGCAGAATTGCAGCTATCGCAACGGACTGAGAAATGGCTAGCTCAATTTCAACAAGCAGCGGTGGAACTGGATGAAGAATTAGTGAGCCAAAAAATAGGGGACATTACTGCTGACAATCCCAGGTTGACCAAGAAGCTGATGAAGCTGTTTAGCGGGTTTCAATTCGATCAAATTGCTGATTTGGTTGATAACGCCTTGTCTCTCAAAGAGAAGGCATAGCCATCGTATCCATTATCAAATTGCGTGAATTGTCAGGGATTGAAATCGTTCAACCATGCTGCGGAAAATTGCGATCGCAAATCCCCATGTGACGATACTGGATTGAGATCGCCTTAAGTCAATCCCCAAACTTGTCCGATTAGACGCCTTGTTCTGTGGCAGGCACTTCACCAAAACTAATTTGTTCGGAGGAATAAGACCGGGGCTCAATATGAATGGTGGCCCGAACAGGAGCATACTTTTCATCCAGAATCGATTCCACCTCTTCTGTGATGTTATGGGCCACTTCAACACTATCTGAGTCAACCACCAGGTGCATTTCAATAAAAGCTTGTCGTCCCAATAACCCCCGAGAAGCAATATCGTGGCAGTTGAGTACCCCAGGCACATTAATGACGGCGTCATGGATGGCTTCTGGGGCAATGGCCATCTCATCTACCAACCAGGGCAGATTGCGCTGCAATACTGACCAACCACTAGCAAACACTAAAATACAAACGGGAAAGGCCAGCAACACATCGACCCACTGATAGCCAAACCCCACGCCGACTAAGCCAAGCATGACCATGGCAGTTACCCAAATATCGCTCATCGTATGTTGCGCATCCGATAGCAGAATACTGCTGCCTACCCGCTCACCCACGCGGCGTTCGTACACCGCCACCACAATATTGATGCCCAACACCACCAGCAATAGCTCTAAGACTGGGGGAGACATCTCCACGGGAGACTCATGGTTGAAGAGGTGTCCCACCGCCCCTTCTAAAATTTCAAAGCAGGCAATTCCTAAAAATGCAGCAATACCTAATGCGCCGATGGCATCAAATTTTTGATGTCCATAGGGATGTTCTCGATCCGGTTCGGGGGATGCCAACCGATTCATCGTCAATCCCAGGACATTATTGGCACTATCCGTAATGCTATGGAGGGCATCGGCAAATAAGCTAAGGGACCCAGTCCACCATCCGAGTCCGGCCTTAATTAACATCACCGTCACATTTAAAAACAAGACTGTGACGAGCACATTGCGCACATCTTGGCGATTATCGAGGGTCATAGGGCTACTGGGGCTGTTTTTTAAGAACTGCTATTGAGATCAATCATCAGTCATAAATACGGCTTACTGCAACTATGTAGAAGCAAATAGAACAAGTAATTTTTTGATTTAAATCAAAAAATATTATTCATTGTCATAGGGCATCTAAAACTTAGGCTTCCCATGAATTAATTGTGGTGAGGGTATTTCAGGGTTTTGAAATGGAATGAGTTCGTTAAGACAGTCTAAAAAGTGGAGACCCTAAAAGGCTACTTATTGATAATGAATATTAATTAGCCAAGCCCAGATTTTTGGATTTCACCCTATTGTAGGTGAGTTAGATAGGGATAACTATCAATTGGTTTATAGCAGACTGCTGCGATCTGCAATGAAGTCTTGATTTGTTGCATCAGTATATTGCTTTGAATTCTGCTGGCAATTTGTATTGGCAGTAAACAATAGTGTATTTCTGTTTTTGATACGTCTATTTGTGACCCTAAAGTCTCACATCCCCGCTAGTTTTTACCAAAGCTTGGTCAAAACTCGACCGCCGCAACAACTGTGGATTGTTGGTTATCGAAACGGTGCTCAAACGGCTTAGCTGATGGACCCTAGAACCGCCATTGAAATCGTGCAGTGGGGGTTGGCAATTTAGGGGTTTGCATCAGCAAAACCCGTATTGGTATCAAGCAGCAAAGTGCTGAGCAAATTTTAGGGAGAGATCATCTGTTCGAAGCTGCTTGCTGGGATGAAGTGGTGCTCTGTTTGTCCATGAGTGGCCAAAAGCTAGACAGAGAAAACATTTGGAGCCACTGCTGTCTATCTCGATAACAGTCAAAGTCAATAAACGTTTAGATTATTGATAGATTAAAATAAATCTATTCTTGGTTGAAGATATATATGAATCTATTTACAATAAAGGAGCTTGCACCAACCAACACATCTCTTACGTGAACTCCATTCAGCACACTTACACTCAAGTGTGCTTTTTTGTGACTCAGTTATTGCTAAGGCAGCAACAGCCTCGTAACAGAACATGACGTTTGGCTTCTCAAGCTTAGGTATTGCTGGTAGCTTAGCGTGCAAGGTTCATTGGAATCTCTGGCAGATGTGTCGCTTATGGATGAACGCTTTAACGCATCTGCGCTGGCTTCGTTCATTTGACTCAGCTTTGAAAACCCTATACTAAATACCGTCTTCCCCTATGAAACTAGGCAATCTTAGTCCCTCTGAGAGGGACACCTCTCCTTCTTCCCCACGCCGACCGAGCCTGCTCAGGCGGTCAAAAACAATCGCTATCCTGACGATTCTGTTCACCTGCTTCGGGGCACCGTTTGCTGCTGCCGAATCAGTGTTGGAGAAAGTGCAGCGTACGGGGCAGTTAACGGCTGGGACTAGCCAAGAAGCGCAACCTTTTGCCTTTGCAGATGAGCAAGGGCAATTACAAGGCTACTCGATTGAGATGTTGCAACTGATCAAAGATCAGTTGACCAAAGAGTTAGGGCGAGAGGTTCAGCTACAGCTGGTTGCCATCAATCCCGAAGACCGGATTCCTAAACTAGTCCAAGGGGAGGTGGATATTGTTTGTGATGCCAGTAGCTATACCTGGGAGCGGGATAAGCAAATTGACTTCTCCGTGAGCTATGGCCTGACGGGCACTCGCCTGCTCGTAAAGCAAGAAAATGCAGCGTGGGAAACCCCTGACCTAGCCAATAAGAAAATTGCAGCCCTTGCCGCTACCACCAATGAAACGGCCATCCGTCGGGCTCAGCCACAAGCCCAAATCGTGATTGTCAAAAATCATGGGGAAGGATATGATGCCCTTCAGCAGGGTAAGGTAGATGCTTTTGCCGCCGATGGCATTCTGTTGGATGCTTGGCTGCAAACGGCTAAAAATCCCAGCGAATTCAACATTATCGGGTATTTTTCCAAAGAAGGGATTGCCTGCATGCTGCCTGAGAATAACTCTAAGTTTGCCGATCAGGTGAATTATTCGTTAGTTCGCTTTATGCAAGGGTATTTGCAAGGTAAAGCATCCTATGTGGAGACATTTGATCGCTGGTTTGGAGACCAGGCAAAGGTGCCCCTAACCCAAGATTTACGAGCCTTGGTGTTAGAAGCCATGCAGTTAGTCGTTGACTTTAAAGAAGAGATTCCCGAGAGCGATCTGTAGCCCTCACTTGCGACAATCGACTTCAGAGAGCTAGCCGACCTTTTCGTTTAGGGGACAATGGCACTCTTCCTGCTGCAGCCAGTGTTGTCCAACTTGATAGAGGGCGGCTAAAACGGGTTGAATCTGGCGTCCCTTGTCGGTGATGGAATATTCCACATGCAAGGGAACCTCTGCAAACACTTGTCGCTCGACCAGGCCATGATCCTCTAAATCCCGTAGACGCACCATCAGAGTTTTGGTGCTGATGCCGGGTAAGGCGGATTGGAGTTGATGGGTGCGTTGGGGACCGCTAAAAAGTTCTCGCAAAATGGGAATAGACCACTTGCCGCCAATTCTATCCAGGGTATATTCAATCGGACAGTAGGAGCTGAGACAGTTTTGGGTATCGTCCATCATTCACCCCAGGGTCGGTACACTTCCATCCTGACGGTTCTAGAGGGGACGTCAAGGGATAGGGGACAGATTATCCAAAATTTAAGAATTCGTTCAGAAGTCCGTCAAGGATAGATCGGACGCTAGCTTTTTACTTTAGGTAACTAGGCCTACCTCTAGGTAACTATCTTGCCGCCCCAGGAGGGATCAGTCAGGATGCAATCAGTAGCTAGAGGGAACCCTTAGACATGATTCGACTACTGGTTGGTGTACTTGTTTTTGTCTTAAAGACGGTCTATCGAGATCGTCCTATTCCGCGTTTTTATGTCTTAGAAACAGTGGCTCGAATTCCCTATTTTTCCTATCTCTCTGTGCTGCATTTCTATGAAACTCTAGGCTTTTGGCGACGGGCTGATTGGCTGAAGGTGCATTTTGCGGAGTCTTGGAATGAACTTCACCACCTGCTGATTATGGAAGCGTTGGGTGGAGATAAAAAGTGGATTGATCGGTTTCTCGCTCGCCATGTGGCGTTGCTGTACTACTGGATTGTTGTGGCGCTGTATGTGGTGTCACCCCGCTCCGCCTATCATTTCATGGAACTCGTCGAGCAGGAAGCCTTTCAGACCTACAATTCTTTTCTGCATGACCATGCCGAGGAACTCAAAAGTCAACCTGCGCCCCAGATAGCCGTTAGCTATTATCGCGATGGCGATCTCTACATGTTTGATGAGTTCCAGTCCGCTCGTGTTCCCGAAGAACGCCGTCCTGCCGTGGATAACCTATACGACGTGTTTGTCAATATTCGGGACGATGAAATGGAGCATGTGAAAACCATGGTGGCCTGCCAGTCTCTAGAAGCACAGGCTAACCTCAGCCCCCATAGCCCCACTCTGATTGCTGAATCTTAAAACTTTGACTCCTGTTGCTGCAATCTCCTCTGAATGAACAGCTTGGGGCGACTGGTATGGGTCGCCCTTCTCTCCTTTGGAGATTGAGGCAAGGAACGATAGGTGCGATCGCAACCCTAGATACCCTTCATAACGGTAGTAAACAGAATGGAAACAACCCAAAAAATTGATCCCTTACTATCCCTGATTGCAGTGCCACCCGGTTATTTGAACGTTATGGGGTATTGGGATGCATCGGAAGAGAATGGTCCAGGCTGTCGGGCGGTAGTGTGGTTGCAAGGTTGTCATCGTCGTTGTTCTGACTGTGCAAATCCCCAATCTTGGTCCTTTGAAATCAATGAGTTGATATCGATTGATCGCTTGTTTCAAACTATTGTTCGCAATCCCAAGAATGAAGGGGTGACCTTTGCCGGAGGAGAACCCTTTTGGCAAGCACCGACGTTAGCGTTACTAGTAGAGCGTTTGAAATTAGAAGGCTTGAATACGATGGCCTATACGGGATTTACCTTAGATCGATTGTTGGCACCCTATGCACCAGCAGGATCGCAAGCGTTGTTGGATCAATTAGATCTAGTGATAGATTTCTCTGTATACAAAACCCCTTTGGGGTATTTCTTATAGTGCTGGGTTAATAAGATTGTGATAATCGTAGTGTGCTCAAGGGATAAGACTTAAGAGCAGCATCACAACATCTAGTTATCAGCTGGCCAATGGATTGAAGTCCATTCCGGGGGCAAGATTTCCCCGCAATGTGGCGATTATCTCACCGGCAATTTCTATGTCATGTTTGGGATTTTCTCTCATACAAACCATGCCTGATCGCAATCTCTGCAGATGATCCAATATCTGTTCGACTGAATACCCCTGAGCAACCAGCGACACAATATGGGGTGCATAGCTGTCATACTCGTCTGCTGGAGCGAATTCACCCGGCGCAAGATCCATCGGATCCCAACGTCTTAGGATTGCCTGCACGGCTTCAACGTTTGCCATCGCTTCCTTTGTTCGCGATGGGCGTAAGCACAGAATCGGGGATGTATGGCTCAAAGAAAAACGGGTCAAGGACAATAGATCCTGTACCCGAATCAAAAACTTGTCATGAGCCTAACATCGCAATTGCCAGCCGTACTAGCCCATCACGAATTTCTAGAACAGGTCGAAGCACTCAAAGAAGCACCCAGCCTGAGTCAGATGGTTTATATCGTTCTGCAAATGGGTTTGTTTTTGGCTCGCTGGCTTCTGGAGGATGAACTCTCACGGCGAGCAAAAACAGTATTGGAATGGCCGAGGTGTCCCACTTGCGGAACCCGCTTGCACTCGAAGGGATGGGAATCTCGTCAGATGCAGACACTGGTGGGAAATATTGCCTGAAAGCGACGGGTGGGTCGTTGTCCCCACAGGTGTCCAGGTAGTCTATCCGCTCCTTTGGATCAATCCATTGGGATTACCTCCTATCAGCACAGCAGTGAAGAATTGGTTCGTCTAGGCTGCTTGTTAAGTCTATTTATGCCCTATGAACTGGCCAGTTGGATGCTGAGTCAGTGGAGTGGTTTATCCGTCAGCTCATCAAGCTTGTGGAGTTGGGTGCAAGTCATGGGCAACAAAGCTTATCAGGAGCTAGAGACTCAACTCAAAGCTCAAGCCTCAGGTGACCAGACTCCTTGTGAAGCGATTTCAGAGGTGTTGTCTGCTCTACCTTTGGCCATTGCTGCTGACGGTGTGATGGTGCCCTTTCGCCCCACCCCGAAAACCCCCAAGGGAAAATCCAGTGGCGAGAAGTCAAAGTTGCTATCTTAGCCCGCCTAGGAACACGGGGCACCCGAGCACAAAAGCGTGTCCCCCAACTACTACGTCGAAGACTGGTGGCAGTATTGGGCGATATCGACCAGTTCATCCCCTTACTGCACCTCGAAGCCCGCAAACAAGACTTTGAATCGGCCCCAAGCGTCATCTGGTTGAGTGATGGGGGGCGAGGCTTCTGGCGAGTCTACCGCACCTTGTTCTCTCACTGTGCTGTGGCAGTTCTCGATTTCTTTCATGCAGCAGGCCATCTTGCACGAGCAACAAAAGCGATGTTTGGGGATGCTCGCTCTGCTCAAGCCCAAGCCTGGTTTCGGCGCTGGCGACACCAATTGCGACATGGGCAACACCTATTAGTATTGCGGTCCTTGACGATGTTGATTCACTCACAATTGTTTACGGGCAAATCTTTTACGACGTTGCTCCAGGTACAGGCTTATTTCCAGCGCCATCTGCGACACATCCAATATCGCCACTTTGAACAACTACAGATACCGCTGGGGTCAGGAATGGTCGAAAGTGCTTGTAAGTGGCTGATTCAACAGCGCTTTAAGGGGGTTGGTATGGGGAGCATGTCACCTTTGCATTCCAATTAAGCCATTGAGGTAAGCACACCGATGTGCCAGCACTTGCGGGACATTACTTTCATTCCACTGCGCCCCTGAAATTTTGACTCTGCGACTAATCTGCTTGATAGCAGATTCAACAGCCCCAGACCCAATAGAGCAGATTTGCTCACTCTGGTAATAGTCATAATTGACGATCCGATGCCGATGTTTGCGAACATAGTTGCAAAAGACTTGGGCCTGCTTTTTCTTCAATGACTCAAATAGAGCCAAGGTTTCATCAACCTTCCCCTGCCATAAGAGCTGCTCAGCCTGGTGCAGACGTTTGAGGGACCCACCGACCTTATGAAGATTTTCCACCAGATGGTACCAGTCCAGAATCTCTCGCCGTTGCTCAGGTATGCTCAGCTGACGAATGATATTCCAAATGCCATCATGACCATCCCCTAAACAAGTCAGTGGAGAGGCTAACGGTTGCTGGTGAGTCCAGTCAATGAGCCGGGCATTATTGTGATAATCCGCGATGAGTCCCACATGCGTTGCCAGGGTTTTATAGTCTTTCCACTGACAAGGGTGTCCTAAAGGGGTGCGGATGCGCACTTTGCCACCATCTACACTCACTTCGGTTAAAGCTTCATGAGCCTGGGGGTAGGAAACCGTTGTTGATGCACCAATCGCTGCTGGGTTTTGGCTGGTACCTGAATCCCAGTTAAATAAGCCACATCTTTAGCAGTTTGAGCATAGGAGACATTGGCACTGATGCGCAAGCAACAATTCTCTAAATGAGGACTGATTTGACGATAGGGGGAAACGGCTAGATGCTGTGCCTGTTGAGTTGTAATGCTTAGAACGCCCAAGGTGCTTTTCAGGCGTCGGTTGCGGCCTGCTGCTGTGCCAGTAGCTGTGCGGATAAAAATGACCGAGTTCGGGACTGACATGGGTCTGAATTTGCTGACGCACCGTCATCTCAATACCTTCTAGCGTCTTCAGGTTCTCTGGATCGCTTTCTTCGTACAGTAATTGGGCTATCGCATCAAGATGGACTTTGAGTTGAGCTGCTTTTTCGGAGTTCATTGATGAAGACTTCTGGGCAACACTTGTATCCTGAACGATTTCAAAACAATCTGCAAAGGTGACATGCTCCCGTTGGTATGCGCTGGAGTGAGGATGGTTTCAATCATCTACTCATGCTGCGGCTTGCCTGGGTCAATCAACGGTTTGACTCCCTATTCCCAGGGGTAACCATTCCGAAGTCTAAGGCATCCCCGATCCATTAGCTACGCCCGTTCGCGATTTGTGATTGTTACTCATACCATCACCATATGCTTGGTTAAATGTTCCAGATAATCGGGGCGAGAATTGACTGCGAACAGGAGAATCGAGCCAGAACGGGAGATGGCAACGATTCGTAAAAGTTCACGTTTCTCTTAAAGCCATGTATATCAATACTTTTATGATGTGAGCCACTTACTTTTTTATGATAGGAGATTCAGTTTTAGGATCTCTGACAGTTCAACTTAAATGTTATCTTCCCCCAGGCAGCTACAGGGATTTAAGCGATTCCAAAGGGCATAGTCTGACCTGATCGGTAAGGAATAGACCTCAAGTCATCGATAATTGATGGCTTATTTTGCTGTGGAGGTGTAACCTAAAATCCTCTGTTTTAAAACCATGCCGCCAAAAGGCAGTGAGTCTTAGATAAAAAAGGGCATCCTAAAGGTATTAGGTAGAGCCATTTTTTATGAGCTTACCTCGATTGTTTATAGGAGAAACAACCAGTGAAAACTGTTTTAGTAGTGGATGATAGTCCAGCTGAACTAAAGCTAATGTGTCTATATTTGAAAGAAGCTGGTTATCTTGTGATTAGCGCAGATGATGCCAAAGATGCCTTGAAAAAAGCTGAAGCTCAGAAGCCTGATCTTGTCATTACTGATGTGGTTATGCCTGAAATGAGTGGGTTTGAGTTGTGCCGAAGTCTAAAGAAGAATGAAGCGACTCAGCAATTACCTGTGATTATCTGCACGACTAAGAATCAGGATTTAGATAAGCTCTGGGGTAAAAAGCAAGGAGCAGATGAATACGTCACTAAGCCCTACACCCGCGAAGATTTTCTAAAAGCCGTTCGTTCTGTTCTATAAGCAATGCACTGAAAAGCAGCTCTTATGCAATTGGTGCGGTTACACCATTTATAGGATATCTGGCACGATATCAAGCCCCTCATACACTTGGCCTTTGGTTAGGGAACCTATAGACCAAGTGTATGAGGGCTAAGGCGATTGTGCTTCAATAAAGTGTGGGATAGGTGACTAAGTCTTGCTATTCCCAGGGATGCTCCGTCAGTCCAGCACGTTGTGCAGACCCGTATTCTTGAATCGAGAGTGGCACCAGATCCAGTTAAAATAGGTCAGCACCAGTCTTAAGGTCACTGCACTTTACTGATCCATGACCGGAGAGTTAACAGCATCAGTCCAGTACTGGAATGTTTCACCTCCAATCTGGTCGCTCTCTTCCCGATAAATCTGACTCAGACACTTGTAGAAGGCTTGGGCTTCTTCTTCTAATCCGAATGTCATTAAACACTTGAGTATTCGGGTAATGCGAAGGTAGTTATGGTTAAGCATGTTGACCCATTCCTTCTTTCGCTGTGAGTAGATTTCTGATTTCTCTACCGTTGGCGCTACTCTCTTGTCACTAGCAATAGATAAACCATAGAAATTTAACATCACTGAGAAAGACTGGGACAAGTGTTGCCGTAGTCTTGGGGCTTCTCGGAATGCACGGATAACTTCCTGCTCAACTACTGGAGCCTGGGGATTAAAGTGGCTTTGTTCGGTAAGGGGGAATAACCATTGGACGTAATTATGGACACATTCTAGTTCTTCAAAATCCCATGCCCATATTTCTTGTATTTTCCGTCCTTCCACATCGGGGCGTTCACCCAAATAGAATGGCACAATCATGGCAGTGAGATTTTCTTGGGAGTCCATGTTCAAATACTTTTTTGATCTTTATCTGTCTTAAGATAGTGCCGTCAACGCTACCCACTTACTCGTAGGAAATCATCTTAGTGACTGCAAGCATATTCTCAAAGCCAAGCTAGCTGATTGCTTAAGGTTAATTCAGTGCCATTGATCTCAATTTAGCTGTTGGTCGGCTCTTCTATATCCCTCTGGTGTGTCTTCAGCGTCAAGAACTGCGTGAAGAGCTTCGACAAACTCATGTTTGCAAGCTGGGTCGGCACTACATCCGTCATCTAATAAACTCATGTCACTGAGTTCATCGGCTATCAGCCGTTCGGGTATATATTTCCATCTACGCAGCAAGTACTCATATGCTGCCAAGTAGGCTTGTTCAATCGTAATTTTGTCAGAATCTTCAGTCATTGGTAGTCAATGATTGATGGTTTGTCGTAGGTCATTCCCTGTGGCTCCATTCATCCCAATATTTCTGACACGCCTGCAATAGAGTATCGAGTGTCACTGAAGTACCGTTGTCCAGCTCGCAAGTAGTGTCCACGTAGTTAAGCAGATGGACAAAATTAATTACATAGAATTTCCAGGTTGTAAACTACCTGAGTCCTCTTTTTTACATCCATTGATTTGATGTCATTAGTCCGTCCTATCTCCACCGAAAGCTTACGCTTATTGCATCGGATTTATCACTGTAGTCGCCATCATCAGGTCAGACAACGCGCCCATTGCCTCATTTTGTCTGCCCAGGGTTGGAGTCCCTACACCTTAGCCTCCCTTTTAGTGTGAGTCCTAAAACCGTGTACAACTGGCTTAAGGCTTGGAATAACCGTGGTTTTGCAGGACTCTATAATCGCCCAGGCCGAGGTCGAAAACCGATGTTTAATCCCGACCAACAACAGCAGATTTATGAGTGGACTCAGGCATCTCCCATCCAACTCAATCGGGTGCTAGCTCAGATTGAACAGCAGTGGTCAGTACGCGTGTCAAAGGCCACCGTTAAACGCGTCTTGAAGCAGATGGACATGAGCTGGCATCGCTTTCGCCAAGGGACATCAGGCCAGCCTTTATATGCCGACTACCTCGAAAAAACAGCAGTTAGAACATCTCAAGAAACAAGAAGAGAAGGGAGACATCCACCTATTCTTTATGGATGAGAGTGGTTTTTCGTTAGTCCCCTGTATTCCCTATGGATGGCAACCCATAGGGACTTATCTGGAAATCCCGACTCGTTCAAGTAAACGCTTGAATGTTCTGGGGTTTTTGAGTCGACGACAAGGGCTATATGCAGGGCTGTTTTAAGTTAGCAGCGAAAAAATAATATCGACCCGATTAGCCAGCTTAGTCATCGCGGTTTTGAGGGATTGATAGTCGTTTAGCCGCAGGATATTAATCCCAATAGTTCTAAGCACTGACCAATTGAGCAGTGCTTGTTCATCTTCGAGTCGATAATCATCTTCGCCAAAAACAACATCCTTCGGCCAATGCAACCGATTTTCAATGCCCCAATGTTCTCGGACCAGAGATTGCCAATGCTGGGGTGAGGTGGCAGCTGAACTGATGTAATAGGCCGTATTGTGATACTCCTTCCTTTGCGAGTGCCCCATCGTTGGACACAAAGCACAGAGCGAATTGCCTCCCATTCTTGTAGGGCTATGCCGACAGGCTCATAAACCTGTATACACCGATGTTCATCTCGTCCTCTACTTTGGGCGGAGTGGATGTGCTCAGCCATGGGTTTAAGACACTCAAAGTAAGTCTGGAGGTGGTCGTAAAGTCTTCCCTGATTGGATTTGACCGCCACAAGATAGTCGTTACCCGAGGCCACAATCTTCTCAAGTGTTTTTTGGGCGTGTAAGGCATCCATGGTAATCAGCAAGCCATCGAGTTGAAGGGTTTCCAACAGTGCCTGGACGACTTTGATTTCGCTATTATCCTCCTGAGTGAGGGCTTCGAGCTTGAGGGTGATGCCTGCTTCCACCGCAAATAAACTCACCAACCCTACAAAACGCTGCTTCCCCTTGGCATCTGTCAGCCCCTGACGAATCCGTTTGCCATCAATGGAGGCTGCATAATTATCGGGAGAGTGAGTCTGGGCTTTCGAGAGCATCCATGCTTCAAATTGGTGGCTCAACGCTTGGAAGTCAAGCCCCTTCATCACTCGACGAAAGGTACAGTGAGACGGAACTTCGAGGCTCTCAAGCCCCAATAGCTCACTTAAAGGCTGGCGATAATCGCTCACAAAGGTTTCTAACGGACGGTACCCTTGATATCCAGCAAGCATGCCCATCACCATCAATAGCAACAGCAGCCATAACGGATGAATACGGCCATGGGCACTGCGGAAATCCGGGACTTGCTTCAAAGTATCGATTAGATGGCTCATCGGTCTCTCTACTGTTGGTCAGTAGAACCATCCTATTTTTTCTAGGAGTAACGTAAAACAACCCTGGGGCTATATGCTTATACATCAGAACAGACCATCACCAGTGAGGTTGTCAGTCATTGCATTGATACCTTCTTTGCTGACGTGGAGTTGCCCACCGTCATTGTGATGGATCAAGCCCCTATCCATACGAGCCAAGCAATCTATGAGATGAAGGCAGAGTGGGCCGAACGGGGAATTACCTTGTTTGAGTTGCCAAGCTATTCTCCCCATCTAAATTTGATTGAGCGTCTGTGGCAATTCATGAAATATCAGTGGATTGAAATGAGTGCCTACTGGGGGTGGTCATCTTTGGTCGAATATGTGGAAAGAGTTTTGAAAACCTACAGCGATGATTATGTAATTAATTTTAGCTAAGTGCTTAAGGTGCAGTATGCCATCAGTACAACAGACGGATATGTGATCTCCCTCATTCTTCGCGCTCAAGATTTCGAAATCACAATCCCTTAATTGAGAGAGTGCTGTGATACAGGTTGAGTCATGAAAGGGAGTGTACGCTATGGTGCTACAACCATGGAGATGTACCCAGATGAAAGTAGACTCGGCGGCTAGTACTTCGCATAGATATTCTATTTCGACCTTCACAGAGACATTGCCAGGACACTCACCCCTGATAGAGGCAATGTTGCCATCGTGTAACAGATTCCAGATCTCAACATAGGATTTCATCTAAACTCGGTACTAATAGGCATGACTATTCATTAAATCTTTCAAACTGTATTTTGACGATGGGATGTATTTATTTCTCCAATGTAGCCCTGATTTCCCATGGTATGACTCTTTCCAAATAAGTCTTTAAGTTATTGAATGATCGATTCTCAATTCAATTGCTAGGAAAATAGTGCTTTTTTGACTTGTAGGATGATTGTATTTTTCTCTTATTCAAAATATTGATTTTTTGATATTATTTCCTGTAAATAATTTAATGGTTTTTAATGTTGTAGATTTTATACATCAGATGAGATTATCATCAGTTTGCTAGCTAGATAAAGAAAAAGCTATTTAGTGATTTATATGACTAGAGAACAAAGCTTTTTACCTAATCCTTCTCGTATCAATATTCCTTTTGTTTTAGATATTATTATTGTTTCCAATCCTGAACAGATTAAAAGAATTGAGTCTTCTAGTGATGTAGACAGACTTCATGCCTATCCTACTGCTGAATTACCATGGTGGGTTAAGTATTATTTAAGCGCAACTCGGTTCCATACCCCTCAGGATGATAATTGGTTTCTTCCCTTTGAATCATCAGCCAATCGTGAATACCAAAAAAGAAGATCACAAATGGACGATCAAATTGCGCGGGGATATCGTCCACAAGATATAACTAAAATTGCAGATTTATTAGTGTCTAATGCTGACGACAGCGACTTATCATTTCACATGGCTCAACTTATTGCGGGCCGTTTCTCTCAGGCAGAAATACCATTAGATATCTGCCTGGCTGGAAGAGAAACGCTGCAAAGGCTTCCTGAAGCTATCAATCCTGTTAGATACGCTCAAGCAAAAAAAGCACATGGGAAACTCTATGATTTTTGTGCCCATAATTTGCTTGACGATTATCACTTAGTAGATGCAGGCCAGCATACTATTGCTGGAGCAGCTAAAAGTATGGTCGATGCTTTACATATTTTGAAAGAAAATATAAATCTTCCGGTCGATAAAATTTTCACAAAAAACCCAATAACATTACAAGCTCCTCGAATTGCAATACGCGATTCAGATTTGGGAGGGCTACTTAAGTCCAAGACCAAACCAGGGTGGACTGTTGTTATATTTCAAATTGCAAAAGCGGCACAAAAAACGAGCGATCTATACTTCACCTTCGGAACGGGTACTTCAGAAAGAGCCTGCTCATTTATGAATTTTTTCTTGGACTTTATGAAGGATTTACAGATGGAGCTAATTGATAGAACTGCTAGTGTTGATTAGCCATGCTCAATTGAACTTGGGACCAAAACAGGAAGAAATCCAAGCTGAATAAAAGAGCAGCTTGTTTAATACGAATAAGCCCTGTGGATAGTGTTTGGAGATACTCTAAAAGCCTTCCCTCTCAATGTAGATGATTGCACATTAAGAAACAAGACCAATATTTGGGGCTGACATTGGTCTTGATTCAAAGAACTGATTGCACTGCCAAATCTAAAAAGCAGAGAAGGTTGCGATCGCATCTCCTAACTTCTGCTTCACCTCATCCACTGGAATCGCCCCTAACTCTCCCGATGCTCGGGTGCGAATATTGAGGCTATTGGCTTCCACCTCTTTATCCCCAATCACCGACATCACTGGAATTTTGGCTTTCTCTGCATTGCGGATCTTCTTGCCTAGGCGATCGCCACTTTGATCGACCGAAACTCGAATACCCGTAGCTTGCAAATCAGTTGCCACCTTCTGGGCAAAAGGCATATGGTCGTCATTTACCGTCAACAGCCGCACCTGTTCGGGGGCTAGCCATAGGGGAAAGACACCTGCATATTCCTCGATTAAGATGCCAATCAGTCGTTCGAGAGATCCGAAGGGAGCCCGGTGAATCATAATCGGGCGCTGGCGATTACCGTCTTCACCCATATATTCCAGTTCAAAGCGTTCGGGTAGGTTGTAGTCCACCTGCACCGTTCCCAACTGCCATTCCCGATCCAGAACATCTTGGAAAATAAAGTCCAGCTTGGGACCATAGAATGCAGCTTCTCCAATGCCCTCAAAATAGTCCATTCCCAGGGTCTCTACCGCTCGGCGAATGGCATTCTGAGATTTCTCCCAGGCTTCATCAGAGCCAATATACTTATCGGAATCTGAATCACGGAAGCTAAGGCGAGCTTTAAAATTCTTGAGCTGCAGCTTCTCAAAGACGGAGAGAATTAAATCCACTACCTTCAGAAACTCATCATCGAGCTGATCAGGGGTGACAAATAAATGGGAGTCATCGACGGTAAAGCCGCGTACTCGTGTGAGTCCACCTAGCTCACCGGATTGCTCATATCGATAAACGGTGCCAAATTCAGCTAATCGCATGGGTAAGTCGCGGTAGGAGCGTAGCTCATTCTTATAAATCTGAATGTGAAATGGACAATTCATCGGCTTCATCACGAAGCCCAGCTCAGCATTCCGTTCGGCATCATCGTCACTCATCAGCGGGAACATGTCATCTTTATACTTTTCCCAGTGACCTGAGATTTTAAAGAGATCAACCCGAGTGATGTGAGGTGTGGTTACGCCCAGATATCCTCGCTTGACCTGTTCCTGTTTGAGGAAGTCTTCGAGTTGCGATCGCAACAAGGTTCCCCTCGGTGTCCACAAGGGTAATCCCGGTCCTACCAGATCAGAAAAGAGAAATAACCCCAGCTCTTTACCCAACTTGCGGTGGTCACGACGTAGGGCTTCTTCCTTGCGTCGCTTATGTTCTGCTAGCTGTTCGGGGGTTTCCCAAGCAGTGCCATAGATGCGCTGTAGTTGGGCTTTGGTTTCATCCCCACGCCAATAGGCCCCTGCCACGCTTTCTAGGGCAATGGCCTTGGGATTTAAATCGGCAGTGGACTCCACATGGGGACCCGCACATAAATCCCACCACTGATCGCCTAGGTGATAGAGGGTAATCGGATCCTCTAGATCCTCTAGAATCTCCAGCTTATAAGGTTCTCCCAAAGCTTCTATTCTTTTCTTTGCCTCTTCTCGACTCACCTCTTCCCGTTCTACGGGTAGCTTTTTCTTGATGATTTTGACCATCTCTTTTTTGATGGCTTTCAAATCTTTATCCGTAAAAGGTGTAGGGCTGTCAAAGTCATAATAGAAACCCGACTCAATCCACGGACCAATGGTAACTTGGGCACCGGGAAACAGCTTCTGAACAGCCATCGCCATCACATGAGAGGTGGTGTGGCGGATTTTCTTGAGTTGTTCTGATTCACTAGTCTTGGGTAAGTGAATCTTTTCAGGCTGTTGTTCAGGTTGCTGTTCAGCGGACATTGTGGATCTATTGTTTCAGCTAATTTTACGGACTTGTCCCATCTTATCGAAACCTTTGAAGGAATCACCGATAAAGTTGGACTTGGCCTCAAACCTCGACTCTCAAGTTTAAATTTGTCCATTGGGTTGATTGGCCTCCTACTTCAACCTCTAAGGCCCCGTCTAAACCCCCAAATAGAAAAAGTAACTAAATTTAATGTTTACTCCTATGGATGACTCGTGATCAGATCTATCGAAGGAACGGGCTCAGTTAATCACCAACATTTTTTCTTTCAATGCCAACCCTTTTCTCTGGATATCCTTAATATGTTCTGTTGCTCCAATTAGCAATGCTGTTCTGAAGGGCCAGAACACGATATCCCTGACAAACCGCTTATGAATAACGCTGATAGGTTTACGCCAACCCAAAGGATCTAAGGGACATCAATCCTATCGTTCAACAACATTGGTCCCTCATCCCTAGCCATTGAGATCAGCTGTGCTCACATATGGGGTCTTTGGTGGCTGGCATTTGATCAAAGGCTTAATTGTCTATTGTTCTTATATTTATAAATTAATAAAGTAAATATCCATATAATTTTTATTTATTTTATTTTAGAGGCTATGGATGATTTATTTTTCCTATTAGCTTATTTAATTCTTTTTTTTGAGATTTAAGGGGAATTTATTCTTCCTAAAGCACTACAAACTAGTCAATAATGCTTACAGGTGCTGAAACTCAAGGGAGATTCTAGAGAATGAAATTAGCCTACTGGATGTACGCTGGTCCAGCGCATATTGGCACATTGAGAGTGGCCAGTTCTTTCAAAAATGTTCACGGCATTATGCATGCTCCCTTGGGGGATGACTACTTCAACGTCATGCGCTCCATGCTAGAACGAGAGCGGAACTTCACACCCGTCACGGCCAGCGTTGTCGATCGTCATGTATTGGCCCGTGGCTCCCAAGAAAAGGTAGTCGATAACATTACTCGCAAGGATGAAGAGGAAAATCCAGATTTAATTGTCCTCACCCCCACCTGCACCTCCAGCATCTTGCAAGAAGACCTGGAGAACTTTGTAGAGCGCGCCTCCCTTAGTACTCAAGGGGATGTCCTACTGGCTGATGTCAATCACTATCGGGTCAACGAGCTACAGGCTGCAGACCGCACCCTTGACCAAATTGTTCAATTTTATATCCAAAAAGCCCGTAAGAATGGCGATTTACTGGAAGAAAAAACCGCTAAGCCTTCCGTTAATATCATTGGAGTTTCAACCCTAGGGTTCCATAACCAGCATGACTGCACCGAACTGAAGCGGTTGATGACTGACCTAGGCATTGAAGTCAACGAAGTCATTCCTGAAGGGGCTTCAGTTCATAACCTCAAGCGCCTCCCTCAAGCTTGGTTTAACCTGATTCCCTATCGTGAGATTGGCCATATGTCCGCTCACTATCTGGAGAAAGAGTTTGGTATGCCTTTCGTCGATATCACACCCATGGGTGTGGTAGAAACGGCTCGTTGCATTCGCAAGATTCAAGAAGTGCTGAATGCGCAAGGGGCAGATGTTAACTATGAAGAGTACATCGAGAATCAAACCTTACATGTTTCCCAGGCGGCTTGGTTCTCTCGCTCCATCGACTGCCAAAACCTCACCGGTAAAAAAGCAGTCGTCTATGGCGATAACACCCATGCTGCAGCCATGACCAAAATCTTGGCACGGGAAATGGGCATTCATGTGGTTTGGGCCGGTACCTACTGCAAATATGATCAAGAATGGTTCCGCAAAGAAGTCAGCGAGTATTGTGACGAAGTGCTGATCAATGAAGATCATGGTGCCATCGGTGATGCTATCGCCCGAGTCGAACCCTCTGCTATTTTCGGCACGCAAATGGAGCGTCACGTCGGCAAGCGGCTTAATATTCCCTGTGGGGTGATTGCGGCTCCCATCCATATCCAAGATTTTCCCATCGGCTACAAGCCTTTTCTTGGCTATGAAGGGACCAATCAGGTGGCTGATTTGGTTTACAACTCCTTCACCCTCGGTATGGAAGACCACTTGCTCGAAATCTTCGGTGGCCATGACACGAAGGAAGTGATTACGAAGGGAATTTCAGCTGATTCTGATTTGGGTTGGAGTGCCGACGGGCAAGCCGAACTCAACAAAATCCCCGGTTTTGTGCGCGGTAAAGTGAAGCGCAATACCGAGAAGTTCGCTCGTGAGCGCAATATTACCGAAATTACAGCTGAAGTGCTGTATGCCGCCAAAGAAGCGGTTGGTGCTTAACCTCAATCCGTTGATTTAAGGAAAATATGTCAAGGTTGTTCAAGTTGAGTCAGTCTTGGCATATTTTTTTGAGAGATAGTATTGGCGTAAGTGCAATTTTCTGAGGTAAAGGGAATAGCCAGTCGCCATTGTTAGGGAGTGATGGCAATAAAAAACCCCCGTTTCAAAAAACAAGGGCTTAGAGGTTTGGTTTGGCAATCTATATTGTAGTTATCAGATCGCAGGACTGCATTTACGCAGCTCAAAACACTTTTTTACAATACTGTTGTTGATGTCTAATCCTGATTGCATCGCTTGCAGTCAAAGGGTTAGCGTTTTAGTTCTCGATGGGAGCATCCTTGCTATCCATCAGGATTAATGTATTTGTGATGATAGATAACATTGATAAAGCAGCAAATCCAGCAATAGGAATTAGCATTTGATCATATCCCCCGAATATCGATTTTTTATATATGTCTATGATCCCCAAATAAGTCGAGAGTGTTCAGGTCAGAAATACGGAACTTTGAAATGAGATATTTTTAATCTTCCGTATAATTACGCATTTTTTCTCTGGTGCAGATCAATAATTCTGGGTGTTAGGAAATTCTGGGTTGATTAATTATGGGTTTTTATCACCATTTTGATCATAAAAACTTTTTAAAGCGAGGAGTGATTACGGCCCTTGGAACGATATTTCTCCTAATTTGCCTAGGACTGACTTATTCAGAGGTATTCGCTGTTCCTAGCAAGCTGATGGATGAATTTGATGCCTTACCTGGGGGAACAAGTGTTTTGGTTCTTAAGGATAATGAAGCTGTCGCCTCTCTAAATACTGAGAAACCCCTTGCGATCGCATCTGCGTTTAAGCTCCAAGTACTCGCCGAACTCCAGCAGCAAATTGATGCAGGACAACATTCCTGGGATGAGGTGATTCAACTAAAACCCGAATGGAAAAGCATTCCTAGCGGCATCCTCCAAGACTGGCCCGATCAGGCCCCTCTAACCCTCCAAACCTTGGCCAGCCTGATGATTTCCGTCAGTGACAATACAGCAGCGGATATTCTAATTCAGGTTGTAGGCCGAGACACCCTAGCCACAGCCTCTCCTCGGAACCAGCCCTTTTTATCAACGCAAGAGGTCTTCACCCTCAAAAGCCCCGAGAATCAAGACTTGCTAGAGACCTATCGACAAAGTACTGCTCGTCCAGATCTACTTCCAACCATCCACAAGGCCCCACTTCCACCCGTTGAGCTAGTGGATAGTGACCCCCTGGCCCCAGACATTGAATGGTTTTTCACCACCCAAGAACTCTGCCAACTGATTGCCCAGGTTGCCGATTTACCACTGATGCATATCAATACCGGCATTATCAATGCTGATAACTGGCAACAGGTGGCCTTTAAAGGGGGCGCAGAACCGGGCGTCTTGAATCTAACCACAGCCCTCAAAGATGACTTGGGCAATAATTACTGTGTCTCTGCGACCTGGAATGACCAACAACCACTGGAAGAGTATCGCTTTTTTAACTTATTTAGCGATACCCTCCAAAGCCTCGACTAGCCGTCTAATTGTTTCTTGCAAGTGGACGTTTGAATTGCAAAGCTTGATCAAGCAGCGAACTCCTTAAAGTCCATAAGATAAACACCCAGATCATTCGCAACAGATTGCTCGACACTCTTGTTGAAAATATGAATGGCCGTTTTTAGCGCTTGGGTAGACACCGGATCTGGGCATTCAGTTTGTTGCCATGCTGAGCCGACGAGCCAACGATCCTCTGAAGTTAACTGAAACCACAAGAGTTCAGTCTCTTCTTCATTCATAGATTCATATTCAAAATCTGATAAGTAATTGGAACTGGCTTCCCAACACCGAAGTGCGTTGACCAGTTCCACGACGCAAAAGTGGGGTTCTTGAATCATTTGGATTTTGCCAATAGTGATGCAAAACGTTGCTTCAATATTGATCAGCGCTTGCCACCACTCTCGAATAGCTATTTGGGGTGGACTAATTGAAAAATCGGATGCTGATAGTTCAATCATGCCATTGAAAGCCCTAGGCATTAACCCACTTAGGAATCAGAATTCTCAGACCATGCTTGCGCCATGAGCCGATTGAGCATTTCCCAAGCATCTTCCTTCGATTGTCCGGTATTGGAACGATGCCGCTTCCAGAATTCCTGCCACCAAGTGGGGGGTTCCTGTTTAGAGCTGTCATACTCTGTGGGGCGCCCCGTATCTCCCTCGACCACTAAACTGCCCACATAGTCGGCATCGTCATAGACCCGAGCGATTTGTTGGTTAATGTGCTTCATATCGGCCTGAGACACAGCCCCATTGCTGGTGGCTTTATAGAACTGGACTGTGACCCGAACCGGAAAACGCGGATCGCGCTCAATGGCCAAGTTATCAATTTCGGTAAACGGCCCCTCCACTTCACCATGACCAATGACGGCAGCCTCAACATTACTGCGTTGGGCTTTTGCCGTGGGGGCACTCGCACCGACTGCGCTATCCTCCATCGCTTCAGGTGCAAACAATGGCATGGGTGGCCGTTTCTGTTTGAGAGGGACTTGAATGAGCAGCACCATATTTAAGCCTCGGTCTTCCACCTCCTTAGAGCTACTGGCCGATGCAGAAGAAGACTGACCACTACTAACAAAATCGCTGGCTCGCTGCCCCGTCAAACTGGCTCGCTCACCATTTTGGTTAAAGAACAACCGTTGTCCCCAAGTCTGACCTGCAGAGAAGGCATCGCGCTTATTATCAATCACCGTCATGCTGGTCCCTTCGCGGGTCGCCAGAATCGTAAGGACTGCAGGGTTATCTGCATAGGACTGGTAATTGAACAGTACCGGATTGAATTCAGCCTTGCCGCCCTTGGGTATCGGTAGGAAACTGGCTTGAGCACTGACCAACGCATGGGTATCGCGAGGGGCCAAAAGTGATTTTTGACGGCCTGTCCAAGAGTTGGGCTGATGCAGGTATCTTCGTGGGTCTTTCAAAATATCTTTGAGGGCCACTTTGCGTAATTTTGCCCCTTTCTCATTGCCGACTTTGAGGAAAAACCGATCGAGGCGAACATCAGCAGTTTTATCAGAAAAGTTGGGATGTCGAATCACAGGCATGAGATGCAGGCGATTGGACCGAGTCTTTGGATCGCGATGTTGGACTTGAATCGTCATATCGCTAATGTTGGGACCAACGGAGGAGTTTTTGTAGCGTCCCGTATCTTCCCAAGTAACGTTGAGGATATTTAAGCCAAACCGTTGGGCCAACCGTTGAGCTTTGGGATTGGTGACCATTTGCACCGTTTGGTCAATCACCCGTTGATAGCCATTATCGAAGATCGGGCGGCGGCGGGGCTGGGGCTCTATGACATCGCTGTTCTCCACCGGCGCAGATTCTGATTTGGGGGCAATGGGATTAAACGATTCTTCCTCGGCAATCAAGGTTGGCTTTGTCGCTAGGGCTGAAGACGTCAGCACCATAGATACCGCTAGGGTACTGAAGAGGGTTTGAATGACGGGCAATCGTTTAAACATATGAAAATCTCGACAACAAGGATGGCTTAGATGGATCTCCCGAATAGTGGATGAGTTCCAAGTAGAGCTGTTCATTCCGACTCTAGCCCAACTGCCCTTAGGTTTGACAGGGGTTGCAAATTTGGTAACAGCTTTTTTGCAATCTTCCGAGATATCAAAAACCGTAAGCTTTAAATCAATAAAATTCCGAAAACTAATATCTATTTCAGAATTAAATGATTCTTATCTGAAATCGATGTCCCAGTATAAATTCATGGAAGTCTTATTATTGCAATAGGAGACGAGACTTGGGACAGGTTAGTGTTTATTATGTACCCGAGAACCAAGACCAGTGGTCAGGATGTGGAGAGGAATTAGCCGAAAGGCTTTGGGAGTACGGTGTGTTCCTCAAAACACCAGTAATTTTGAATCGAATTCGTGCTTTTCGCGATGCAGACCGCCCATTCCCAGATTGCGACCTTGATATTAAGGCGAAGTTTGGCGGAATGGGAATCGTTGACGAATCAAAAGAACACCCTGTTCCAAACTACCTTTATGAAATCAAATGCCCAAAATGCTCTTCCGATGTAATGGATAATGTAAACGAAGTATGTAAAGAAGATTCTAAGACTGCGTTGCAAGATCGTGCCATCACCTGTCCTTTTTGTACTTCAAAGCTGTGTATCAAGGACTTGAATTACGTTGAGTCAATGGAATTTGCACGTTTCTATGTTTATGTGTCGGATTGTGACCAGGAAGTATGGGATCCCAAATTTCGACAATTGCTTGAAGGTATTGTTGGGCCATGTCATGAGTATTGGGAGTGGTCAACTTAATGTCGTATCTGGCTAGTGTAAAGGGGTATCACTTATGGTTAAGCATGCTCGGTTTAAATCTTGGCAGTGGGGTGTTGCGATAAGCAGCGTACTATGGGCCACTTCGGGATGCACGAGTCCTTTAATCAATGCCTCACCTCAAAATAAACCGATCAAAGTTGCCCAACTGGCTCGCCATAAAATTACCGACCAAGGTGACCTGCGGATCGTTTATGTGCAGCCGAGGGATGCGAACTTCAATGTTATCTATGCAGCTCTCCAAGATTCCCTGGAATTTTCTGTGCCCCAGGAATCAGATGGATTGATTGCCCAGCTCAATACCAAGTTTGCTTTACCCAGAGACATCACAGTTAGCTTTCAAGAATGTGGTGAAGCGAATGCGTTTTATGATCCTGAGCAAGTCAAAATCGAAATGTGTTACGAGCTGCTCAAGCAATATACCGACATTTTGGGCGAAGATAATCAGTCTTCTGAAGCCTATGCAGATGAGGTGATCTACTCCGCTCTGTTCACGTTTTTTCACGAACTGGGTCATGCTTTTGTGGACCAATACCAACTTCCCATTACCGGGCTAGAAGAGAATGTTGTGGATGAGTTCGCCACAATGATGTTGTTAGAACTGCAAGACGATGATGCAGTCATCGCTGGCATCGATCAGTTTGATGTGGATGCGGAAGAAGAAGAGCAACTTCAAGAACTACCGTTTTGGACATCCCATGGTTTAGGGGCACAGCGTTTTTATACCGTTTCTTGCATTATTTATGGCAGTAATCCTGAGAAGTTTGCGAACTTTGTCACCAGCGGCGATCTTCCTCAGGAGCGGGCTGACTTATGTCCCGTAGACTATCAGCGTCGTGAACGAAGCTGGAAATTTCTTCTGGCTCCTTACCGGAAGTGAACCTCACCTTGAACGAACGAATTTATCGCTGTCGTTTACAACCAAACGATTGGGCCATAGGTGCTTGGTTTAGAGATCCCAAGACCCATTACATCAATGCTAGCTACTAGTTCAACGCTAGAGTAGACATTATGACAGACTCTATAAAAACCGCTTGCTTCCTCGACCAACCAATATCCGCATGAAGGGCTTTTTACATGTGTAGTGATAGTTTTGCTTTGCTAGTCCTGGTGGGTGGTCTCTTGATGATTTCAAGTCTTCATCTCTGGCAAAAGTAGCTCACCCAGGTGTCTCAACGATTGATATTGATCTTCCTATCTGTTTCCTTTTGAATCATGAATACTAACGACTATTTCCCTCAAAAAGTCGCTAAAAATTATGATGAAGACGTTGAGTCTTCCAACGCTGAATTAGTGAAACCTGTCGTTGATTTTCTGGCAAAACTTGCTGGATCTGGTAGGGCACTCGAATTTGGCGTTGGCACAGGTCGAATCGCTATACCACTGGAACAGTCAGGTGTTGAAGTTCATGGCATCGATCTTTCTGAAGCAATGCTTACTAAGCTTACTGAAAAAACAGATCGCATTCCTGTGACTCAAGGTGATTTTGCGACCACACCTTGCAATGGAACCTTCTCCCTTGTCTATCTGGTTTTCAATACCATCATGAACCTGACAACCCAGGATGAACAAATTAGATGTTTCCAAAACGCAGCCATACATCTCGAACCTGGCGGCAGTTTTGTGATTGAGGTTATGGTACCTGCGCTGCAGTGCATCCCCTTTGGTGAAACCAAACATGTTTTTGAGTTTGGAGCGGATCATTGGGGCATAGATGACTATGATGTCGTATCCCAATCCCTCAAGTCGTACCATATGCGCATTCGTGATCGAGACACAGAACTGTCCTCAACGCCTTTTCGCTACGTTTGGCCATCAGAGCTGGATCTGATGGCGAGGCTCGCCAACTTAAAGTTAAAAGCAAGATGGGGCGGTTGGAACAAGGAGCCGTTTACGAACACCAGTCGATCTCACATATCTGTGTGGGAAAAATCTCGCGATAGGAATTAGATATCGAGTTCAATCCAATGGCCTCAACACCAGATTTATCAATGAATTCGTTTCTTAAAGATATTCCCAACAGATCAGTGGTTATATCGCTACGGCACTGATCTGGACACTGGGTTCATGATATAAATGCGAGGGCTGGTTCGCAGATGGTGTGTTACATCGAGCCCAGCCAGAAGCTTAGTGCAAACGTGGATTACCATGGCAGACTCCTTGAAACCGACTCCTTTACTAGAGCAACATCAGCAGCTCAATGCTCGGATGATGGGCTTTGGGGGTTGGAATATGCCTGTTCAATATGAAGGCATCACCGTTGAGCATCAAAGCGTCCGTCAAAAAGTGGGCATGTTTGATATCTCTCATATGGGTAAGTTCTTGCTCAAGGGAGATAACTTACGGCAGAAACTGCAGCCCTTAGTCCCCTCTGATCTCAGTCAGCTTGAACCGGGGCAAGCAAAGTACTCTGTCTTTTTGAATGAGCAAGCTGGGATTATTGATGATCTAATCTTTTACTTTGAGGGGATCTCAGACTCAGGAGCAGAAATTGGCAAGCTGATTGTCAATGCCTCGACTACGGCTAAGGACAAAGCCTGGTTATTAGAGAATGTTTCCGCTGAAGCGATTGGGTTTGAGGATGTTTCCGACTCCCATGTGCTAATTGCCGTGCAAGGACCCGATGCGATCGCAACCCTGCAGCGCTTCACCCCCACCGAGCTCTCAGCCATTCGCAACTATCGCCATCAGTCTGGCACCATCCTGGAGCAACCTGCCTGGTTTGCCCGCACCGGATATACGGGCGAAGATGGGTTTGAAGTCATGATCGATCCAGAGACGGGTAAGAAACTCTGGCAAACCCTTTTGGAGGCTGGCGTTGCTCCCTGCGGTTTGGGAGCCCGCGATACCTTAAGACTAGAAGCCGCTATGGCGCTTTATGGTCAAGATATTAATGACACTACAACCCCCTACGAAGCCGGGTTGGGATGGTTGGTTAATCTAGATCAAGGTGAGTTTATTGGCCAAGACACCCTCAAGAAGCAGCAAGCAGAGGGACCGCCCCGTAAGTTAGTGGCTCTGGAAATGCAGGGGCGCCATATTGCTCGTCATGATTATCCCGTTTGGGTCAATGACCAAGAAGTGGGCATTGTCACCAGCGGCAGTTTTTCACCCACTTTGGGTAAATCGATTGCCCTCGCCTATGTCCCAACGGCTTATGCCAAATCCGGTACGGAAGTAGCGGTATTAATCCGCAAGAAGCCCCAACCGGCAACGGTTGTTAAAAAGCCCTTTTATCGGCGACCTAAAGCGTAAGATTTAAGGCAAAATATGGTTTGGATGATTCTCCTGAAATCCTACTCAACTTCCTTACTGACTGAGGCACCCCATTATGAGTTTTGAATATCCCGACAATTTGAAATATATGGACTCCCACGAATATGTTCGTTTGGAGGGAGATGTTGCCACGGTTGGTATCACCGCATTTGCCATTGATCAGTTAGGGGATATTGTCTTTATTGAATTGCCAGAAGTGGGTGATGAATTATCCCAAGGGGAGACGATGGGAAATATCGAATCCGTCAAAGCCGTAGAAGATATTTATGCTCCGATTAATGGAACAGTATTGGAGTGCAATACCGCCATTGCCGATGCCCCTGAACAACTCGCAGAAGATCCCTACAATAACGGTTGGCTACTCAAGATTAAGGTGAGTGGATCTGCGGCTTTAGACAAGGCTATGTCGGCGTCAGACTACCAGGCTAAGGTCGAAGGCTAACCCCGAATTGTCTCATAAATCCCTGAGGAAACTTTACAATTTTTTACATCTAAAAAAGCTCATAAGGTGCAATAAATCGTTTGTCAACCTATTTTCGCTTATCAAAACTTAAGATAAAGTTGAATTCTAATTTGTCTCCAGTTATACTCATTAAGCTTTTGTAACTTTGACTACACTGCGGTATAGCTTAAGGAGGTCTTGGGTTTGGCAAGAAGACGGAAACGCAAAAGTCGTCGTCGACAGGAAGGACGTCGAATTTTGGAAAATGTTCCTCAGTTCAGTATCGAGAGTGGTGAGGATAAGCCAGTAACGGCAGCCCGGAAGTATATTAAAACGGAAGGGGTTATTCCACCCGCTTTACTTCTCGTCAAACGCAACGAACATACCACTGATCGGTATTTTTGGGCCGAAAAAGGTTTGTTCGGTGCTCAATATGTCGAAGAGAATCATTTTCTATTCCCTAGCTTAAGGGTAGAAACGGAAGAATTGTCTCTTGCAAGGTGATAGTTCAAGCTCCTAATTTTTAATAAGGGTGAAGGTTAGCCTTCACCCTTTATTTTTGACTATTTGAGACCCTCATTAATGCAGGGACTCTCTGCAGGCAGTTAGAGATGGATATCGTTCAGGCGTATAAGGTCTCTACTGCAATCGCTACAATATAGATCAGCACACCAAGGTTTAGTCATGTCACAAACGTTAGAACTTAATCCCGAAAACGTCGAAACAGTATTAGATGAGCTGCGTCCCTACCTGATGGCAGACGGCGGCAATGTTGAGTTGGTTGAAGTCGAAGGTCCTGTAGTGAAGCTACGCCTACAAGGGGCCTGTGGATCTTGTCCTAGCTCTGCCATGACTTTAAAGATGGGGATTGAACGCAAATTAAGAGACACCATCCCTGAGATTGCTGAGGTTGAGCAGGTCTTTTAAATCACCGCAAATTTGAAATAATCGGGGGCCTGTTACATCAACAGGCCCTTTTTGATTAAGAGGCGGGACCGACGGCTTCAATGGCAGCTTCTAATGCGATCGCAACATGAGTCCAATGGGTTCCTCCCTGACAGAAGACAATATAGGGCTCTCGCAACGGTCCATCGGCAGAGAGTTCTGAGGTACTGCCATCTATAAAAGTGCCCCCCGCCATCACTAAATTACTCTCATAGCCCGGCATCGGAGCAGGCATCGGATCGAGATAAGACCCCACGGGTGAATATTGCTGAAAAGCCTGACAAAAGGCCACTAATTTTTCTGCAGATCCGAGCTTTACCGCCTGGATCACATCTCGACGCGGGGCTTCGGGCAAGGGATTAACTGGATAGCCCAGCTCCTGAAACACATGGGCCACTAGATGATTGCCCTTCATGGCTTCCCCCACCATTTGCGGGGCTAAAAATAACCCTTGAAACATCAACCGGGTTTGATCCAAGGTCGCTCCTCCGGCTGAGCCAATCCCTGGTGAGGTCAATCGACAGGCTGCAGCTTCCACCAGATCACGCCGCCCAGCAATATATCCCCCGGCAGTGACAATGGTGCCCCCAGGATTTTTAATTAGGGACCCAGCAATCAGATCGGCCCCGACGGCGGGAGGCTCCCGATCTGCGATAAATTCCCCATAGCAATTATCAACAAAACAAATAGTATTCGGGTTTTGGGCTTTTACCCGGTCCACAATTTTGCCAATCTCTTCAATACTTAAACTGGGCCGCCAACTATAGCCACAGGATCGTTGAATCAAGACGAGGCGCGTTTGGGGTTGAATGCTGGTTTCTAAGGCTGGCCAATCGATGGTTCCGGCTGGGGTTAACTCCAGTTGCCGATACTCCACCCCAAACTCTTTAAGGGAGCCTTGGCCTTCTCCGCGAATGCCAATCACTTCTTCTAAAGTATCGTAGGGGGCTCCGGCCACGGATAACATCTGGTCACCAGGGCGCAATACGCCAAATAGAGCAGCTGCGATCGCATGGGTACCGGATACAAATTGGACCCGCACTAGAGCTGCTTCTGCGCCCATGACTTCGGCAAAGACTTGATCCAGGACTTGCCGCCCTAAATCGTCATGACCGTAACCCGATACACTAGCAAAATGATGGGGACCCAAGCGGCAATTATGAAAAGATTTTAATATTTGTGTTAAGTTTTTCTTGACTTGAGTGTCAATCTTAGAAAAGATGAGAGACATTGCCTGTTCGGCTGCCTCTAGCTGTGTAAGGGGTTTCATAGAGCAACTTTTTCTTTACAACGTACAGCCAAGGCTTGATTTTGATCGCTGTGGACGTACAGAGCTTAGGCGGAGATTAGGCAAGTTTGAGAATCCTGGATTAGATTTACCCTTGTTTTCTTGTCGAAATATTCATTTACAAAGAGACTAAATGACTATCGCAACACCGCCATCACAGCTTAAGCGTGATTGGACCTTTATTGTGGTCCTAATTGCCATCCATATTGGAGCATTATTTGCCTTCTTACCTAGCAACTTTAGCTGGGCAGCCGTCGGCTTTGCCGTCTTTTTTCACTGGGTTACCGGTGGACTCGGTATCACCCTGGGTTGGCATCGGATGCTCACCCACCGCAGTTTCAAAACCCCCAAGTGGCTGGAGTATTTTCTCGTCTTTTGCGGATCCTTAGCCTGTGAGGGCGGCGTGATTTGGTGGGTTGGCTTGCATCGCAACCACCATATGCATTCTGATACGGATCTGGATCAGCATAATTCCCGTAACGGCTTCTGGTGGAGCCATATGGGCTGGATGATTCATGAAATCCCTGCAGAAGCAGACATTGACAAACTGACGAAAGACATCAACACCGATCCCTTTTATCGGTTTTTAGATGACTACTTCTTCCCCATGCAAATTGTCTTTGGGGTGTTACTTTACTTTATTGGCGGTTGGCCTCTAGTAGTTTGGGGTATTTTTGTCCGCTTGGTGTTGGTGTATCACTGTACTTGGTTTGTAAATAGTGCCACCCATAAGTTTGGCTATAAAACCTATGAGTCTGATGACCAATCCACCAATTGCTGGTGGGTTGCCCTCCTCACCTATGGTGAAGGCTGGCACAATAACCACCATGCGTTTCCTCAGTCTGCTCGCCATGGCTTGCAATGGTGGGAAATTGATACCACTTGGATGATGGTGCAGTTACTCCAATCTCTGGGCTTAGCGGATAAAGTTCGCCTGCCTAATGCCCAACAACTGGCATCCAATGATGGTGCCTAGCCCCCAACACCTCCCATAATCATTAAAATGAAACCCTGCCTGCTGGTGGGGTTTCATAGCTTGAGGGGCAGGAAGCAACACGATAAGCTGAAAACAGACGTTTGTTAGGGTTCGGGAAGCATGAAAGCTCAAGTCTTTCGCGGGGTTAATCAGCTCAGCTATGAAGAGATACCAAAGCCTGAGGTAGGTGCAGATGAGGTTCTCGTTCAAGTCAAAGTAGTGGGTCTCTGTCAATCCGACATTAAAAAAATTCGCTATCCCCTCTACGAGCCGCCCCGAATCTTTGGTCATGAGACGGCAGGCGAGATTGCGGCTGTGGGTTCTGAGGTTAAAGACTGGCAGGTGGGGCAACGGGTGGTTGTTCTGCACCATATTCCCTGTATGCACTGTGAGTATTGTCTAAATGACAACTTCTCCATGTGCGACGTGTATAAAAATATCACCACCACGGCAGGATTTAGCCCCAGCGGCGGTGGGTTTGCTGATTATGTGAAAGTGCCGGGGCATATTGTTGAGCGGGGTGGCTTAATCGAAATCCCTGATGATATTTCCTTTGAGCAAGCGAGCTTTGTTGAACCCACTAACTGCTGTTTGAAGGCCGTCACCAAAGCCGATATCAAGCCAGGGCAAACGGTGCTGATTACGGGAGCTGGCCCGATTGGCTTAATGTTCGTCATGCTCGTCAATTATGTGGGAGGCCGGGCCATTACAACCGATCTCTTACCCACACGGATTGAAAAAGCGAAGCAAGTCGGAGCGACGGCGGCCTTTGATGCCCGCGATCCAGACCTAGCCACAAAGATTCAAGACCTGACGAATGGTATGGGGGTAGATGTCAGCCTGTTGGCAGTGCCCAGTGATAAAGCTTTTTTCCAAGCCCTCGACTGTACCCGCAAGGGAGGCAAGATTCTGTTCTTCGCTGAATTCCCGGATGAGGTCGAAATTCCCATTAATCCCAATGTCTTGTATCGTCGCGAAATCGATTTGATTGGTAGCTATAGCTCTTCTTTTCGATTACAGAAACAGTCGGCGGACATTATTTTCAACCAGCGAATTGATGTCGATGCCTTAGTCAGCGATCGCTATCCGCTTCAAGACTTAGCGAATGCGGTCGAGCAGGCGGTTTCTCCTGGACCTGAGACCTATAAGATTTTAATTTATCCCTAAGAAGCATTTAATTGGAGCAAAGGGACCACCAAGCGATACGATCAGGATTGCTGAATCACTTTGCTCCCTTCTATGCCTGCTGTTCATATTATTGGTCTTGGTCGCTCCGGTATCGCGGCTGCTCGTCTGCTGCGCCGGGAGGGGTGGCAAGTTTCGGTGGGTGATGCAGGCCATTCAGAAGGGTTAGTGGCGACTCAGAAAACCTTGGCAACAGAAGGTATCTCCGTCCATTTAAATCTGAAATTTTCCCTATCAGCCTTGGCGGACCTGGGGCTGACTCGCCCTGATCGGATTGTGGTCAGTCCTGGAGTGCCGTGGCAGTTGCCTGCCCTGGAAGAGGCACGATCTCAAGGCATTGAGACCTTTGGTGAACTTGAACTGGCCTGGCGATACCTCAAGCAATATCCTTGGGTCGGAATTACGGGGACCAATGGCAAAACCACTACCACTGCGATTGTTGAAGCCATCTTTAAGGCGGCGGGGTTGCGGGCACCCGCCTGCGGCAATATTGGCTACAGTGCCTGTGAATTGGCCCTAGCAGGCGATCCGCTGGACTGGGTGATTGCGGAGGTGAGTAGCTATCAAATTGAATCCTCCCCCACCCTAGCCCCCACGATTGGTGTCTGGACGACCTTCTCCCCTGATCATCTGGAGCGGCACGGCACCGTTGAGTGCTATCGCGAAATTAAGGCCCTACTTCTCAATCAGTCCAAACAGAAAATTCTCAATGGTGATGATCAAGGCTTGATCAAAGGCTTGCCTTGGCGATGGGCGGATGCCTATTGGACGAGTAGTCATGGCCCCAGTTTGCCGGATGCCTGTAATGGTCAACGCTGTCCAGTGCCCAATATTTTTATTGAAGAGGGATGGGTGAAGGTGGAAGGAGAACCCATTGTGCCGGTATCCTCCATGCGGATGTTGGGGGTTCATAACCAGCAGAACCTTTTACTGGCAGTTGCTGTGGCTCATTTGGCGGGGATTGAGAAGGATGCGATCGCAACTGCCGTATCCACGTTTCCCGGTGTGGCCCATCGCCTAGAACATATCTGTACCTGGCAGGGCATAGATTTTATCAATGACAGCAAGGCCACGAATTATGAAGCAGCCCAAACTGGCTTGGCTGCGGTCAATCGTCCTGCCATTCTGATCGCGGGTGGGGAAGCTAAAGTTGGTGACGATCAGGCATGGCTGCAAACCATTCAGACTCAAGCGGCCAAGGTGTTATTGATTGGCAGTGCTGCCGATGCTTTTAGCCAGCGCCTTAAGGCGATTGGATATAACGATTATGAAATCGTAGAAACAATGGATAAGGCGGTTACCAAAGCTGCTGAATTGGCCCCTTCGCTCCAAGCTAAAAGTGTGCTCTTATCACCTGCTTGTGCTAGTTTTGACCAATATCAAAACTTTGAGAAACGAGGCGATCATTTCCGGCAATTGTGCCAAGAACGACTGAAATAACCTCTGCTTTATCGGGAATTCACTTCGAATCTGCATTGAGAGTTGGATGAACCACCAATTCACTTATGTTAAGAAGGAAGTGGCCTGCTAACTATAGTAAAGTTTCCTTGTGATATGGAGGGGTAAATGCCACGTTCTCCAGTAAAAACTGGGCTAAGAGATCAACGCAACCGTGCTCAACTTCGAGGAAAACTTGATAAGCAGCATTCTTCTAGTACGCTGTCTCCAAAGCAAGAAATGGTGTTGTGGCTAGAGAAAAATATTGAAATTAGTGATGTTGCAGAAGCTGAAAAGATTGATCTGAAGATCTTTTTGCAAGATACGGTTCATATTGACATGCTTCCCCAAGAACGATTGAAGCAACTGGCTATATTTCTTGAACCAGAATTGTCCTGGTCTTATCGAGCATGGCTTGCTCTCGATAGAGTCTATAAGACAGCCCTGAGCATAACTCCAGATGATCACTTTGTGCATCACTCACGAGCAATATCAGCTCAGGAAACTGCAGAGTGCTTAGAAGAAATTAATGCGAGAAAAGTATGGAACACTGCATGGCGTTCTGCTTACAAGGCTCAAACTCTTGCTCCAACTGATGCGCATGTGCAGTATACGCTCGGATCACTCTGTTATCGCGATAAGAGCCATTCCGTTGAAGAAGCCCTTCAACACTTTGAAGCTGTATTAGCAGAGGATAAGGAGCATCAATGGGCTTTGCTTTATCGTGCTCACTGCCTGCACGATCTTGAGAAATGGGTAGAGGCTTATCGTGCCTACAGCCAAGTCAAAGCTTCCTTTTTTACCAGTTTTCGGGCTTGGCGTTATGAACTCTTATTGGAGCAAAAAGCTTATTGCCTTTGGAAGTCCGGTGATTTACGGGGGGCAACTCTAGAGTTTAAAAGACTTTTAGTGCGATGGTCTGCTGATCCTGGGCTAGCGAAGGATCTCTTGGGCCAATACATCGTGGAAGCTGCAACAGGTAGTCTGAGTAAGGAGCTTTGGGCCGATTTATCTGAGCTAGTTGAGAGGGAGCAATGGGATTGGCTCGATAACATCCCTATTCATACATCAGCCTAGTACTTGGCGTTCGCGTTATAGAAATGCAAAAAGATTTCTTGTTCAAAAAGCTTATAACTCTCTCTATGTAATCGTTACAGCCTGTAAATTCATCCTTCTGAAAGATTATTCTTTGTCTGATTAGACTCATAAACTGAGCAATCTAATGCAATATTTTGAGGAAAGAAATAGCCTTTCACAAACAGAACTAATGCTGTATCCATTTTCTAGTGAGGGTTTTAGGTATATTTAGGCGAATGTTTGTTTCGCGAATTTATTACGCGAACGCCAAGTAGTATTTTCATATAACTGCTGAATGGTAACTGTTGGCAGCTACTACCCTAACTGTTAAGCATCAAACAATCAGGACAAAATTTCTGACTATGAAAATTGTATCTATGGCCAATGTTGAAGTTCCGGCAATTCTCGCATTAGCGTCAATGGGATTCACCATTGCTTCAAGAGTCGTGAACGCCGATCAAGAGATGGTCTGGACAGCCTCTGGCAAAGGTAACGAGTATGTTGCAGAGGATCCGCTTTCACTACTTGGCCTTACCAAACTTCATGAGGTCCGGGGGGACAATTGGAAGGCATCCGACGATGAAATCGATAAATACCTTCCCATGCTAGAGGGAGATGTATAACAAGCCATTGCATTGGTTCTGCGGGTTGTTAAGTTCCTGAAATCCAAGCTGTTTGTTATGGCCCGACAAACCAGGGGCAGCGCAAGAAAATCAAGCCTCTGAAAGGCTAGACTGTAAAGGAATAGAAGCACCTAGAACTTTGAGCATATACGCTTCATCCATGCTCGCCCGTTTTAGTTTTTGACGGGTACTTTTCTTAAAGGACGTTTCTTGATTCAGGAGGTTGATGCTCCAGCGCTTCAGGATGGCCATGTTTTCCGGCGCATGTCCTGTGCGAATGCGGCTGGCATCTTCGCCAAAGGTCACATCTAAGACCCAGTGGAGTTGGTTCTCAATCGACCAATGCTGGCGGATGGCTTTGCCCAACTGCTGAGCAATGGGCGGTAGAGAACTGATGTAAAACATCACCTCATAGGTGGTTTTGTTCCACAAGTGGCGGGTCCGAGCGACCTTGACGATGCTTTGCAAGCCCTTCCACTGCGCCTGCTTGTACAGAGGACCCATTTGTTGAAGGGACACCGCCCAAACTTGTCGTTTCTCGCGACGATGGTGTCCGGCTTCCACCCGCACATCATAGCTGTACTCAATGCCCTTAAACTCATTCGCTTCAGCCGTTTCAAACCATTGCTCAACCTGCTCAAACAGCGTGGGATGATTCTCTTTGAGGGCCAGCACATAGTCAGCGCCTTTAGCTTGAATGCGATGGGCAATCTCGTGCTGAGTTCCCATTGCATCAATGGTGATAATGCACCCGGCAATGTCTAATAGCTCTAGCAGTGCTGGAATAGCGGTAATTTCGTTACTCTTGTCTGCAACTTTGACCTGTCCAAGAAATAGCCGATACTCACTGGCCCAAGCACTGACCAGATGCAAGGCGGATTGGTCTTGATTGCGGTCATAGGAACCCCTGAGTTGTTTGCCATCAATCGGAATCACTTGAGCGCCGAGGGCCGTCACTACCTGATCTAACCAGTGATTGAAACTCCGCTCAAAGGCCGTGGGGCAAATACGCTCAAACACTCGTCGATAGGTGTCTGCTGTCGGTATCCCGGACGGTAGGCTCAGAAAATTCGACAACCAATCTTCATGGCTCAGACCATAGGTTTCAATATCTTCCCACCCCTGTGCGCCACCTAAACTGGCTAACAGTCCAATCACGACGATGCTGACAAACGGATGCTGGACACCTTGACCACCCCGCGGATCAGTCAACTCCTGAAAACACTCGGACAGTTGTTGATAAGCCTGATCGCAATCCGTGGTTGGCAGTAGTGACGAGGATGAGTCAGTGGAAGCTGGTGAGGAAGGAGGCTTGCTGAATCCTGTAGCCATGGGGAAACCCTTTTAACAGAATGGAGTTCCATAGCATATTACAGCTTTATTTTTCTTGCGCTGCCCCTGCCCGACAAACGGGTTTTACAGAATAAAATGAGTGTAGATTGGTTCATCCATTGTTTTGAAAATCAAGAATCTAAAGAATTTCGCCTTTCGAGGCTATCTCAAGCCTTCAAAAAAGTTGGGAAAAAAGAATACTTCATAAAAGACACAATCTGGTGGGAACTTGATTGTGGCTCATCTATGACCGCTGGAAAAAGAGGTCTAATAAGTACTGATGCGATAGTTATTGATCGCCCTGCGTTAGTCCCCGAACTCTTGGTTGCTATTTTTGATCTACTGAAAGATGAAGGGATGGTTCTCTTTTCTGCAGATCTTGATACCCCCTTTGTGGCTAACCCAAAAACCAGGCAGCATTTGCCCAACGGTATGGTGAAAGCATTAGGCGAGCCAAAGTTCTTGGATTCACTAAAAAAAATCGAAGAGAGTATATAGTTGATCCTCGTCAATATCTATACTGTCGACGTATTACGTTATGCGTAATAAAATTAGGCATGATTCAGTCATTTCGCTGTAAGCAGACGCGGTCTTTGTTCGAAGGTGGTGATCCTCGCCAATTTAGAGCTTTCAAAGAGGTAGCAATTCGCAAGCTGACTCAACTAGATGCAGCTCAGACCCTAGGATTTCTGCGTTCCCCTCCCGGCAACCAACTTGAAGCCTTGAAAGGGAATCGCAAAGGACAGTACAGCATTCGCATCAATGCTCAATTTCGTGTGTGTTTTGTGTGGACCGAAAATGGTCCTGCTGATGTCGAGATTGTTGATTATCACTAAAAATCATTATGAGTAAAGCCACTAATCGTATGCGTCCGGTACATCCAGGAGAAATTCTAAGAGAAGATTTCCTTGCCCCTCTTAATATGAGTGTGAATGCCCTAGCATTGGCCCTAAATGTTCCAGCTACTCGCATTCACGAGATTGTGAAAGAGCGTCGGTCTGTTACTGCTGATACGGCAGAGCGACTAGCCCGCTACTTTGGAGGCGATGCAGCCTCTTGGTTGAATCTTCAAGCGATATACGACCTTAAAACGCTGCCAACTCGTGATGAGATTGCCAGGCGTGTAGAGCCTCGCTCAGCTTAGCAAACAGCTTAGTCGTTGAAACTCAACTCTGTTGTTGTTATCGAAGGTTAGTGGATTATTCGGAGAACGCGGCGAGGCTATTTTCGTGTCCTTATGACCCGAAAACAACTTGGATGAGGCTATCTGTATTGCAACATTCTTGAGATCGCCTCTAACACCAATCAGTTAGGCTTGTGTATACTCTTTGTATATACTTATGGGTTTCTGATGAAGACTAAAGTGCAAAAGTGGGGCAATAGCTTAGCCCTACGAATTCCCAAATCATTTGCGGCAGAGATCCGTCTTCAGCCTGACACTGAAGTTGATTTAAGCATGGTCGAGGGTAAGTTAGTGATTACTCCCATCCTTGAAACTCACTACTCCCTAGAGCAGCTACTTGAAGATGTTACGGAAGAGAATATCCATGCCGAAATTGAGACATCGGCTTCCGTCGGTAATGAGGCTTGGTAAGCATGGTGTCCTATATCCCCGAACAGGGTGATGCAGTGTGGATTGATTTTAATCCTCAGACAGGTCATGAACAAGCAGGCAGGCGTCCAGCCTTGATCCTGTCACTATTGGCTTACAACCGTAAGGTCCGTTTAGCGCTTTTGTGTCCCATCACTAACCAGATTAAGGGCTATCCCTTTGAGGTTGTTATTCCGTCAAGTGAAAAAGTATCAGGCGTGATTCTATCGGATCAAGTCAAAAGCCTAGATTGGCAGCAACGCAATGCCGAATTTATTGCCAAGCTCCCTGATGAGACTGTTACTGAGGTTACGAAGAAACTGAAAACGCTTCTTCCCTAATTTTTAAACAGATAATCTTAGATTTAAACGCCAGTGCCCCTAATCGTTATGCCGCTAAGTGGTTGGTAAGACTGTACATTCGGGTGATCCTTTGGCTTCCATTGGTAAAATTGAAAGAGCCACCAATCCAACAACACCTTATGCTCAAAACCATCGAAGGCACTTATCAGGATGGGCAAATTCAGCTTGCCGAGCTACCGCAAAATATTAGTAACCACTCCCAAGTTCTCGTCACCTTTCTTGATCCCGGCAAAATCGATCCGACTAAACTCCGCCAACTGATAGATCAGTTGGAAACGATTGAGGGGATTCAGCAAGGCTTTGAGGAACTCAACTCTGGTCAAACTCGCCCTGTTGGCAATTTTGTCCAAGAAATGCAGCAAAAGTATGGCATTTCAGGTTGAAATCACTCCAATTGCGGAAGCTCAAATTGAGCAAGCCTATCGCTGGTATCGAGAACGCAATCCTGAGTTTGCCGATCGCTGGTTCCGAGGATTAATGAATACGATTGCTACGCTGCAAGAGAAGCCGCAACGCTGTGCCCTAGCAATCGAACATGAGATTTTTCCAGAGGAAGTACGCCAACTCTTGTATGGGAAGAACAAAAACGTATATCGAGTTCTTTTTACGATTCAAGAGGGCACAGTTTATACGTTGTATATCCGTCATAGTGCCCAAGCACCACTGACACTAGATGATTTAGAGGAACTGGAGTGAGACCACAGATTTCTTGACCAGTGACGTTTAAATCTGAGGTAATGAGTAACCTAATTGTGTTGCTCAATTACCAAGGGTAAAGAGATTGAAATATTTATAACGAAGCTATGATCCTTGCTTAGCCGATGTTTTTAAGGTTTTACCGTAAGGGTGGGTAGTTTAATTGCCCATCAGCATATGGCTTAGTTAGCGAGACATTATGGTTTATCAACTGTGGGTTAGTTATTCCCCTCTCTTGCATCCTCTGTTTGTGGGAATAGGCTTTTGTTTAGCTTGGGGGATTGTGGGGTTAATACTTTGGAATATTGGATCTGCGATCGCATACAGTATCCGAGTCTCAAATCGGATGCATCAAATCCCTTGTAGTAACTGCCAATATTTCACCAACGAGTATCGTCTGAAATGCTCGGTCCATCCTGATATGGCTTTATCAGAGAAGGCGATTGACTGTAGAGATTTTGCGGCACCGCCTACTTTAACCTTAGATATCCAAGATATATAGGTACATGGTGAATGAGGATGGCACGATAATCGTTTCTTGGCCACACGAGTCCGATCCGAACTGGACTCAGGATGTTTGGAAACAGCT
Organism: Acaryochloris sp. CCMEE 5410; assembly: GCF_000238775.2. Taxonomy (NCBI): domain Bacteria; kingdom Bacillati; phylum Cyanobacteriota; class Cyanophyceae; order Acaryochloridales; family Acaryochloridaceae; genus Acaryochloris; species Acaryochloris sp. CCMEE 5410. The sequence continues at coordinate 1,382,940 of NZ_AFEJ02000002.1, read as the reverse complement.
CAAATCTGCTATCCCTATCTTTAAACAATATGGATTGACGTATAAATTCACGAATTCAAGCACTTTTTTGCTGTGGGAAGGAAACAGGCAAAGTGCTGAAGCTCTTGCCGAGGTACTTGAGCATTCTCATCCTCTTCTGAGCGTTGAATTTGAGCTTGAATAGCTCTTGAAGTATTGCATGGTGTTTTCAATACCCCCGTTCGAATGGTTTGCTGAGTGGCGTTGTCACTTCTAGGCCAGCGCAGAAGAGCCTAAATCAGGGGGCACATCCTGCCAGCGACCCGGACCCACGGCCCGAAGGGCTTCTGATAAAGCGATATCTTCTGTATATAAGGCTTTACCCACAATTGCACCTGTGACCCCAATAGCCTCTAAAGCTAGCAAATTCAGTAGGTCTGTAATGGAGCTGACGCCGCCAGAAGCAATCACCGGAATCGTAATCGCCTCAGCCATTTCTCGTAGCATCGGAATATTAGGACCTTGCAATGTACCATCCCGCTGAATATCCGTGTAAATAATCGCCGCCGCACCTGCCGTCACCATGCGTTGGGCTAAGTCTACCGCCAGGATCTCAGAGGTTTCTAACCAGCCTCGGGTGGCCACTCTGCCTTCCCTTGCATCAATCCCCACCACAATCTGATCGGGAAATTCCTGACATAGCTCCTGCACTAGATCAGGGTTCTCAATGGCTACCGTACCTAAAATGCCTCTTCTTACACCTAAATTGAGGAGTTGGGTAACGCGGGTGCGATCGCGCAAGCCTCCCCCCACTTGCACCGGAATTTCTAAAGCCTCTACCACCGCTGCAATGGTGTCTAGATTCACGGGCTGTCCAGTCTTCGCGCCATCCAAATCCACTAAATGGAGCCACCTGGCCCCTTGTGCTTCCCATGCTTTGGCAACTTCAACTGGATTCTCGGAAAACACCTGGGATTGGTCATAGTCCCCTTGATATAGCCGGACACACCGACCCTCTAACAAGTCAATAGCAGGGATAACATCCATAAAGCGTTTACCTTTCAGTGGCCAAATTTTCGTGAATCACTCTGTATCACTCCAAGCCCCATGCCATTTCAAACCCTGAACGGCTGGCTTTAACTGGGCCTCGAATATAGTGCTACAGAGCCTATAAACCGATTTCGTTCCTTTCTATTGAAGCAGGTTTGAGAGCATTTTCGCCCACTCCATACCAGATCAACGCCCAGCCAAAATCCTATTCCATCCCCGACGGGTTCGACCTAATACTATAGATCTCTTAGACTTCAGGAACTCCGGGATCACATTTTGGTCATGGTAATTGGGTATTCTTAAGATTGGAAAGGTATAGGCCCTAGCGCTATGAGTTCAACAACATCACAGACCAGCAAATGGTGGAATTATGTATTAGGAAGTTGTGCGGCTGTGCTATTGAGCGCATTACCTTCTGGGGCTGCAGAACAGGTTGTCTTTAAATATGGCCCCATTGCCCGATCGGTTCCGGTTAGCTCCCTACGAGAATTGGCTGACACAGGTCGTGCCCCTGCTGATCTAAAAGTGTATTTAGAGTTAGCGGAACAAGAGCCAGAAAAAGTAAGCGACATTCTCACTCGCCCCTTTGCCGTCAGTTCTACTCAGCTCGATCAGTTACTTAATACCCCCTTTGGCGATGCCATGCTCGATGAAGCCGGGGAAATCATGTCTCCCCCTTCTAAACGAGCCAGTCGTCAGGCCATTCGCTCTGCCCTGGTATTAGACGCTAGCCGAGATGGCAAAATTACCATCCTAGATACCCTTGAAAGTTATCCCACCAGCACTGTCGAAGTAGATGGTGAGCGGCTGTTGGAAGCCTATCAAAAATATGGCCCCATCATTGCCAAGGGTAAGCAATTTGCCCCAGCCATCGGAGCTGCTAGCCCCTTGCTTAAAGAAGCCGCTCCTCTCTTAGAAGATGCAGGTCCCCTCTTAAAAGAAGCGGGTCCTATCTTAAAACAAGCTCAACCCTATATTCAGCAATCTGGAATCCTCGATATTCTCTCAGATACCATTCGTTCTTTCATGGAATAAGTTGAACCGATTATAGGAAAGCACTCCATACATCGTTTTTCTAAACGGTAATGATCGGCATTTGTAGCCCTCATGCTTGTTTTGGCTTGGCTGAAGTCCTGCGGGGGGCGGGACTCTACCCAACACCTGCACCGAAATATGTCAGAATGTGAACAACGATCTGCCGAGTGAGCGACATCATTGCTAGCCGTACACCTATTTGATTGATCGTGTTCGATTTTTAGGTGTACATTCAACCTTGGTTTGCCCTCATCAAATTTACTAACTCTTTCTAAGGGTCTATTCAGATCTGCTGCCTATAATCTGTTTGACAAGAGCGAGGGATATGCATGGTGCTTTCTAAAGGGTTCGAGGTAGAACTGTATACTGGGAAACCCTCAGGTGAGATTGTTGGCCTGTCCGACCGAATTGTTGCCGATTTAGATGGGTTTGTGCGAGAACCTGACAGTCGTAATGTCGAATATACGACTGCCCCAGCCCATCATTATGATCCCCTGCTTTGTGATCTTCTCAAACCTCGTCTCCAGCTTCGCGAATATGTGCGAACGTTGGGAGACTATACCCTGATTCCAGGCAGTACCCTGGCCCTGGCAGATCATCAGCGTTTTTATCGGTCTGATCCTAAAAATCCTTACCATTCCTATATTGAGCAGACCTACGGTACGAGTGTTGTGACGGCCAGTATTCATATCAATATTGGTATTCCTGACATCGAGCAGCTCTTCCAGGCATGTCGCCTAGTTCGGATGGAAGCCCCACTATTTTTGGCCTTAAGTGCTTCTTCTCCCTTTTTAGGGGAGCAGGTGACGGGCCATCATTCGTCTCGTTGGGCCGTCTTCCCCAAAACCCCAGCCCAGGTGCCCCTGTTTACCAGTCATCAGCATTTTATTGATTGGACCGAGTCACAGCTATTACAGGGCACGATGCAAAACGTGCGCCACTTGTGGAGTTCGGTGCGCCCCAACGGCAATCGTCGTCCCTATGATTTGAATCGCTTGGAGTTGAGAATTTGCGATCTCGTCACTCATCCCATCCATTTATTAGCGATTACAGCGTTGCTAGAAGCCCGAATCCTCCAGCTGCTTGATGATCTCCAGCTTGATCCTTTGGTGGGTAGCAACTTCAAGACTGATCCTGAATACCTGGTTGCTCTAGCAGATGCAAATGAAATCGCTGCTGCCACCCATAGTTTGGATGCGGAATTGACCCATTGGCAAGATGGCCGCAAAATTCTGGCCCGAGACTGGATTGAAGAGCTGTATACCGAAGTATGGCCGATGGCGAAACAATCAGGATTTAGCTGTTTTCTGTCGCCGATGCACCAGATTTTGGACCAAGGAAATGAGGCTCAACAATGGTTGAGGCAGCATCAACAGGGGCAGTCGATTCGGTCTGTGATGCAGGATGCGATCGCAAACATGGCCCAAACAGAGATTGATCTGCGCAACAAATTATGTGAGCCTGTAGCGGTATAAAAAGTCCACCAGCTAACGTCTAAGCCATGCTCCGGATTGTCCTTGTTTATCCTGAGATCCCTCCCAACACAGGTAATATTGCTCGGACCTGTGCGGCAACGCAAACCGAGCTGCATTTGGTTGAGCCTTTAGGTTTTGAAATATCCGATCGGTATTTAAAGCGGGCAGGACTAGACTACTGGCCCTTTGTAAAACTCCAAACCCATGCTTCTTGGGATACCTTTGAGCAGGTGCGTCAGCAACAAGGTGGACGTTCCGTTAGCTTCAGCAAATCTGGAACCCATAGCTACTTGCAATTCCAATTCTGCGAGGATGATTGGCTGATCTTTGGGAGTGAATCCAGTGGTTTACCCCCAGATATTCTGCAAGATAGCTCTGCGGTGCTTCGTATCCCGATGGCCCATGAGCAGGTCAGAAGTTTGAACCTGTCTGTCAGTGCTGCTGTTGGACTATTTGAAGCTCGTAGACAGCTAGCATTAATGACTTAACCCTCAGACTTGAAATGAGGTAAATCTGTACAGGGTCGCCCCTAATTTTGGCAGATTCAAATAGATAGATTAGGATAAATGGAATATTTCTCTCTATAAACAAATAAGTATTTTTAATGTATCAGTTTAGTTTAAATAAATATCTATATCTAGACTTCGAATCTCACTGATTTCAGGCAGTCTGTTAGCTCTTCTATGTGTTTTTACGGAGGCATAACCAATCCCTAGATGGTTTTATTTAAGAATTCAGTAGGATCACGCAGGATATACGAGTAAGCTCCTGGGCAGATTAATGAAAGCCACTCCATCCAGAGCAATACCACTGCTCTGATTCACTCAGTCATTGTGAATCATGTGAGAGGCTTCTGTAGAACACTCTGGGCAAAGGTATTTGTGAATACTGTTTACTATCCGTGACCAGGGTTCTAATTCAAGCATGTTTAGCCTGCACCGACTTGAAACTTGTTTATTTTAGAGAAGCAAGGTATTTTTACCTAATATGATTCTCGATACGACATGATCACTCAAACATTAAGAACAATGTTATGAGATAATTAAAAACTTATATTCCAGCTCTCAAACGCAGTTATACACTCAGTTCTTTTTCTGAGTCATTCAGAGACACATTACGCATCTAGGAGGTCCTCATTGAAACGAGAAATTCCGCAGAAGATTGATATCACTTCGTCAGGGGTATCAACTCTCCTTCGTCGAACTCGTTCTGTCAGTGTTCTAGGTTTCATGATCACGGTCAGTGCCATCGGCGGACTAACAACTGGGCAGACGGCTGTAGCTGCCGTTTCTCCGGCTCATCAAAAGCTATCCACCTCTACATCTGTGCAGTTGCCAGATCTGATCGGTTCTCCTCGATATAAATTATCGGCTTATTCAAACCAGAACCTCACCCAGTCCTCTAGGCTATTTCAACAGCGGACTGTACAGCGCTCATCTGCACTCATTGCAGCTGAGCCAACTCTAGGGTCAAAGCCCACTACATTGCTGACTACTAAACCGGTTGGTTCTCTGGCCCTTAAATCTGCACCTCTGGAGTCTGAAAAATCTTCTAAATCACTAGTGTCTAAGGCAGGCGTTTCTTTTACGCAAAGTACCTTGGTTGGAGTGTCTCAAGAGTTGGCTGACGAGCTGACGACTCCCTTGACCTCTAAAAATCTGTTAGAAGCCATCGATATTCTCGACCTTGACAATATTGAAGAGAGTGTAGAACTCAGCACATCAGCCATCCTAGAGGTGGAGCCTATCCTGTTGGCTGAGTTACCTAGCCAACCCCTACTTGATTTAGATGAGCTTCTGCCTCAATCCGAACAGTCAGATGTTGAGTTGAGTTTAGCTTCCATTAACAATCCCTTAGACTTGTCTGCCACCCTTGAGGGCAGCCCCCAAGGGATTGAAGCGCTGGATGTCTCAACGTCTGAGAAAGATAGCCCTGAGGACACGACTGCTGTCAAATCAGTGGACTCTACCTCCCTGGCTGTCCTCCCCGATATCGATTTGTCCCAAACGATCATCCCGAACGAGCAAAACTCAGCTCTCATCGACTCTGGAGCAATTGTTCATCAGGTCAAGCCGGGGGAGACGTTAGACGATATCTCTCGCCTTTACCAGGTTTCGGCAAAGGAAATCACGAAGGCAAATCGCATTAGTGACCCTGCTTCTATTGGGCCAGAAACGAAGCTTCGCATTCCTGCCCATCAATCCCTGTCCTTGTCGTTAACAACAGTTGAGGACATTGTTGCTCTTAACGATTCTGAGACAAAGACGAAGCCAAGTGATGTGTTAGGGGAAGGGGAAAAGACAACGGTTGAAACATCCAAGGAGCCTAAAGCAACCCAGGATGATACCAAGTCTCTCGCAACTAAAGCCTCTCCGCCGGTCGCTATTTTACCGATTCAGTCGGCCCCCAGTACGAAGTTAAATAGTGATGCGACGAAGATCGCCACTCGTAATCTGTTGCCTCAGGTTCCGAGTTTAGAGTTACCGCCTCTTTCTTCCGTTGATCGTTACCTCCCTAGCCAAATGCTTCCGGGCCCCCAAAAGTATTTGTGGCCTGCTAAAGGCATTCTGACTTCTGGGTTCGGCTGGCGTTGGGGACGACCCCATCGGGGTATCGATATTGCTGCCCCTGTGGGTACACCGGTCATAGCATCTGCTCCTGGCATTGTGACCACTGCAGGCTGGAATCGCTGGGGATATGGCAATTTAGTTGAGATCCGCCACCCAGATGGTAGCTTGACCTTATATGCCCATAACCACCGTATTAAAACCCGCGTTGGACAATCTGTTTACCAAGGCCAACAGATTGCTGAGATGGGGAGCACTGGACTCAGTACTGGGCCTCACACCCACTTCGAACTCCATCCTGCGGGTAAAGGTGCGATTAACCCGGTTCCCTTTCTTAGAAAGCTCTAAAAGGGTAGGCATCCATAGATATTAAAACATCAAGAAGGCCATGAAATATATTTCATGGCCTTCTTGATGTTCTTTGGAACTGGATTAAGTCAGTCTTCACTTCTACTTAAAACATACTGAGAGTGGGAATGCCGTTCGACAAATTTAGGTGGTGTAATCGCACCACCTAAATTTGCACCACTGGTTTAGGCAGTTACAGTTTTCTTAGTCGTTGCATCCAACTCACCCTTGGCATATTTAATGGCAAAAATGTCTAGGGGCTGTTGCTTAATCTTGCTGGCATTTCCAGAAGTGCCAAAAGACTCATAACGAGCTAGGCAAACTTGCTTCATGTACTTGATAGAAGGCTTCAAGAAATGACGGGGGTCAAAGTTGCTAGGATCTTTAGAGGCTGCTTCCCGAATAGCGGCTGTAATCGCTAAACGATTGTCAGTATCAATATTGACCTTGCGAACACCACTCTTGATTCCCTTTTGGATTTCCTCTACAGGAACACCATAAGTTTCAGGAATTTTGCCGCCATGGGCGTTGATCATGTCGATCCACTCTTGGGGCACAGAAGAAGACCCGTGCATGACCAAGTGAGTGTTGGGTAAGCGGCTGTGAATCTCTTCAATGCGGCTAATGGCTAGAATTTCACCGGTAGGCTTACGCGAAAACTTATAAGCACCGTGGCTAGTGCCAATGGCAACGGCTAGGGCATCCACTTGAGTCTGCTCAACAAACTCAACGGCTTCGTCAGGGTCAGTCAGGAGCTGGTCGCGGCTGAGGGTCCCTTCAAAACCATGACCATCTTCCTTGTCACCTTGACCCGTTTCCAAGGAACCTAAGCAACCTAGTTCACCTTCAACGCTGACGCCGATGGCATGAGCGACTTGTACAACTTTACGGGTCACATCAACGTTGTACTCAAAGCTTGCAGGGGTCTTAGCATCTGCTTCCAAGGAACCATCCATCATGACGCTGGTAAACCCATTCTTCATGGCGGAATAGCATGTGGAAGGGCTATTGCCATGGTCTTGGTGCATCGCGATGGGGATATGAGGGTAGGACTCAACCGCAGCTGTAATTAGGTGGCGGAGAAAATGCTCACCCGCATAGCTACGGGCACCACGAGAAGCTTGCAAAATTACGGGGCTATCTGCCTCATCTGCAGCTTGCATAATGGAGATGATTTGCTCCATGTTGTTCACGTTGTATGCCGGAATGCCGTAGCCGTTTTCGGCGGCATGATCGAGCAAAAGCCGCATTGGTACAAGCGCCATAGTTGATCCTCCTAAATGTTTGTCGTCGATAAAAAGCGAAAACTGCGCCGAATTCTTACGCTAATCTTTAGATATCCTACCCTGTCTAGCGGGTTCTCCGGTAGCTTAATCTCAAGTATGGGGTGTTGAATCCAAAAAAATGGGTCGCCCGGGATTCGAACCCGGAACTAATCGGTTAAAAGCCGAGTACTCTACCGTTGAGTTAGCGACCCCTCTGAGGCCCATGTATTCTAACATAGGAACCCACCCTAACATAACTTTGGATGAGTTGCGCAGCGGGAGACAGATTGCAGTCTTTATCTACCATCTGCAGATAACGATTTAAGTCTGAGTGGGTCTGTAGAAGGAAGAAAAGATCGCGGTAGTGACTCCCGCATCAGCATTTCCCACAACCGCCCTCACAATAGCGTAAACTAAGGGCTGGCAGTGTTTGAGTGGACCTATATTTTAGAACCTGTGAAGTAAGGGGTCACTTGTGCTGTGGCTGCCTAATGATTGGATTGCCAGCACTACAAGGCGTATATCTAAGAGGATCTGGCTTGACTGAAAATGCTGATTCCAGATTACAAGTGGTTTCCCGCAAGGAATTGCGGGAGCTGGTGCGATCTCAACTGCTGATGCTGTTAGAGCAGGGGAATCTACAAGGTGCAAAAGCCTTGCTGGTTCCGGTACAGCCGGCAGATATTGCGGAAGCGATCGAAGAACTCCCGGAGGCTAAACAGGCCATTGCCTTTCGCTTGTTGTCTAAAGATGAAGCGATTGAAGTCTATGAGAATTTAAATTCCAACGTTCAGCAATCTCTGATCGAAGAGTTTAAACGGCAAGATGTCTTGGATATTGTCGATAAGATGTCCCCGGACGATCGGGCTCGCTTGTTTGATGAACTACCTGCGAAGGTGGTTAGCCGCCTACTAGGGCAGCTCAGCCTGATTGAACGGCAAGCCACTGCCTTGTTGTTGGGATACGAAGCAGGTACGGCGGGGCGGATTATGACGCCGGAATATGTGTCGTTAAAGGAGAACTTAAATGTCTTTCAGGCATTGGAACGAATTCGGAGTCTAGCCCGGTTCACAGAAACGGTGTATTACCTATATGTGGTCGATATTGCCCGCCATTTAACTGGAATTATTTCTTTGCGGGATTTGGTGACGGCTCAGCCAGAGCAAACCATTGGCGAAATTATGACTCGGGATGTGGTGTCTGTCAGTACGGATACGGACCAAGAAGAGGTGGCTCGGACGATTCAACGCTACGATTTTCTGGCGATGCCAGTGGTAGATCGAGAAGAACGCCTAGTGGGGATTGTCACCGTTGATGACGTTATTGATATTTTTGAAGAAGAAACGACTGAAGATATCTACCGCATGGGCGGGGTACAATCCGGAGGAGATGATTATTTTCAGACGAATTTACTCACGGTTGCCCGCAGACGGGTGGTGTGGCTGTTGGTGTTGCTGTTGACTAATACGGGTACAACCGCTGTGATCCATAGCCAGGAAGATATGCTCAAGAAGGTTGTGGCTTTGTCTAGTTTTATTCCGTTATTAATTGGGACGGGAGGTAATGTTGGAGCCCAGTCCTCAACGGTGGTTATTCGCAGTCTAAATGTCGATCAGCCCCAGGCCAATCATCCCCTATGGGTGATTCAGCGAGAAGCGTCTGCTGGTGCCATATTGGGCTTGATGTTGGGGGTGATTGTGGTGATTTGGGCGTATTTTCTCCAGGGCAGTTTAGCGGTTGCGATCGCAGTCGGTATCAGTTTAATCGCCATCTCCATTTTGGCCTCCGTGGCCGGATCAGCCCTTCCCTTCGTTTTTAGGGCGATTGGGTTTGACCCGGCATTGATGTCAGCACCGTTTATTACCACTGCAGTTGATGTGTTAGGGGTGTTTATCTACTTTGCAGTCGCTCGGTTTATATTGACGAGAATTTAAGTTATCAGGGATGGCTTAACCTTTCCCAGATCGATCGACTCTCTTGAGACCTAGAACCCAGAAAATCCGCCTTTCTACTTCTGCGAGTTGCCCTGGGATACTGATACTATCTTTAACCTGGCCACTTAAACTCCGATGCAGTTGGGCCAAAACCTCCAGCTCTCGAGCCATCACGCTGATGTCGGGTTCGTCTAAATATAAGCTTTCCAAAACATGATTGAGATCGGATTTCGCATCGGCAATAAGGCCTGCTCCTTCAGCAATAAAAGACTGTAGTTCACCCGAATAGGTCGCGAGCAGCTTGCGAATGTAATAACAGGTTGTGGTGGTGACATCATTGCTGATGCGCTCTGGCGTAGCGGGTTTAGAATAGGTTGTGATCATGGTCATCTTCCTTTCCGCACCCCTAGGCTGATAATGTATCAACGGTTTGCCAAAAGAATTGGGCATCCAGCTCCGATTGGGGAGCCATTAGAAAATGGCAGCGTTTGCCTTTTGCTTGCCACCAATCTGGCTCAATGACCTCAAAATCACGATCCACTAAGCCACTAAAGAAGCCTGCAATTAGCCCCCCATAGAAGGCGCAATCGGGATGATGCTCGTCCTGCTTGAGGCTGATATGGGAGGTGCTCAACACCTCTAAATAAATATAGGTATCGGATGAGCGGGTTGCGTCAATCAGTAATTGACCATAATGGGACAAATAAGATTGGGACCACCAGTCAATCAGTACGAGTAATTGCTCGGGTAACAGGTATCGCTGGGGTGTAGAGGCTAAGGCGACAAAATGTTGATATTCTTGCTGGCCGAGTTCTTTACCCAATGGATAGGCTTCTTTGGCTGTTAAGCCACTGGGAATAACGACTCCCACGGCACTTTGAGCACAATGATGCTCGGGAGCTTGTTGGAGCAGCTGATTGAGCTGACAAGCAAGGCCATTAAGCTCTAATAATTGATGGGCATAATCTTCCTGGGTTCCAGCTGAGGAAAATAGGAAACTTTTATTTAAAAGTGATACATATAAATCCGGTTGTGCAATCGAGACATTCGTTGAGTCTGATACTTGAAAAGTAGTCGATGTCATAATTCCCCCTATAAGGCCAGCAGATTTCTGTGCGTTGTGAAACGAAAAGCCACTTTGATGTGACCTAGTCTCAATATATTTGGGGAGAGTAAAGAGAAAAGGGAGAAAGCGGGAAGAAAGCGGGAAGATTTACGGAATCGGCTGCATCCGGTAGCCAACCCCCCGAATTGTTTCGATGAACGTCTTAGGTGCGCCGGCTTCTGCTAGTTTCTGCCGTAACCCTTTGATGTGGGCTTTAACGGTTTCTTCCCCAGGCGGATCTTCTAAATCCCAAAGATGGCTAATAATAATTTTGCGGCTAAGTACCCGTAATCCACTGCGCAGGAACAGTTCTAGGAGTGAAAATTCAGTGGGGGTTAACTTAACGGGGTGACTGGCATAGGTCACTTCGTGGTTTAAGGGATGGAGACAGAGATCGCCCCAATATAACAAGGGGGAAGGGGTTGCTGTGCCTCGCCTGAGGACAGCACGTATCCGAGCTAACAACTCTGGTAAATCGACGGGCTTAACCAGATAGTCGTCAGCCCCTGCATCTAAACCCAGAACTTTATCTGTACTGGCATCTCGGGCCGTCATCATCAAGATGGGAATGGTGTAGCCATGGGCACGTAATCGCTGGCATAGCCCCAAACCATCAAGCTTTGGCAGCATGCAATCTAGCAGAATAATGCCATATTCTGATTCCGTTGCTTGATACCAACCGGCTTCTCCATCATGGACGACATCGACGATATAGCCAGAATCTTCCAGGGCCTCCGCAAACACGGCTGCCAGTGGGTAGTCATCTTCTACCAGTAAAAGTCTCATGTCCCCCCTACCATTACTGCCTAAGCTACGGTCTGTCTAATGAGTGGATCAGCCTGGTGTCGATTGGTCTGGATCGGTAATCTTACCGTAAAGGCGGTACCAGAAGCCTCACTCACAAATGACAGATGGCCGCCATGAAGATCAACACATTTTTTGACGATGGCCAATCCCAAACCTGATCCTTCGATCTCACCCACATTATTCCCCCGATGAAAGGCTTCAAATAATTGGGATTGACTAGCCTTAGGAATCCCAATGCCTTGATCGATGATCATTAATTCAATTTGGTCTAGCTCTTGCGTTAACTTGACCTGCACCAATTTCTCTGGGGCCGAATACTTAAGGGCATTGGCAAGCAGATTGTTCAGAATAGACTGGAACAGATCCGGATCTAGGGCTATTTCCGCAGATAACCCCGTATAGGCACAGCGAATTCTGGAAATTCCCCCATGGGAGGTTTGCTGTGTATCCAGGATGCGATCGCACATCGTTTTCACGCAAACGGGTCGTGGATTGAACTCCCTTTTTTGTGCTTCTAACCGAGCAATATCTAAGATATCTGCTAACATCTTTTCCAAATATTGCGCGCTCGTATGGATACGCTCAATATTCCGCTGGTGTTTGCTGTCTAGGCTCTGGGACTCCGAGCTGCCAAGAATCTGAGCTGCCATCAGAATGACACTTAGGGGCGTCCGAAACTCATGGGATGCCATGGAGAAAAAGCGGAGTTTCAGTTCACTTAACTCTTGTTCCTGTTCTAAGGCTCGTTGCATCGCCTCCATTTTTTGTCGTTCGGTAATATCTCTAGCATTGACTACAATGCCGGAAAATCCGCTGGTATCAGCAAACTGTTGGGCCATCGCTTCTAGTGTGCACCAGTGTCCTGCTTGGTGCTGCCATCGAATTTCTAGGGGAACGGCAACTTTGCTGGGCGTTGCCAGTACCTCGGCTAATAATTGGGTAATATTAGACTGATCCTGGGGATGGAGTAAATGGACTAAGGATTGCCCCTGCAGATCGGTGGGGAGATATCCCAGATTCCTTTCCACAGAGGGGCTAGAGTAATGAACTATCCCCTGTGGATCGAGTAAAAGAATGAGATCAGACGCATTTTCAATCATTGCTCGGAAGCGACTTTCACTGTGTCGCAAGGCCTGTTCGGCTTTTTGGCGTTCCTGGATCTGTTTCTCTAGGGTTACAGTAACGGCAGTCAGTTCAGCGGTCCTTTCTTGAACGCGTTGCTCCAACTCGGCATTGAGAGATTCGATTTCTGCCTTTGCGAACTGAATTTCTAGCTGATTGCGGATCCGAGCGCAGACTTCAGCCATTTCGAAGGGTTTAGACACATAATCCACGCCGCCTACCGCAAATGCCTTCACTTTGTCCTCGGCGTCATTGAGGGAACTAATGAAAATAACCGGGATGTCCTGGGTGCTTGGATGCTGTTTTAATTGGGTGCAAATATCATATCCAGTCATATCTGGTAACACAATATCTAGCAAAATTAGATCAGGGATCGACGCTTTGATTGCTCTGAGTGCAATTGATCCATTAATGGCTCGTCTGACCTTATAGTTTTGTTCTGCCAACATTCCAGCTAAGACATTTAAATTGTCCACGTTGTCATCAACAATCAAAATATTCGCAGTGCTATTTTTCATTGCTCGTAATTTAATCTATTGAAGTTTGGGTCTCCCATATTGTTGGCAATAAAAGGGATACTTGCACTGCTAAAGGGATAAACTAGCTTCGATCCTTTCAAAGGTTAGCTAATGCTGTCTTGATCTTAAAAAAATATATGTAGATATTCCTCCGTATCTTTACTAGGATTTCCCTCGTGAAGAGTATTCCTTCCTGGGACTAGGATAGAGGCGAAAAAAAGAAATGAGGCGTGTTCTTTGATGCAAAATTGCGGACACAAGGGGGTTTTTGAAATAGAGTTTTGTCTGCATTTATGTAATTAAAAATACTTTAGATAAGACTATTTGATGCATGGAATGGCTTTTATTGAGTAGATCAAAGAAATAAATTCTATGGAGACAAAAGCAAAATAAAAAATGTTTGAGAATTTCTAGCTTGATCTGCATAGAATTATAGTCGAACGACATTACCGTTTTTTGATTTGAAGGGCTGCTTGAGTAAGGTTTACGATGTGGTCAAACTGCAGATTTTGGAATAATTTCGTTAAATGAGTGGCTAAATAAGGGTAGTCAGACGTAATCTCTACAAACTGCTGACTCATCTGCTCTTCATCGAGTTCAATCGCCGCTTGGTGCAGTTTAGCTAACCACGGTTTAGGAAGTTGGGATAATTGGTATTCAATACCTCCTTGGTGCATATTCTGAGGGCTTGATGAATGTAAAAAATTGATATTTTGAGGACACTCATCATATAGATATTGGAGGTTGAGATGCTGAGCTAGCATCTCAAAAAGAACACTTTGTTGGTATGGCTTGCGCAAAAAATCATCACAACCTGCTTCAAAACATTCTTGCTTTGTATCTTCAAAAACGCTAGCTGTGAGGGCAATAATAATCGTATTGTTGAGGGGAAAGAGGACCGATGGGCTGCTACTTGAATCTTGAGAAGCCTGAAGATGGATAGTATATCCGGCTTGACTTTCCAAGGTGCGAATGGTTTGCGTTGCTTCATAGCCATTCATAACGGGCATCTGCCAATCCATCAAAATGACGTGGGGCTGCCAGGTTTGCCAGCAGGCAACCGCTTGTTGACCATTGACCACCGACTGCACTTCAAACCCGACAGAAGTCATTAAATCAATGACGATCTGAGCATTCTCTGGATTGTCTTCGACGACTAGCATGCGAATGTGGGGGTGTCCGGGCGCTAGGGTCTGCACCATGGGAACATCGAGGTGATCCACCGACTTTGTCTGGGTCGCCATAACGGGTACCTTGATCTGGACCGTGGTTCCTTGTCCCTCTTTGCTATCAATCAGGATGTTACCGCCCATTAGCTCGATACAATGTTGGCAGATGGCCAAGCCTAGCCCGGCTCCTTCTGTGGAGTTCCGCCCTGCTGAGGCTTGGGTAAAGGTTTCAAACAGGTTGCCCATTTCAGATGCAGAAATACCTACTCCCGTATCTTCCACATCAATGCAGAGGTAGATATTGGGTTGGTTTTCTTCTGCCACAGCGTTGCCATCGTCATGGGTGGGGACTAAATCAGGTGATATTAGAGGTTGGGTATACACCTTAAGGGCCACGCTACCCTGTTCAGTAAACTTGAGGGCATTCGTCAATACATTGATCAAGACTTGTCTAAGCCGACTTTCATCGGTCCGAATGTAGGGTGGTAAGTCAGGGGCTTTATCAACCATTAATTTCAACCCCTTCGATTCCACCTTGAGTAAAAACATTTCTTGGATAGAATCCAACAAACTCATCAAGTCACAGTTCTTGAAGTTGAGGGAGACCCGGCCTGCCTCAATTTTGGACATTTCCAAGACATCGTTAATGAGATTCAATAAATGAGAACCACTGCGATTAATTGAAGTAAGGGTTTGTTTTTGCTTGGGAGTTAGATTTTTATCCCGATTGAGCAGCTGGCTAAATCCCAAGATGGCATTGAGGGGAGTCCGTAATTCATGGCTCATATTGGCTAAAAAAGCACTTTTGGCACGATTTGCAGCTTCTGCTTTTTCTTTGGATTTTTGTAGTTGATACATTAATTCTGCATGCTGTAAGGCGACACCTAATTGGTCTCCCACTCGTCGCAGAAGACTCTGTTCAATGTCGTCCCATTGGTGGGGGGTTTGCTGGCAAGTGACTAATAAACCCCAAAATTGGCCACCAATTAAAACGGGAACGAGCATATAGGCCCGAATCTGGAATTGATTGAGTAAGGCTAAGTGTCCGGCCGGGTGGTTTTGCTGAGCAATATCTGACACCAATGGGATGCAGTCTCTGGTGTTGTCTGGGGTTGCATTTAAATAGATTTCTTGCCAAATACTCGCCCCCTGGCTCTTGGATAATGGTGGTAGATGAGTATCAGAAGATTCTAAAAGCAGTTCCCCTGCGCCATCAGAACTGTAGGTGTAGACCGCAACGCGATCGCATTTTAGAAACTGTCGAATATCCCGAGTCGTAGCCTTAAAAATATCCTCAATATCTAGATTTTGGTGAATATTTTGAATAATTTGGGTGATGTTCCGCTCATACTGGGCGAGCCATGCCTCCCGCTCCTTTTGAGCTTTCACTTGATTGAGAGCACTTTGTAACTGCTGAGATTTTTCTAAAGCTTGTTCATGTAGCTCTGCTTGTTTAAGGGCCACACTGAGCTGATCGGCTAACTTTTTGATGAACTCAATTTCTGCAGATTTCCATGCCCGGGGTCTTGAGCATTGATGAATACATAACAGCCCCCATAATTTTTCTCCTTGAAGCAGTGGGACTACTAATGTTGCTCGGACCTGAAAGCGTTCATAAATCTGGATATGACAGTCACTGAGTCCAGCATCGTAGACATCGGCTACTGCAAATACCCGCCCCAATTGATATTTGGTCGCATAATTTTCACCAAAACTATCATCTTGAACCCGTGCAGCCACGGCAGAGTAATAGATAGGAATAACCTTCTCGGCGACAAAAACGCCCTGTTTATAGTCTGTGGCTGGATCGAACTGAAAGATAGCGACTCGATCAACTTGTAGTAAAGTTTGAACTTTGTCAACCGCGATTTGGAAAATAGTAGTTGTATCCAGACTTTGGCGAATTTCATTGGTGACATCCCCCAACAAAATGGCTTGTTGTAATTGCATTTTGAGTTGGGCCGCAGTTGGTGGGGTAAGGTCACTATCTTCTACATTCAATGGTTCTATCGTCGGTTGTTGGGAAGAGCTAGGGAGTTGAGGAGGTTCAGTTTCAGGAATAATCATGCAAAATGACTCCACCTGCAAGATAATGCTAGGCAGGTAATAGATCTCTATAGAAAATAATGCCCAAAAACTTTTGAGATACTTATCTCTATTTGAAAACAATATTTTCAGACTTGAGTTTTATTGAGATCGTATATTGATAAGAATTTATACTATCCCTAGAAATAATTCACTTGTCTGGCACCTGAAATTTCATTGATAAATGAAAATCCAAGATCCCTAGAAATTGAGTAATAGCTATTAAGAAACAGGGGGGTGAAGTCCCAAAATAATCTAATCAAGCATAGTGCCATCGGGCATAATCACACGCTCTAGGGTGGCATTTTGCAAATTAACATCCGTTAGATCTGCATCGGTTAAGTTGGTGCCTCGTAAAACAGCCCAGCTTAAGTTGGCCCCTTGTAGCTTGGCCCCTTGCAAATCCGTTCCCTGTAACTTTGCACCCTGCAGATTGGCATTTGTTAAATCCGCATGACGCAACTGGGCACTCGTAAGGTTGGCATGGCTTAAACTCGATTCCCTTAGATTGCACCATACAAAATTAGCTTCTTGTAAGTCCGCTAAGGTCAGATTAATACCCGGCAATGCCTCATCCTTAAGGTTGATTCGAGCAAAATTGCGTTCACCTGCTTCGTACTTTGCTGTTATATCCAGGGCAGTTTCACTGGGTAATGGTGCTGCCTCAGGTAAAGGGGAGGGCTCTTCAGCTGTAACTTCAGCACTTCCTGCAGCCATAGTTTGAGGCATTAAGGCTTGCGTATCCAGAATCAGCAAATCCAAAGCTACCTCTTCCATCCAAAACGGCAGCTCTTGACCCAATTTTTGGCCATAAATGGTCACTGCTGTTACTTCAGGCAATCGTAATTGACTCAAAAAATCTCGTATCAGAGGTACAGTCACGGACTGTTCAGGAACTTCAGAGGACTCTACACTGAGCTGTAGCAAATCATTTTTAAACTCAATTTCAGCGACCTTCACGACCTGTTCTGCTAGCTTCTGATCGATGAGTGTTGTCAGAGCTTCCAGGTTACGCTGTTGAGCCAGCTGTAATAATTGGTCTTGATGACCTGAGAGAGGAGTTTTTGTTGTTGGCCCATCGTCTTGAGGGGCCTGGCTAGCATCTGATACTTGGTTTAAGGATTTGAGATTCATAGGGTTGGCACAATTGCACTCATTTTTCTAACGCGTGAAACATCCCCGTCTATCTATAGAGAAGGCTTTTACTTCACTAGAAAATAATGACATCATCTGTGTTGAATGGATGTCTAGGAATAAAACCAAGTTGCTGATGCCAAACTACTCCCCTAGTTCTTGGCATGCTGAACTTGATTATGATTTCGGACAAGATAGCATGTTTTATTGTCTACCAAGTTTTTGGTAGTGCCTCAATACATTGATTTCCACCTCAAATCACCTTACTAAAAAACGATAACCTACCATTAGGTCATCGTTTTCAAACTAGATTGTGATTTAGAGAACAAAGAAAAGTAGGTCAGCGACCGCTATCTAGCCTGCCAATCAAGATCAATCACTTTCGAAGTCTACAATAATGAAATTTATATTAAGTTAAGTGTAAAGGAATCTATATTTTTGATCGCTTTTTACAACAAAAGCTGCCTGTACAGGCAGCTTTTGTTGTAAATCACTTTGACTCTAGCCTAGAACACCTGTCCTAGACATCGTAGTACAAGGACAATTCATAGGGATGAGGGCGCAACCGCATGGGGTTAACCTCATTGTCGAGTTTGTACTCAATCCAGTTCTCAACGAAGTCCTGAGTAAAGACACCCGAGTCGACTAAGAAGTTATGATCATTTTGCAATGCTTCTAAAGCTTCTAGCAAGGAACCGGGGGTAGAAGGAATCTTGGCGAGTTCTTCAGGACTGAGATCATAAATATCAACATCCAAAGAGCTGCCTGGATCAATTTGATTTTTAATCCCGTCAATCCCGGCACAGAGCATCGCAGCAAAGGCGAGATATGGATTACAAGTAGCATCAGGACAACGGAATTCTAGACGCTTTGCTTTGGGATTAGGACCAGAAAGCGGAATCCGAATGGATGCAGAGCGGTTACCTTGAGAGTAGGCCAGGTTAACGGGAGCCTCAAAGCCCGGAACCAAACGCTTATAAGAATTGGTGGTGGGGTTGGTGAGGGCCAATAATGCCGGGGCATGCTTAAGGATACCGCCAATGTAATGCAACGCTGTCTGGCTCAGATTGGCATAGCCATCTCCCCAAAATAGAGGCTGCCCAGCTTTCCAGATGGACTGGTGAGTATGCATTCCCGACCCATTGTCGTTAAACAGGGGCTTGGGCATAAAGGTCGCTGATTTGCCATATTTTTTGGCAACATTCTTGACGCAATACTTATAGATCATCAAGCTATCCCCTGACTCGATGATCGGCTGGAACTTGATACCCAGTTCGCATTGGCCACCCGTGGCTACTTCATGGTGATGCTTTTCGATGGGCACCCCGCACTTAGCCATAGTCAACAGCATCTCCGTCCGCATATCTTGAAGGGTATCGGTGGGAGAAACGGGAAAATAGCCTTCCTTATAGCGGGGCTTATAACCTAGGTTACCGCCTTCCTCAACGGCTCCAGAATTCCAACGACCTTCTTTGGTATCTACATAGTAATAGGCAGAATTTTCAGTTTGATCAAAGCGTACATCTTCGAAGATGAAAAATTCAGCTTCAGGACCGAAGTATGCGGTATCACCAATACCTGTGGTGGCGAGGTAATCCAATGCCTTTTGAGCAATGGAGCGAGGGCATCGATCGTAGGGTTCTTTGGTCCGAGGTTCTTGAATGCTACAAATCATGCTCAGAGTGGGCTCTTCCATGAACGGATCGATCCAAGCCGTATTGGGATCAGGCACCATGGCCATATCCGATTCGTTGATGGCTTTCCAACCCCGGATACTAGAACCATCAAATGCAACACCATCGGTGAAGCTACTTTCGTCAATTTGATCTTGATAAAGGGTCAGGTGCTGCCAAATACCTGGCATATCAATGAATTTAAGATCAACGACTTGAATATTGTCGTTTTTAATCCAATTCAGAATGTCCTGGGGGGATTGGGCCATGAATTACTCCTTAACAGTAAATAGCAAGCTCAAGTGCATTCCCTGGGGTAGAAATGTTACCAAGCTCATAAAAAGCGGTCAAACAAAAATGCTCAGGGTGAGTCAAGCTAAGGATTTAGCCTAATATCCTAAGAGAGTGGATCACAGAGATTTTGTATCATTAAATACAGTTTTATTTATCCCCTCTTTTTCCTTAGGGAGAAAACTCTAGAATAGCTATCAACACAACGGATTAGCGTTTCTAAAGTCTTGCTTTAATTTTTTGTGCTGTCAGTAAAATTAATGTTCACTTTGCCCAGCAGAATCAGACCCGAGCAAACCAAATAGGTTGGGCGGGACCTATGGACTAGGAATAATCGACAGACTAAGTCAGCTATATGGCCTGATTAGAGGACTTTATGGGTATGGGAATGCTGTTTGACATTGTCTTCAGTACTGACCGTGCGGTCTGCATTGAGCATTCGTTTCCGTTCTGTGGAGAAGTTGAAGTCTGTTTTTAGGGCTCCTGGTGCTAGGTGCTCCTTGGCAACGGGGCGTGACCGATAACTGCGGGCTGTGGCTTGGAGGCGGAAAGAAAACTCATCACAGAATTGGGCTTCAGCCGGAAATCCTGAAGGAGCTTGAGGTGTTTCATTAGACCAAACTGCTCCAACTGTGGTTGCAACTGCCATTTCGTAGGAGGTGGGAATCCCTTTGAGAATCGCTTCTAGAGCGGCAGAAGGAATCGGCTCTACGATTTTGACTGGATGCAGCTTATTATCTTTTTTGACAAAGCAGGTCGCTAGACCGATGACAACATAATCATCAGCAGCAACTTCATTGGCAGAGGACGTTTCAGTGGTCATAGAAAATTTTTAAAAATTGCAGCAGCTTTACTAGGTAGTTTTATTCTATGGGCTTCTGGGGCGGAGTCTCTTGGATGTTATTGAACGTAATCAAGTTGGTTTGCCATCACGCTGCCGACGGACTTCGTAGAGGAGAAGCGCAGCTGCGATCGCAGCATTCAACGACTCCACCCCTTGAGCAATGGGAATATTGACCTGATGATCGGCCAAATCCAACACAGGCTGGGATAACCCTGCGCCTTCATTGCCAATTAAGATTAGGGTGGGTTGGCGATAATCCACCTGCCAAAAGGTTTGGGATGCATGGGGAACCGTAGCAACAAGCTGCATGCCCTGTTGTTGATACGTTTGTAATACGGTGATGAATGTATCCGTTGCCCGCTGAGGAAGATGAAACCAAGCTCCGGCTGAAGCCCGCAATACTTTGGGACTTTCTAGATCTGCACACTGTTGATTGAGCAACAGCCCTTCCACCTGAGTTGCTACAGCGGTCCGAATCAAGGTCCCGAGATTGCCCGGATCTTGAATGGTCTCTAAGGCTAGTCCTAGGGTCTGAATCGGTAGCGCTGGCGTTGCTGGTCGACTGACGACTGCTACCACGCCATCAGGATGCACGGTAGTTGCCGTGGCTTGCAAGACCTCTGGGCTGACCTGCTCTAACCGAACCGTTCGGCCTTGAATTTGCTGCCATAGTTGGGGATATTTGGCTTGCCATCTATCTGTATAGCAAACAATCTCAAAGGACCAATTTTGCTCCCAGGCAGACTGGAGTAAATGGGTGCCTTCGAGCAGCAGCTTGCCCTGCTGGCGGCGATGTTTGACCTGCTGCAACTTCCGCATTTGTTTAATCAGCGGATTTTGCAAGCTGGTAATCATAGTGTGTAAAAGATGCGGAACCCGGGACTTGAACCCGGATGTCTTTGCAGACACTAGGACCTGAACCTAGCGCGTCTACCAATTCCGCCAGTTCCGCTGGCTGTGCATTAACTGCGATTCACTATCATTCAACACATTACGGCAATCCGTCAACTCTAATCTTGTGAAATCCTGGAAAAAGCGGAGCAGGGCTAGTCATAGCTTCAAATCTTTGGCGACTCGGTGAGCACAGGCAAACCCCGAAAAAGCAACGGCGTTTAGGCCCTGCCCTGGAAAGGTACTATCCCCGACGCAATATAACCCAGGAATGGCGGTGCGGTTAAAGGGCATACCCACTAAACCCCAGGGTTGACGGCTAGGGATAGGGCCATAGGTGCCGTCCTGGCGACCAAGGAAGCGGCGGTGGGTGCGGGGCGTGCCTACTTCCATATGATGAATATGCTGGTCCAAGTTGGGGATAATTTGTTGCAATCGGCTAATCAGTTTTTGGGCTGCCGCTTGTTTTTGGGCATTGTATTGAGTTTGCGATCTCACCTGCCAATCCTTAACCCAACTTGGTGTAAAGGCATGGACAATATGATGTCCTGGTGGGGCTAACGAGGAGTCGAGCAGTGTGGGAATGGACACAAATACCGTTGCGCCAGGTTCAGCCATCTTATCCCAGTCGCTCAACAAAATATGATGGCAATCTAAGTTTGTAGGGAGTGCTTCTGCTTTCACCCCTAAATGCAGACTTAAAAAGCTAGGAGACTTGGTATAGCGTTGTCGCCACTTGGCTTCTGCTGGCGGAACTTCATCTACTAAATGGCCAAACGTGTCCCAGCGAGTGGCGTTAGAAATAATCTGCTGGCCGCGGTAGGTTTCTCCCGTGGCTAGCTGAACCCCAACGGCTGTTCCCTGCTCCAAGACAATTTTATTGACCCGGGACCGATAGCGAATCTGGCTCCCGGAAGCTTCTAGTCCTTCCACTAGCTTGAGGGCAATTTGACCCACCCCACCCTTGGGATAATTCACCCCGCCATAATGGCGATCAGAGAACACCATACCAGCATTGATCATGGGCGTTTGGGCGGCTGGTACCACCGACCAGCAATAGCACTCCATATCAATAAACTTGAGAAGAATAGGGTCTTTGATATATCGCCGAGCATAGTCCCCGACATTGCGGGGTAAATACTGCAATAGCCGAAAACAACTGCCCGGATGCTGCCAAAAGGAACGGGCTAGGTAGCCAAGCTCTTCTAGAGACAGCAACTCCATACTGTTAAGGCTATTAAAGATTTGCCAACAGGTGTCGTAAAACTGGCGGATGCCACGGCGCTCATGGGGAAAAAGTGAAATCAGTTCTTGCAAAAACTTCTCATAGTCTCTATGCACCTTCAGGTCTAAGTTCTGAGGGAGATGGTAGTGAATTTGGACGGGATCGGGAAAGGTCTCAAGGTGCTGGTCAACGGCTGCTAAAGCGCGGGTTAACAGATTAGTTGTGCCCTGATCTCCAAATCCAAAAATCATGGACGCCCCAACATCAAACCGATAGCCACTGCGCTCAAAGTACCCTGCGCTTCCGCCTGGAATGAGGTAACGTTCCAAAACCAATACGTTGGCCCCTTTTGCTGCGAGTTGAGTCGCTGTTACCAATCCTCCAATCCCTGAGCCAATGACGATGGCATCATAATTAATTGTCTGATCAGGACCGCTGTTTAGAGAGGATGGCATGGGCAAGGGCTAGTAGGATGTTTCTCTTTTATTATCCTGCTTGAAAGAGAAACGAATCAGCCTTGACTGCTGTTGTAGACCTAACCCCTCAAAAAAAATGGAACCAAGCTGCGCTAACGCCTTGGCCCCACCTGCCGAATCCTCTGAGAGGAGAACACATGAATAAATATAGATCAGTTGCCGACTAATTGCAATTAATTCTCAATAAAATTTTGGGTGTCTGTGTTTCGACACCGATGGCAAGGGATTAAACGGCGTATGATAGGTCAGGTTCAAGAACGAACTGCTTTGCTCCTAACCTGCTTCAGTAACCATATGGCGCTTCAACTTCGGGTATATGTTCCTCCTCATCCTTTAATTAAGCATTGGTTGGCGGTGGCCCGCGATCGGAATACACCAGGGGTAATGTTTCGGACGGCGATGACGGAGCTAGGTCGATGGCTGACTTACGAAGCCATGCGGGAATGGTTCCCTTTAGTAGAAACAACAGTTGAGACACCTTTAGGTCCTGCTGCCGCTGCTGTGATCAATCCTGAACTACCCGTTGCAGTGGTACCGATTCTCAGAGCTGGCCTGACATTACTAGAGGGCGCACAAAGTGTCATCCCGAGAGCCGCCACCTACCACTTGGGTTTAGCGCGCGATGAAGAAACCCTGCAACCTCACTGTTATTTGAATAAACTTCCAGATCAGTTTCTGCCCCAAACTCGCATCTTGATCACAGAGCCGATGCTAGCCACGGGCGGTTCGATTATGGCCACCATGCAGGAACTCACCCAACGCCAAGCTGATCCAGAGTTAGTTCGGATTATCTCAGTCGTGGCAGCGCCCCCAGCGCTGAAGCAATTGGGTGAAAACTACCCGAGTTTACAAATCTATACTGCGACGATTGATGAAGGCTTGAATGAACAAGGGTTTATTGTTCCTGGGTTAGGAGATGCGGGCGATCGCGCTTTTGAAACTGCTTAGGTGAATTTAGATGATGTCGGGTATCCCCATAGTGGTGGATGGCCGATCCTCTCGAACGGCAATCTCACAATCTCACCGTATACCCTGACTACAAAACATCCGCTAAACTGATGGATATCAGTATTAATCTACCTTGTACGACTAATCCCATATACATCACCATGGCAGCAACCGAAATCACAGCATTAATTGCTAGTAGTCTCGCAACATTTTTACAAATTTACTTCGCTCTATTAATCATTCGGATTTTGCTAAGCTGGTTCCCCAATATTGATTGGAGTAGTGCACCCTTTTCGGTTTTGAGTCAGCTTACTGATCCCTATCTCAATATTTTTCGTTCCATCATTCCCCCTCTAGGTGGCATCGACTTTTCACCGATTCTGGCTATTTTCCTTTTACAGTTCCTACAGCAGGCTGTGACTGGAATCGCCATTTAGAAATAACGGCTATAGGCTCGCCAGTCTTCTCATTATTCTGAAATAAAAAACAACCTGAGTTCTAACGCTGAACTCAGGTTGTTTTTTATTGGTTAAATTAATAGTCGTTAACGGACTTTGGCTGTAAAACCGCTTGCCTTAAACTGTTCAAGTTTAAAGGGGGTTTCTAGGGCATCGGGAACACTCACCCTTAGCTCGAAAGTGCCTTCTCCAGGCTCAACGATATCAATGGCTCCCAACCGTCCCCGGTTTTCCATGGCTGGATTGTTGTTTGCATCAAAGATACGGCCAAATACGTCTGCATCCATCACAGGTTTGCCGGATTTGTTGACCGTTGTCCCCGAAATGATAAAACAGTTGGCCAATCGCATGATTGGTCCTCCACTGGTGACGGTTCCTTTGCCAACCTCAGCAGAGCATTCTTCATAGGTGAGATCCTTAAGTTGAATTTGAGTCACCGCAAGGGCAGGCGGGCTGATAATACTGCTGAAGAGCAATGCAAACGCCACACAGAAACAGGCAAACTTGACACGTAAAGACATAGTGGTTGATTTCATCTGATTAATCATTGAAAACGGTTTTGCTAACTATCTGTCCCAGTGCATTTGCTTGGATCTCTGGTTGGCAATGGTGATGGATCAAATTCTCGCAAAACAGCAGATAGAACAGAGGTAGACACCATAGTATCTACCTCCAGCATTCTATCGTTATCTGTAGTTGTAATTGAGCACAGCCTTAACGAAGGCTATGGGGAAAAGGATTAGGAGCCTGCACAGGGGTCTTCAGATTTGGCAGCGCAGGGGTCATCTTTTGCAGCGCAAGGATCTGCCTTGGCAGCACAGGGGGCATCTTTAGCGGCGCAAGGATCTCCTTTGGCAGCACAGGGGTCATCTTTAGCGGCGCAAGGATCTCCTTTGGCAGCACAGGGGTCATCTTTGGCAGCACAGGGATCGCCTGACTTTGCAGCACAGGGATCTGCTGTTTCAGTTGTTTCGGCTCCGTTCTTATCTTGAGCAGCACAGGGATTAGCGCAACCGATCACCAGGCCACCAACACTGAGTAGAGAAACGGTGGCAACCATTGCCATATATTTAACTTTCATTGATACTCTCCATGACGGATTAATCTTTGGTGCAACTAAAATTGCCTAATTAATTGTTGCATTAAATGGAAATTTGGCTGAAATAGGAAGTTCTTTTGGCGAATTCTTCAGAAGGTTCAGGCAGACATTCTTGATTGAGACTGACTAATCTGAAATTTTGCTGAGAAGGAGATTGGGATTGGTTAAGAAAGTGATTTATGGCAGGATTGAAGGATTTTAAACAGTGACCCTAAAGCCTGTTTGGGTTGATTCTACATACTTCTCAGGAAAAATTTATTTAGGGGTCAGGGCGATATCATCTGTACAACTTTAAACTTGAGATAGGGCTTTGCTTTAGCCCCCTTGATGAGATGAAACCCTATGCAATCTAGACTCATTCGGTATGAAAGTTTATTCGCATTTGTCCTTGTGGAAGGCTGTGATTCAAACACTCAAACCAGCGATGTCGATCAACCTGTAGAAGTGATTAAATTGACTCAAACTGGCTGTCAATTTTTAGAGACAGAATCTGAAAAATTCAGGTTCAAAACAACACAGGCGGATGATTGTAAGAAACTGAGCAGCGAAACTTTGGAAAAACGCAAATCCAGTTTTAAGCCTGGGTTTCTATTTGTGGGGGGAAGGGATTAACCCAGTGACTTTACCTAAAGTGAGTGATGGTGACCTCAATCAAGGACAAACTCAATCCTATGCGATTACGCTAAAGCTGGGGAACTATGCCTTCAGTCGTCTCCTGACCCCTACCCCTGACTATCCAGTCAGTGTTCAATAGATTTGAGTCCACTTTGTAGAACGTCAAGATGGTAGACCAAGATTGGTTCGTGAAGGATGATGGCCAAGTGCAACCTTGGTCCCATCAGTCTTTGCCACAGAAGAGAGCGCAAACCTATAGACTATACCGGTTTCTGACAGAAGTTGAAGATATTTTAGCCGCGACTGACCAAGATCAGGAGCGTTTGCAGGCCATTTATCCCCTCGTTAGAGAACTGTTAACGGACTCGGCCTGGTTGCAGTTTGAGATTCAGCCTCCTGACCCTGAAAAGGGCTGGTCTGTCACCATGCTCTACGATGAGCCGAATTTCCCGCTGACGGTACAAACGGTGGTTTGGGCACCGGGGCAAACGTCCCAGATTCATAATCATGCGACGTGGGGGGTTGTAGCGCTGGTAAGTGGCCAAGAGAAAAATACGTTTTGGCAGCGGACCCCATCGGATGACAATCCCCACAAAATTGAGTCTGTAGGAGAGTTGACTTTAAATCCTGGCGATACGATTAGCCTAATGCCTGAAGCCATTCACTGTGTAGAAGCATTAGGGGATGAACCAACGGTGACGTTTAATCTTTACGGACTGACGGATTATCAGAACCGGTACAGCTTTGATTCAGTTTCCCATACCGCTAAGTTATTTTGAGGGACGACTAGCGTGGGTGAACTTCCGATCAAATCTTCCCTGGGTAAGGGATGGCGAAACGTCTCTCCCCAGTTGCGCCAAGCTGTGAATCCTAAGTCACTCCAGTTTCGGCTGACGGCTAGTATTGCAGGACTGATTGCTGTGGGGTTAACCAGTGTCGCTGTATGGACGAGCTGGAAGATGCAGCGGATTTTGATTTCTAGTCATAAGCAAAAAATTGTTGATATTAGCGATCGAATTGCGGATGATGTGGTGCTTTATCAACAAGATGAGATGTTCCCGCTGCAAAAGAGTATCGAAAAGGCGATTAACAATCGGTCAGGACGTAATTTACTGCTGTGGGTCAACGATTCCCAAGAAAATTTGGTGGCGATGTCTGCCAATATGTCGGGGCCAACGTGGCAACGATTTGAAGGCCCTGGTACGTTGGCAACGGCTTTCCGAGACAGCATTGTCCCCAAGGTTTATCACATTCAAGGACGAGATTTTGTCGCCTGCCATAGCCCTTTAATGGTGAGGAACCAGTCTTTGGGAACGTTATTTGTAGCTCAAGATATTACTGAGGATCAACGCCAGTTTATCGCTAGTGTGCAATCCCTGGCTTTGGCTAGTTCAGTTGCCGTTGTCTTGATCACTTTGGCTTTAACTTGGTATGTTCATCGTTCCTTACGCTCCTTAAGCCAAATGGACTTAATGACAAAAGCCATTTCGCCGGATGATTTAGGGAAGACAAAGGTAGAAATTGATAATGCGCCCAGTGAAATCCAGGAATTGACAGAGACTTTCAATCGGATGTTGGAGCGCCTATCTGAGGCCTGGCATGAGCAGCAGCATGCTACGGAGCGACAGCGAGAGTTTGTGAGCAATGTCTCCCATGAACTGCGAACACCTCTCACGATCGTCCGGGGCTATTTGCAAAGTATTCAACGGCGGGGCGATAACCTGACTGAAATGCAGCGGGAAGCCTTGGAAATCTCTACGGCTGAGGCGGACCTGACGATTCAGTTATTGCAAGATTTGCTGTGTTTAGCCCGAGCGGATGATGGGTATATGCCTTATCATCTGGAGACGTTGATTCTGAATGATGTGGCGGTAGAAGTCGTTAATATGGCAGACAAGTTTAATCAGCGTGAGATTGATTTGGAGTTTGAGTCTCCTTTAATTCCCGTTTTTGCTGATGCGAAGCGTCTCCAACAGGTATTGGTAAACTTGGTGGAAAATGCGATTAAATATTCTGCAACGACGGAACCTGTCACTGTGAAGCTAGAACAACGAGAGGACACAGCTTTGATTCATGTGTGCGATCGCGGCGATGGTATTCCTCTCAAACAACAGTCCCGCATTTTTGAACGTTTTTATCGATTAGATGAAGCCCGAGCCCGCTGTACCGGTGGCGTTGGTCTGGGCCTCTCCCTAGTCAAGACCTTTACCGAAGGCATGGGAGGACAAGTCAGTGTCCTGTCTGCCGAGGGTGAAGGCAGTACATTCACCGTGACGTTACCCATATCTCCTGAAGCAAAAATATGACAGCACATATTCTCCTGGTTGAAGACGAAACCAAACTGGCTCAATTTGTTGAGATGGAACTGACCCATGAGGGGTATCAGGTGACCGTGGCCAATGATGGCATCGGCGGACTCACCGCTGCTCGCGAGTCTCAACCGGATTTGATTCTCCTAGACTGGATGTTGCCAGGGTTCTCTGGTGTTGAAGTCTGCCGCCGTCTGCGGGCAACTGGGGATAAAGTACCCGTCATTTTATTGACCGCCAAAGATGAAATTAGCGATCGGGTCGAAGGGCTGGATGCCGGGGCGGATGACTATATGGTGAAGCCCTTTAGCATCGAAGAGCTGTTAGCCAGGGTGCGAGCCCACTTGCGGCGAACCCAAGAAGAAGATCCCGATGTTTTGGAATTCTCTAACTTGACCCTTAACCAGCGCACCCGTGAGATCTTCCGGGGTGAACGCTCCATTGAGCTAACGGCCAAAGAGTTTGATTTGCTGGTGTATTTGATGATGCATCCTCGCCAGGTATTGACCCGCGATCGCATCCTGGAACAAGTCTGGGGCTACGACTTTATGGGGGACTCAAATATCATCGAAGTTTACATTCGCTACCTTCGTCTCAAGCTAGAAGAGAACCAAGAAAAGCGGTTAATTCAGACGGTCAGGGGCGTGGGTTATGTGATGAGAGAGTAAATTGCTATTGCTTTGGTAAACGTAAAGTCCAATGAAGGGATGCGCCCTTAACTTGATCCCATGAATGCTCACCCCTTAGGATGAGGCTCAGTTATCGATCTCTGGACTGAAGCATGATGCTGCAGTCCGATCCTCACCTGAAGCCGACAAAAAACTATGGGACTCTTTGATCAAATCGTTAGTGCTATTGATAACCCAGCCTTACAGGCTAATACCGGCCAATTAGGCAATATCCTGAATACGGTGCAGCAACTCAGCCAGCAACAAGGCATGAACAATAGCTCTACCGAAGCGGCGATGTCTCTACTGGGCAACCATGTTCGTTCTGCATTAAAGTCTCAGTCAGCGGACCAAGCCCAAGCCCTCGTCAACCAATATAGTGGTACGAGTGCGAATGGGGCTGCAGTCAATGCCCTGTTTTCTGACGGACAACAACAGCAAATTGCCCAAGAAATTGCTCAGCGGACCGGCTTAAGTAGCAGCGTGATTCAAGGCCTGTTGCCCGTCCTGGTTCCCATTGTGTTGAATTTGCTCCATAGCGGTTCTTCCCAAGCCAATCCGCAACAGGGTTCTAATCCTGTGTTAAATCAATTTCTAGACAGTGATGGGGACGGTGATGTCGATGTTGCCGATGCCCTGCGCTTAGCCGGAAACTTTTTAGGCCAGCGTTAGCCTTTTAACCAACTTCAACTTCCCTCTGCCCTATGGCCAAACTTGAGATCAAACACCTGAATAAAACCTACAACCCTAAAGTTGTTCCTGTTAAAGACCTCAGCTTAACGGTGGAGGATGGTGAGTTCTTGACGTTGTTGGGGCCCTCCGGCTGTGGCAAATCCACAACTCTGCGGCTGATTGCAGGGCTAGAACAGCCCACCCGAGGGGATGTGGTGATTGGACCCGACGTGGTTACCCATAAAAGTGCCGGGGACCGAGATATTGCCATGGTGTTTCAAAGCTATGCCCTCTATCCCCATATGAATGTCTACGACAATATTGCGTCAGGACTGAAGCTACGCAAAATGTCTAGCACTGATATCCAGCAGCGGGTGGCTGAAGCCAGCCGAGTCCTCAACCTCGATGACTTGATGCGTCGTAAACCGGGACAACTCTCCGGGGGACAGCGGCAGCGAGTGGCCCTTGGTCGAGCTTTAGTGCGCAACCCTGCCGTATTCCTGTTAGATGAGCCGTTGAGCAATCTAGATGCTTTGCTGCGAGAGCAGGTGCGAGCGGAACTCAAGCAGCTCTTTGAAAAGCAAAATGCCCCGGTTGTCTACGTCACTCATGATCAGACAGAAGCGATGACGCTTTCGTCCAAGGTGGCGGTGCTCTACCAAGGGGATTTACAGCAGCTCGATCCGCCCCAACAAATTTATTCTCGGCCTGCCAACCAGTTTGTGGCTGGATTTATTGGTAGCCCCCAGATGAATCTGTTAACCCTCAGGTGTGAGAATCAATCAGCTATTCTCGGGGAGACTCGGATTCCTCTACCGAGTAGTGCCGGGAACCCGAGGGAAATTGTTTTAGGCATTCGGCCTGAACATACCCGACTCGCTACATCAGGGGATGCCACCACGGTTACAGGCCAAGTCTACCTGGTGGAGAACTTGGGGATGAGTAATCTCTTGAGCATTAAAGTTCAGGGCGGTGAAGAGACGATTCGGGCTTTGTTACCCACCGATCAAACTTGGTCGGGAGATACGATTTCGGTGGCATTACCCACGAATCAGCTGCATTGGTTCGATGTTCAAACTCAGAAGCGTTTGGAATAGCCATGAAACTGGGTTGAATAAAAGAGGAGCGTGTCACGTGTCACTGAATGAGATAACACCAACACGCTCTTGAAGCTATACCGTCATGGAATTGGGACGTTTAGCTTTTAGGTGTGGAATATATTCTTCGCCCAAATTGTGATCTTTTATGCCATCGGAACTAGGACTTCCTAAGTCTTTCAGTCGACCTTCCAGGCGAGTTAGGAATTTTGTAAATCGATTCAGGTTAGATTCATCATATAAACTACCATCTTCATCAAAATACTTAACTTGGGAGCATGTCACCTTTGCAGATTGTTTTGAAATCGTTCAGGATACAAGTGTTGCCCAGAAGTCTTCATCAATGAACTCCGAAAAAGCAGCTCAACTCAAAGTCCATCTTGATGCGATAGCCCAATTACTGTACGAAGAAAGCGATCCAGAGAACCTGAAGACGCTAGAAGGTATTGAGATGACGGTGCGTCAGCAAATTCAGACCCATGTCAGTCCCGAACTCGGTCATTTTTATCCGCACAGCTACTGGCACAGCAGCAGGCCGCAACCGACGCCTGAAAAGCACCTTGGGCGTTCTAAGCATTACAACTCAACAGGCACAGCATCTAGCCGTTTCCCCCTATCGTCAAATCAGTCCTCATTTAGAGAATTGTTGCTTGCGCATCAGTGCCAATGTCTCCTATGCTCAAACTGCTAAAGATGTGGCTTATTTAACTGGGATTCAGGTACCAGCCAAAACCCAGCAGCGATTGGTGCATCAACAACGGTTTCCTACCCCCAGGCTCATGAAGCTTAACCGAAGTGAGTGTAGATGGTGGCAAAGTGCGCATCCGCACCCCTTTAGGACACCCTTGTCAGTGGAAAGACTATAAAACCCTGGCAACGCATGTGGGACTCATCGCGGATTATCACAATAATGCCCGGCTCATTGACTGGACTCACCAGCAACCGTTAGCCTCTCCACTGACTTGTTTAGGGATGGTCATGATGGCATTTGGAATATCATTCGTCAGCTGAGCATACCTGAGCAACGGCGAGAGATTCTGGACTGGTACCATCTGGTGGAAAATCTTCATAAGGTCGGTGGGTCCCTCAAACGTCTGCACCAGGCTGAGCAGCTCTTATGGCAGGGGAAGGTTGATGAAACCTTGGCTCTATTTGAGTCATTGAAGAAAAGCAGGCCCAAGTCTTTTGCAACTATGTTCGCAAACATCGGCATCGGATCGTCAATTATGACTATTACCAGAGTGAGCAAATCTGCTCTATTGGGTCTGGGGCTGTTGAATCTGCTATCAAGCAGATTAGTCGCAGAGTCAAAATTTCAGGGGCGCAGTGGAATGAAAGTAATGTCCCGCAAGTGCTGGCACATCGGTGTGCTTACCTCAATGGCTTAATTGGAATGCAAAGGTGACATGCTCCCCTTAACTTGCCCTACATCTGTATAGCCAATGTTGGGAATTCTAGCGACAACATCATTGTTATTGATCACGCGGAAGGTTTTAGACCTTAAGGGGGGATTGAATTTGTTTGTAAACGTTTGATCGCCTACTCTGGGCTGTCCATAGGTGTAAACCCCACTGACTGGCACTGGTCTGTTAGCAGGATCTAGCTATAATGCTTCCGACGCAACCTAATGTAGATCAATGGAATGCCCATATTGTCTAAGCGAGAAGATCCTAAAGCGCGGCTTTGATAGCCTGCAAGATGGGATATTAGTCCAGCGATATCAGTGTAAGGATTGCAATCGGCGTTTCAACGAACGCACGGGTACCCCAATGGCTCGCTTACGCACCGCTAGTTCAGTAGTGAGCTATGCCATCAAAGCTCGCACCGAAGGGATGGGTATTCGTGCTGCAGGTCGAACTTTCGGTAAATCTCATACCACCATTATGCGTTGGGAAAAACGCCTAGCAGACCAAGCACAGAACTGGTCACCTCCCGCACCAGCAGCCTCTGATGTGACGGTAGAAGGGATGAAGTTTACACGCGTGTAGGCAAAAATCTTCCCCCCAGCCAATCCCAGGGCTGGACCATCCATTTCCTTGAACGCGAAAGCCGCTATTGGTTGACAGCACAAGCTGGCCTCAAGGATGCACAACTTTTGCAAATGGCGTTTACTCAGCTTGGGAGTGGGTCAAAGCCTGTGATGGGATTCGATGGTTTACCGATGGTGAGAGGCGTTATGGACAAGAACTTTGGAAGCTCGCCAATGTCTATCTCAATGGTGAGGAGTGTCATCCTGACTATGGGCATCGCAAGGTTTGGCGAGAGGGGTTAGAAGTCGCGATGAAAGTTAAAGGGTCTCAGGGGAATCGGCGAGTAGAGTGGGTGAAAGCAGAGCATCCCTTTACCGCTATCAGTCTAGGGTCTGAGGTCCATGCCAATCATAATGAGGCTCACAATGCTGCCTTGAGGAGACGATGTAGTGCTTATCGAAGACGGCAGAATCTCTACGCTAAGAAGCGGTCGGGTTACAGCGAGTGCTAGATGTACAACGCCTGATTCATAACTGGGTTAGACCCCATTGGGGCTCAGTAAGCAGACCACACCAGCAATGGAGATGGGATTTTGTTCTCGTCCGTTGAGCACACTAGAACTCCTCACCAATAAAGGGTTTAGGTATGTGCCCTGTTAGTAGACCAGTGCCAAAAATCCTGGTTAGCCATGTCATCAAGATGTAAAACCCTAAAGTTTATGCAGATGTGAAAGCGATATATGTCCGCATCTTTGGCCTAAGCTTTGGAGATCAGAATGCTTGAGATATAAAAAACTTCAATCAGATTCGCCCAGATATTTGTGATTGATAAACTCTACGGATTCAGCAGCTTCGTTAGCTGTTCTCATTGAGATGGTTGGAATTGCTTTTCTAGTTGGGCTTGCAGGAGGGAACCACCCAAAACTCCTGACATTCCATCCACTTTTGGGTAGGAGTGATGGATCAACACTAGAAATATTAGTGGGTCGCTTGTAACTGAAGGCTCTATTTTTGGATTTGATTAGTCGGCTACGGAAAACACTTTCCGTATGACAACTGACGCAATCCGTATTGAAAAAGTTGGATTTTTGAGGATTAGCAATAATGTCAGGAATATCCTGTACCTGTGGGGTTGGACTGCCTTGAACAACAGAGTTCCCTAATCTAGCTGTAGTGGTGGGGCCAAGCAACATAGCTGTACTGACCCCTTGGTTCCGATCAATATTGGTGGGCGTGGGGGTTGGAATAATGCGTTGACCAAAGCTTGTCCCAGTGATCATTTGAGCATTTAGTCCCCCAAGTGTTGGGAAAGCCTGTTGCACAAAGGTTCCATCTGGTTGTCTAGACATCGCAAAGAATATCCAGGGTTCTTGGGTTCCATCTAGCCCCATAAATGCAACACCTCCGAGTTGTTGTTCTGAAAGGTGTTTTTGTAGAAATTGCTTTAGACTGCTTTCGAACTTAGCTTGTTTGGCTTTGAGTCCGGGATGAATACTTAAATTCCCGTTGGTTTCAATTCCAGCTAACTGTAGGTCTGCTTTTAAGGTCTTTAAATCATTAACGATTTCACGAAATTTACGTTCATCTGGTATGGCTTTGGGTGGTCCATTGGGGATAGCTGGTGTATCCACCCCTTGGAGGTATCTGAACACTAGATGCGCTGTCAAATCATGGATCTTAGGTCCAGCAGCACTAACAGTTACAGGCTGAGCAACCACACGGATTTGCGGTGCACAACCAAAGACCCGATTAATGGCTTTGTCCGTGCCGGGTGCGCATGGATCTACCCTGACCCCTACCACTTTCCAGGTGTCTATCTGCTGGATCTGAGGTGCGAAGGTGCGACCAAAATCAATCGTATTGTTTGAGACTTTAACCGTTTGTGCTTGGTTAATAACAGAATCAAATACTTGCTGTGGCCATATTTTTCCGCCGGTTAAAGTTTCTTCTCCCACGGAAATTAATCTTGCCACGTCTTGTTGAGTGGTGGGGATAGGCCACAGGAAGGAGACATCATTGACGTCCAGAGTTAATGTATCAGCTATAGAGGGAGAAATTGGCACCATCAGACTCAAAGTAAATCCGATGCAAGCTATGAATAGCCCTATAAATCTAGATATAGTCTTCATTGCATTATTAAATCCATGAGCTTTGCCCAAATATCACTTTTTGCATGCTTGGGTTCTAGCTAGATATATGACTGCTATTATTAGCTTTTTGCTACTAGAATCTAGCTGCCACAATGGTTGTAAATTTGGCAATGTATTTATGATTGATTGTCTATAAATCTGTCAGATTGGCATTGAATTTTTATGCTGTTCGATACATTTTTTTACGCTATGTCTGTGCAATGCTTAATGATTTGCAGTCTGATATTTTGACTTTGAGTAGATTTTAGTTATGCAAAAAAATGATTTTAAAGAGTTTTTTATTGTCTTCCTGTGAGCCATTGATTAATGATTGTAATATGTCGGTCGAATGCTTTTATTTGTCTAAAAAACTAGTTGATAAGCTACCTGTCTATTGTTCCTACTAAGTTGGCTGTATTGCCTGTGGGGTTTTGATCTGTTGACCATATTAGGCTAAAAATTATACTGTTTTTACTGCTGAAATAGTCTGAGGTTATTCTTTGCTCTACTATTTTTGATTTAGTGATTATATTGTGAGAACTGTTGTTTTAATAGTGAATGGGTAAGCAGTGTTGCCTATGTGTGATCGCAACTACTGAGACGGCTGAATAGATTCGTGACATGTTTTTTAACAGCGCTCTCCAACATACAAGGAAGCTCTGCAATTTAGTGATTACTCACTGCACTGGCTACTGGCAATTAGGCTTAGGACTTTCCGCTCTCGGCTTGAACTGACTGGGGCAACTGCCCTAAGTGTCACTTGAAGCTACATGTTCAAATTTGGGTCAATGTAATGCATCACCTGGAAAAATGCCTAGTAGGATCTATTCTTGAGCCGTTTGGACATTTTCCTTCGCTCAAAATCTGTGCAACCTATTACAAGGGATCGAAACGGCTTCTCATAAAGCTCTAGCCAGCCCAACCACCGAATGGCAAAAAGGTTCACTCATAACAATTATTATTTAGTCACTGGATGATAATAGGGCTAAATTGCCAGCTTCGCCTTATTTATCGGGGAGTTTGAACTTTAGAGTCCTGGAACGAGGACTTACAGCTTATTATGTCTATATAATGAATAACATGAATGCTGAGGGGACATTCGATTGGCAACTGAACTAGACATTGAAAGAAAAGCTGGCGACGAAGGCGATCGTAAATACTGCTGGCAATGCGATTTTGTAACCCGAATGCACATGACCAAGTGCATCGTGTGTGGGGCTCCACTGTACGACAAGCCTAAGCATAAACGTATTACTCAACCCCAGAATACTTTGCCATCTGACGATAAAGCTAAGCGACCGAATAAGAAAACAACGGTGCTTCTGAGTTTTTTACTCTTTGCAGGGGCCGTCAGTGCTGCGATCGCATTAATCAGTCCTTGGAAGCGAGCGACTGAGACAGTTGCCAGTCCTGGCCCTGCCAATATTGAGGTTTTAGGCGATACGTTCTTGGGATACAGTACCCTCTGGGACCAAGACTTTCAGAAAAAGCTTAAAGATGCTGAAATTACCATTGGCTATGCGGATGAATTAGATCAGGAAACGCGATCGCAGAAGCTTTCCAGTGGTGAAGTTGATTTTATGGTGACGACCATCAATCAACTGTTTGAGACCCCCAATACCGGCAAAATCGTCGCCATGTGGGACTGGACCCGTGGTGCTGATCGTTTGGTTCTGAACAATAAGCAATTTCCCCAAGTCACAACGGTTCAAGGTTTGAATCGTGCAGCCACCCAAGCAGCCCAGCAGGGCGAACTCCTCTCCATCATTTTTGCAGGGAATACCCCTAGCGAATATCTCAGTATTCTGTTGGCTGATAAGTCGCCAGATTTTGCGTTGGAGAAATTCAACATCATTCGGGTGGATGATTCATCAACGGCTTGGCAGCGGTTTCAGAATCCCAAACCCGGAGAAAATATCGTTGCCGGAATTTTTTGGGAGCCTTACGTCACTCAGGCCAACCGAGCCGGGTATATCCCTTCTCTCTCGTCTGCCCATGTTCAACGATCGATTGTTGATGTAGTAGTGGCCTCTCCCCAAGTCCTGAAGGAGCACCCTGGTAAGGTCCAAGAGTTTGTCAAGGCCTACTATGAGCATATTTCGCGACGTGCCATTGATAAAACTGCTTGGCGACAGCAGTTTGAAAATTTAGGGGGATTGACTGCATCAGAGTCCTTGAACTTTTTACAAGGCGTGTACTTTTTTGATGCCAATTGTGCCAATCATTGGATGAATGGCCCGACGAAACTGCTGAGCCAGCGGCTCAACTACACGAAACAGGTGCTCTATGGTAGTGGCCGTCTGACCGCTACGCCGAATAGTGTGGATCAACTT
This sequence comes from Acaryochloris sp. CCMEE 5410, assembly GCF_000238775.2. Lineage (NCBI taxonomy): Bacteria > Bacillati > Cyanobacteriota > Cyanophyceae > Acaryochloridales > Acaryochloridaceae > Acaryochloris > Acaryochloris sp. CCMEE 5410. The sequence continues at coordinate 1,345,671 of NZ_AFEJ02000002.1, read as the reverse complement.
TATGATGGCCGGTTTGTGGCTGAAGTGGCGACGTCAGATGCTGCTGCGAGCTGCCCTGCATCCCAAGCGACTGCCCCACCGATTTCATCCAAGCCTAACCCTACAGCCTCTCCCCCTGTGGCAAAGACCCAGACAACGGTGGCGACAACAACGCAAACAACCATTGCCATTCAGTTTGAAGTGGGGGCGGCCCAACTTAATGATCAGGCTAAAAAGTCATTGGATCAGGTGTTGGACGCAGCCAATCCCGACGATACGGTGCGGATTACTGCCACTTTTGCGGATGCCAGTAGTGCGAGGGCTTTAGCACTCCTCAAAAGTCGAGCGACGGCAGTGGAGCAATATGTTGTGGATAAGCTGCCTACAGCTAGTGTTCAGACGACTTTGAATTCTGGTGGTACAGAAAGCCCTAATATTAGAGTCTCAATCGGAAAAGGATTAACGCCTTAGATAGCTAGATCGATTATCAGGTGGATTAATCACCCAAGCTTAGTACTTATCAAGCCATATGAGTGTTAATCCACTCGTATGGCTTTAATTTAAGCTAACTATTTTGAAAGTTAATTGCTTTTTGGCTAAATAAGTGCAGAATTCAACCTACTGTTTGCCACTGATTGGCCTGGTGTTTTATATCACTGTGCTATCAAAATAGAATGGATTTTTTTGCTCACCAACCATATAAATAAATCAATGAATAAAGCATTAAGATTGAAATGATTTAAAAATGGTCTATTTGTGAGTGAATATATAATTCTTCGGGCACAATAACTAGCAGTAAACTATGATCGAAAAAGAAATTGGTGTTCGACCCTAGCTGTTGTTTTAACGAAAGAGATGTTGAAGGAAAATTAGTTATTCAATATTTGCTTCCAGAATTGGGGTTTACACCTGAAACCTGGTATCGAGAACGAAAGTTTGGCAACATTCGCTTAGATTTTTTGGCATTTAAAAATCGAATAGTTTCTTGCACGGATATTTCACATGAGAAACCGTGTCTCATTATAGAGACAAAGCATCCTAAACAGGATTTAGAGAGACACGTATCCCAGCTTAAGGAATATCTCAATAAGCTTGGGGTAGAATTTGGTCTCTTAACTAATGGGAGAGAAATCAGAATTTACAAGCAAAGTCGAAATATTCTTGATCTTCTATTTCGATGCTTTGGAAGAGAAGTCCACAAAAATATCGGGTTGATTAGAGAAATCATCGGTAGCGAGAATTTGAATCTACCAGGTAATATGCCTATCATCACTCAAAATAATAGAGTTGACTTTGCAGAAGTAAATCAGACAAAACACAGCAGAAATGAATTTAAAAAATGGGGACAAAAAATGAAAGTAATAGCTATTTACCATAATAAAGGTGGCGTTGGTAAAACAACTGTTTCAGTCAACCTTGCTGCTGCCTTGCAGAATAAGGGAAAGAGAGTTCTTCTGGTTGATATAGATGCTCAAGCAAATTCAACATTTGCCACTGGTCTAATCAAATTCCAATTTAATGAGGATGATAATTTAAAGGACAATAATGTCTATCATTTAATTGAATCTGGAGAGTTTAATTTTATCTCAGATCTAAAACAATCATCTCAACTATTTAACAGCCCAGAGATTGATGTTATTCCTTCACATATTAACTTGATTGACAAACAAGACAAGCTGACTCGATTTGCCGCTTCAAGATTCCGTCTGCATCATAAAATTCAACAAGCTGAAGATGATTATGATATTGTCATAATTGATGCTCCTCCATCTAGAGATGTTTATGCCGAAATCGCATTAATTGCTGCCGATTATCTTATTATCCCTTCTGACTTAAAACCCTTTGCCAATCAAGGGCTATCGAATGTTCAAGACTTTATCTCAGAAATTGATGAGACACGAACAAGTATAGGGAAAGAAAAGCTCAATGTCATAGGTGTCTTACCTTCTAAAATTTTAAGTAATACTAGGTATTTAGAGTTCGTATTTCCTAAGCAAAAGCAAAATATTATAGATCACTATAGTTTCCCGATCATGGAAAGCATAATCTATGAGCGTACAGCACTATCCCATTGTGTCAATAAAACAATTATGGCTGGTGTTCATAACTTACCTGACCCTAAATCAATTTTTGCATTCGGTGGTGATTCTGAATCAGTTAAAGAGTTTCGTAATTTGGCTGCTGAGGTATTGAACAAGATTAGCGAGTAAAAAATGACTGAATATTATTTGGTAGATGTCAAGAGTATTACCTCCAATCAACCTCGCTCTAGTTTTGACGAAGATGATCTAGATAAACTTGCAAAGAGTATTCTTGAATCTGAGATCTTGCTCAAGCCATTAGTCTTGGATCAAACAGGCCCTGAATCATATGAAGTTCTTGATGGTCACTTTGAGTATTATGGTGCTGTAAGAGCTAAGGAAATTAATCCCAGAAGTGGAGAAATGGTGAGTGCATTTGTAATCTCACCAAAAGAAAAGGGAAATGTTTCTAAGCAAATCTCTATTCTTAGTAAACCAGCCCCATCCGACTCTATATCTACGAACTATGTACCTGATCAGCGACTGTCAAATATTGAAGCTCGATTGGACAGAGCCATAGCTGATATTAAAGATGAATTTAAAAGGGAGAATCAGAGGCTAAATAATGAGCTTTCTGAATTAAAAAGCCTAGTTCCCCAAAAAGTTGATGCTCTAGAAGCATTGAACAGCCTGAGCGAAGTCGAACTCACTTTGAAGTTAAGAAGGGCTAATATTACAGGTAAGACATTGGAAAAAATCAAAGCAAGTATCGTTAAAGAACGAAAGAAAAGGGCTTTCCACTCTTTATCTGATGTAGTCAGCCGCGTAGAGGGATTAGGAGATAAGAGGATGCTGACTATTATTGATGCATGGAACGGTACATTCTAGTATCAAGACTTTTTTACAGAGAATCGAATGGCTGAGATAGATTATGACGTCATCGTAATTGGCAGCGGGATTGGCGGACTGATTGCTGGTAGTTTGTTGGCCCGATACGGTAAACGCGCATTGATCTGTGAGAGCCATGGGATTCCGGGGGGTGCTGCCCATGGATTTCAACGCCAAGGCTTTCATTTTGATACTGGCCCCTCCTTTTATTGTGGCCTGAGTGACCCTCATAGCCTGAATCCAGTTCGCCAAGTCCTGCAAGTTTTAGGTGAAACCGTCGATGCGATCGCATATGACCCTCTTGGCTACTATCACTTTCCCAAAGACGACCCAGCTGGGCATTTAGTAGGGGGCTTTCCCATCTACGGAGATGCTCAAAAATACCGAGATGCTGTCGCTGAAATCACCCCTGACGGTGCTCGTCAGCTTCAAAAACTGGAACAAGATTTTCTGGCCCTATTTGCCCCGCTGAAGCGAATTCCTCTCCTCACCCTCCGCAGCAATTGGACCCTCATTCCCTGGCTGATCCGGCATCAGCCTATGGCTTTAGCCCAGCTATTGCCCCAGCTCCGCAATATCCAGAGTTCTGCTGGAGCTATGCTCGATCGGACTGTGAGGGATCCTTGGGTGCGTCGTTTGTTCGATTTGGAATGCTTTCTACTCTCAGGGCTTACAGCCCAAGACACCGTTGCCCCGGAAATGGCGTTTATGTTTGGGGAACGGTCGGGTTCCACCATTGATTATCCCGTCGGTGGCAGTCCTGCCATCATCCAAGCCCTGATTCGGGGCCTGAAGAAGTGGGGAGGTGACCTTCGCCTCAAGGCCCATGTGGACCAAATCCTCGTGAAAGGGGGAAAAGTCCAGGGAATTCAGCTTAAGAACGGGGAACGCCTAACGGCCCCCATTGTCATTTCCAATGCTACGATCTGGGACACCTTCAATCAGCTTCTCAAACCGGAGGATGTACCGCTGGCCTATCGACGACGATCCTTAGCTACCCCTGCGGTTGATAGCTTTATGCACCTCCATGTGGGCATCTGCTCTGATGGACTGTCGGACCTCCCAGGACATCATGTGGTCATCCATAGCAACCAGCAGCCCATCACTCATCCTGGTAATACCTGCATGGTGTCGATTCCTTCGGTTTGGGATACGTCCCTCGCCCCCAAGGGACATCATGTTATTCACACTTATACCCTGGAGCCTTTTGCCCCCTGGGAGCAGGTGGAGGATTATGAGCAGTTCAAGCAGGAGCGGGCCCAGTCCCTCTATCGAGCCTTAGAAACCGTGATACCGGATGTGCGATCGCGCATCACCCTAGAACTTATCGGCACCCCCCTCACCCATCGTCATTATCTCCGCCGCCATCAAGGCACCTATGGTCCTGCTATTGCCGCAGGAAAAGGAACTTTCCCCAGCTGCCATACCCCCATATCGGGCCTGTATCGAGTGGGAGATTCAACCATGCCTGGAATTGGTGTTCCCGCAGTGGCTGCCTCCGGTATTCTTTGTGCTAACACTTTAGTCTCCCCACAGCAGATTCAGGATTTGCTCAAAACGTCAGTGTGAAGTGCTTTGGGCGCATGTCGAGCATTAATAATGATATCGGCAGGAAATAATCGTCAGATAGGCATCATCAACGGCATAGACTAATCGATGAGCCTCGTCTATGCGGCGAGACCAAAAGCCCGATAGGTTTTCACGTAGCGCTTCAGGTTTACCAATGCCTTCAAACGGCTGCTTCTTCGTCGCCTGAATAAGTTTATTGATTCGCTTTAGCGTTTTTTTGTCCTGTCCTTGCCAGTAGCCGTTCCAGGCCGCATCGGTCCAAGCCAATTTGCGATTACTCATCCAAAAGATCGCGCTCGGTGACTTGCCCTTGTCGATATTGGGCAATGGATTGTTCTAGATGCGCAGCATTTGCAGGCGATTTTAACAAGTGAACCGTTTCTAGCAGGCTGTTGAAAGACTCCAGAGACATGACCACTGCATCATCGGCATCTCGTCGGGTGATGATGGTATAGTCTGCATCCTCTGCCACTCGATCTAAGACTGCTTTCAGTTTGCTACGGGCTTCACTAAAGGAAATAATGTTCATCTACTCTTGTACTATTTACCGTACAAGTATAGCCGATTAGACCAGTGAGATTGGGATGAACTTTACTTGGCTTGGCCTTTAAGAATAACAGCCTGATCCTGAAAATTCAGATCTTGAATTTGGAGCTGCCCCAACTGGAGATTGACGGGGTTGTCTAAAAGATCGGATGGAAGATTGATGCGATCGCGCAGATCTGCATAGGAGAATCGAACATTGCCTAAAACCAACCTGGCCTCTTTGCCAAGGACGACCTTCCCTTGTTGGATCTGGGGTTTGCCCTCCACCCCCACATAGATTTCCTTGTCTTGTAAAACGGGGAAACTTTGCAATAATCCCTTGACCGTTGTTTGATACTCAGACGGCAATTGATCTAAAGGCAGCGCGGCGGTATCCACCACAATCCCAGTTTGGAGCTGGCCCGCTTCAATTTTGGTATTCATCGCTTTAACAGAGGTCATCACTTTCGGGCTGCGAGCCTGGGTCGGGAGTGACGTGACCACAAACTGGTTGAATTCTTGGGCCGTTAATTGGACTTCCGGCGTCCGGGAGCCAGGGGTACCGAGGACGCGATCTACTTTTTGGTGCAGATCGAAAGCCAAGCGCTCTATCTCAGCCGGTTCATCGACTTGGGTTGGCAGCAATGTGGAAGGGGCTGTTTCCGGGGTTGAGGATCGGGTATACCAATCCGGGAGATGGGTGACCTGCTGCCAGGTATAGGCCAGCCAGCCTCCACCGCCCAGGACCAACAAGAAGGCAACCAGTCCTATCTTTTTAAGCATGCAAACCTACTTCAAACCTAAGCCGAGCTGCAGACTTGGCTCCCCCATTCCAAGACCAAACGCTTTATGACGCTGAATCCTGCCTATGAGTTTCAGCTAGCTTCTTAACCATCGCAATATGCAGCATATCTGCCTGGAGAAAGGGCTCTCCCTGCCGTTTGAATCTAAATTGCTCATAAAATGATGCTGACTGAGACTGGGCATACAGAATAGCTGTGGCAAATCCCTGCTGTTGGGCATATTGAAGGGCCGAGGTCGTAACCGCTTTACCAATTCCCTGCTGACGAAATCCCTCTAACACAGCTACCCGCTCAATTTTGGCTTGGGTTCCATCTCCGTAGGCTCTGACACGGGCAATGCCGACAGGCTGCTGTTGCCAATAGGCCACAAAGTGATTGGCGGTTTCATCTTCTCCATCCATATCTAGCTCCGGATCAATGTTTTGCTCGATATGAAACACTTGCTGCCGAATCAAGAAAATATCCCTGGAACTGTCGGCGTAGGAGGTCAGGGTAACTTCTAAATCAGAGGTTTGAGATGAATGAATTGTCATTGCCAGTCCTGTGACCAAGAGCCATATTCTAAATTATGGTGATGGATTATAGGGCAAAGAGGAGTGGTGGAGATTGATTAAAAGTCTGCCACTACTCGCTTTTTGGTACCCAAACGTGTACTCAACCTTTAAGTCTTGGCCTGTGCGTGCATTCGTAAAGTAGTAGTTGCCAATGGCAACAGCCGAATCACTATCGATGGCAATTTTTGAATTCTCGAAACGGACCTTGCTCCAGGGTTGAAGGGCAAATCCTTGGTCCTCAGGGACAATACCCGTCACAAAGTACGAGATGGCTTCTGCTTCCGTGGGCCGAAATTGCTTCTTGGCAGCCTTGGTGGGTTTAAATAAGACCGGACCCTCATCGTAGCCATAAAGAGCATCGACAATATTTTCCGCTAATACTTGATAGGCGGCGTTGTTGTTGTGGGCTTTACCGATCCTGACAATGGCATCCCCCCACTCTTTTTGAGCCTGAAGAATCTCCTCCTGGGTAATCGGGGAATTAGGTGTTGGCGGGGTAGAGCTGACTTGATGGGTATAGCTAGTGAGTAGGCTGCCTAACACGCCTCCCAGGGCAAACGCCACCCAAGCGTTGAGTTGAAAGGGCATTAAGAGAGCATTCCTTTGAGCAATAAATGCACCAATGGTTGATGTGTTTTCAGTGTGTCGAACGCCGATTTTTCCGCCCACTATCTACTGGCTAGTTTTGCTCCTAGACCAGTAGTATCCACCTGGATATCCACCGAATTGGATGGAGTTAGATCAACCCTTCTCGGACAGCTTTTGCTGCGGCTTGAACCCGATCATCCACGCTTAACTTATTTAAGATCATGCGCACATAGGACTTGATGGTTCCGAGGGATAGATATAGCTGGTTGGCAATTTCTTGATTGGAGCACCCTTCACTGATGAGTTGCAGGACTTCTCGCTCTCGATCACTGAGTACGGTTGCCGGAGCAGCTTGTCGATGGGGAGGTGTGGTTGTGGGGGTGTTTGCCGACTTCAACATGGAGGCTAGCTTATGGGCGATTTGAGGATCCAAGTAAGTACCGCCCCCTTGAATTAAGCGAATGACGGCCAATAATTGTTGCCAGTCAATACTTTTTAAGCAGTACCCATCGGCTCCAGCGGCGAGCATGCCAACCACTTGATTGTCTTTGCCAAAGGCGCTTAGGGCCAGAACTCGGATATCTGGACAGGTCGCTTTAATTTTTTGGGTGGCAGAGATGCCATCCAGAATAGGCAGTTCAATATCCATCAGGACGATATTGGGTTGGAGCTGTGTCGCTAAGTCAATTGCCTGTTGACCATTTTCGGCCTCGCCGATCACTTCAAAATCGGACTCTAAACTGAATTGTCCTTTTAGCCCCATCCGCATCAGGGCATGGTCTTCCACGAGGAGTAAGCGAATCGGTTGCTCAGACATGATCACCTCTTGGGTTTAGGCCGTACCGTTGAGGGATTGGGGAGCCTCGATAGGCAGCGAGAACCAGAACGTCGCGCCTTGACCGATGGTGCTTTCTACCCAAATCTTCCCTCCATGAGCTTCAATAATTTGACGACAAAGGTACAGCCCCAACCCCGCCCGACCTTGGCGACCGGTTCCTTGAGAAAATCGTCGGAATAAATGTTTGGCGTCTTTCTCTTTCAGCCCCGGCCCTTGATCATGGACGGCGACTTGAACCTGGCTGGGTTGGGATGATAGGACCTCAATCCGAACGGTTTTACCCTGATCGCTTAAGCGTACGGCATTTTCGACTAAATTGAGGAGAACCCGTTGAATTTCAATGGCATCCCCAATCGCATCAGGCAAGTTGGATTTGATGTCAGTTTTAAGGTGACATTTGTCTTGGGTGCTTTGTTGAATCCAAAGGGTGACGCGATCGCAAATCTTATGCCAATTCAACCGTTCTCGATTGAGGATACGACTTCCCTCGGCTTCGTAGCGACTAATATCGAGCAGGGTTTCCACCAGTTTAATCAGGTTGTCATTGGCATCTTGAGATTCCCCCAAGATTTCTTTGAAGGAATCACTAACGTCGCCAAAAGCCCCGCCGACCATGGCATGTAAGGTACTGCGATTGGCGAGTAATGGAGTGCGCAAATCATGGGAGAAGGTGCGGATTAAATCTTCAAGCTGTTGGTTTCGTTGCTGAATCTTTTCTTGTCGATTGCGAATATCTTGGGCCATATCATTGAGAATGATGGCGAGTTGGCCCATTTCATCTTCTGAGGTATGGGTGATTTTGACATCGAGCTGACCTGTTTTCCAGGCTTGACCGACTTTCATCAGGTGTTGAATCGGAGAAACCATTCGACGGCGAAGGAGTCCAAAGTTGCCAACACTGCCAATTGTAATCACGCCAATGCTGAGACCACTCAACACGAAACTCAACTGATTGAGCCATTCCAAGTGGGCTAGCCGCCTATTTTGTGCGTTTAAAAGTCCCTTCTCGTACAGCAAAATGCCATCAATAGTGCCTCGTAACGTATCCAATGATCCCAGCTGGGATAAGTCCTCAAGTTCAAAGGAACCGGACAAGACGGGCTGCACAAATTGATCTTCCCATTGGGAATGGAAGGTGTAAATGTCGCCTAAATTATCCTTGAGAGACGGATCATCTTGGAGGAGATTGGATAAGCGATCTAGGCTGGTGCTAAAGGCAGTTCGCCCATCTCGATACTGTTGGAGAAATTCTTTATCTTTGTTGAGCAAGTATCCGCGAAGGGCCACTTTTTCTTCTAGAGCGGCTCTAAGTAAACGCTCACTTTCTCGCTTGATTTTGAAGGTTTGGGTGATACGGTTGACGTTGCGTTGCTTCTGAATATTGACGACCAAGCTCAACCCTTCTTGGGTTAGTAACAGCAAAATAAGCACCGTCAAACTGACGTATAACGGTGCAAATAATCGCTTTTTTAAAAAGGAAACCATTTCAATCGTCTTAGCAACTGCCCAACCCGTGACTTACAGACAATTTACAGGGCTTTGCTGTGATCTGAAACAGGGGTTAATCCTCTTAGGTTTCCCCCCAGAAGCCCAGACCTCACTTACGGTTATTGCTCTACTCAGTTCTTTCTTTATGGCTCCTTAGGCATCGAGAACCGCTACCGTTCAACAAGCCTGTATGCGTGGGAAATAGTCTGCCTAAAATAGCCAATGATACGAGTGGATATCCAGGTGGATGATACCTGAAGACTAGTCTTTTCCCCTCCGAAAAATAACCAGTAGACAGTTGTGATTGTTGGTTCACAGTAGCCATATTAATACTATCAGAAAATAAAAATGTTCGGTTTGATTCGTTAAAACATAACTCACTCAAAAAGAATTGCTGAAATAACAATTTGAACCACTGTTCAGAACTAACCCATTCACCCTATCCCCATTACTCTTCAAAATGTCAAAGCACATCTTAATGATCGTTTCCAACTCTGCGACCAGCACCACCGGCAAACCCGTGGGGATTTGGGCTGCTGAACTGATTCATCCTTACGATGTGTTCAAAGCTGCTGGCTGTCAGGTGACCATCGCCAGTTCCCAGGGTGGCCCAGTTGAACTTGACCCCCTGAGTGACCCCCGTGATTCATCGGGATTCTCATCGTTAGATATCCTCTCAGCAAGATACCTAACGCAATCGACGTTTGCGGATCAGTTATCGAATACCCCTGCGATCGCAGATCTCAATACGCACGACTATGATGCCATCTTTGTTTGTGGTGGTCAGGGAACCCTCTACACTTTCCCGGAAGACCAGGCTTTAACCGATTTATTTGTCAGCTTTTACCAAGACGAGAAACCGAGCGCGACCCTCTGTCGAGGCGCTTGCTTACTCCTGAATGCCACCTTAGATAATGGCGAACCATTGATTCAAGGCAAAATGATCACGGGATTCTCCAAGAAAGAAGAGCAGTGGATGGATCAAAACGTTGGCCCGATGATGGTTCCTTTTGTTCTGGAAGAGGAAGCTAAGAAACGTGGTGCAAAATTTGTGGCGAGTTCTGCCTTCACACCATTTGCGATGCAAGATGGAAACTTGATTACTGGCCAGCAAAGAAATTCTGGTTTCCAAACGGCGGGGTTAGTCTTGAAGGCGCTGGATTTAGATTTTGATGAGTATTCACACTAAGGGCTAATTGTCTTCCTCTTTTTCAGCCCTTTCTTCTTAAGAGGCAGGAGGACAATAATGGCGATTGGACAGCACTGTTTACTTGATCATGCGGTCGAAGTAAGACGATCAATGTGGGCTGAAAGCAGTAAGAAGATTCAAAATTGCGGAGAACCGATATCTTTGGGCGGTTCTCCGCAATTTTTCTAGTCGAGACCTAGGAATGAGGGGAGGATTTCTCTCCATCCTGTATAGGGTTCTCATGATTTTCGATCACCCCTTGGGTATTGCATATTGGATGTAACGAAACAAACAGAGCGGTTGTTACCGCTTCACTGATAACAGCCAATGCGAGGTACAAAACTATGATGATTCGTTACTGGAATCCGATTGAAGAAGCAGATGCGATCCGTCATCAACTCGATCGCCTCTTCGACGGCATGTTGGATACGGACACGTCCACCGTCAATTGGTCCCCTGCGATTGAAGTCTGGGACCAAGGCAATGCCCTGGTTCTCAAAGCCTTCTTGCCAGGGGTTAAGGCGGACGATTTGGACATTCAGGTGACTCGAAAGTCCGTTTCCCTATCGGGTCAGCGCCATGCCGAGGACCTGCCAGAAGGTGCCAAGCGCCTCTACACCGACATCCGTTATGGACAGTTCCAACGGGCTACCAAGCTTCCGGTGGAAGTGCAAAACACCAAAGTAGATGCGTCCTTTGAGCAAGGTCTGCTCACTCTCACCCTGCCTAAGGTTGAAGCCGAACAACACAAAGTGGTGAAGGTTAACCTGACGGGTGAGTCACCTGCTATCGATGCGGCTGACAACGCCTAACCGCTAGCTCTCCCTTGGGTCTAACGATTGACTGGACCGAGTTCTAGTAATACCTGCCTCGAGGGGTAAAACGCTCCTCGAGGTTTTTTTGGGTGAATTTTGGATGGGGGCATAGGCCGCCAAGTAAACATTCATGAGGAAGCCCCCTGGAAGCTAGGTATAAATTCTCAATATCTGCTATGACTGACTTACAAACAGAACGTCCTTGTTATGTTTCTGGGAACCACTATAGAAGCAACTGTTGTCCGGGTAGTTGATGGCGATACCATTCGAGTTCTGCTGCCCTATTTGGACCAAGAGAAGTCCCTGCGACTACTTAACCTAGAAACAGAAGAATCGAATTCAGGCAGCAATAAGATCATTACCCCCTGGGGCCAACAGGCTAAAGAGCGGGCCGAGCGGTTTTTTCAGCCTCAGGATCTGGTGACTTTGGAATATCCTGGCACGGAACCCGCTGAGATTTGTCATCGCCGTTATCAAGATAATTATGGGCGTCCGCTGTTGCTGATTCATAAACAGGGGGTGGATTATCAAGAAGTGATGATTCGCGAAGGTTACAGCCCCTATTTCAATAAATATGGCAATGCTGCATTTTCTGAGTACCATCAGCGGTATCAACAGGCGGAACGGGATGCCCAACAGGCCAATTTGGGGGTGTGGGACCAATTAGCGGTAAATGGCGAAAAAATCCATAATTATGCCGCTTTAGGGATTTGGTGGGGCCTCAGGGCCGAAATTATCGATGGGTTTCGTCAATATAAAGCTCACCAGCCAGACTTGCTCAACTCCCGATTAGACTTTGAAGAGATTGTGGCGAGAGCCCAACATCAGGAGAAGGTTGTGGTGTTTACGGAGTTGCGATCGCTCCGTCGTATCACCGCCACGAGTGCCCGAATCGAGATTGGCTCGGTCAAACAGCCCTTCAGTTTATATCTCCCGAATACGGAATCTCCGGGCGGTAAAGCAGTCGTGAATCTACTCAATAATCGATACTTTAGTACTGAGAATGCACCTAAACGGAGTTATGCCTACGTGGCCGGACAACTGCGCATGTTTAATAAAAATCCCCAAATCACTATAAAATCAACGTCTCAGATTATGGATGAACCTACACTTTCTGCCATAACACCCTTGAGAAAAGTGAATAAGTTAGCCTCCGCCTAGTGATGCCTCACCCAACCCATTCAAGCAGACACTCGGTGGATACGGAGGGAGATGCGGGAGCCGATGGGGATGGGAGCGTTTGAGTAATCTCAACATGCTGCTAGAGAATTTTTAGCCTGAGATAGCACCCTCTATGAACTCACTCGTTCAACGCCAAATTGCCTTTAATCTCAACAGCAGTAATGCATGGGAGGCATTTTCAAGTCATCGGAGTCAAGTCACATGGTTACTAAAGCATGATACGGACCCGTCTCGTCTGTGTATTTTGGGAGCTGGCAATTGCAATGATCTAGATTTGACGACTCTTCTCCAATCCCACCAAGAGATTCACCTTGTAGATATTGACTTAGATGCCTTAGCCCAGGGGGTCGCCAAGCAAAATCTCGCAAATCAGGGGCATATCCATCTGCATGGTGGAATTGATTTAACTGGAATGCTCGATCTGATGTCCCACTGGTCCCCCAAGGTAACCCTTTCAAAGACGGATATTGCTGCTTGTATTGATGCTCCAACTCACTGCCTTGAGCAACTCCCAGGCCCGTTTGATGGGGTAGCCTCAACCTGTCTCTTGAGTCAGTTGATCAAAAGTATCGTGGATACCATAGGCGAAGATCATCCTCAGTTTGTGACGGTGATTCAAGCTATTCGTTTAGGGCATTTGCGCTTATTGCTAAAGCTGATGAACCCAGGTGGCTTTGGGGTGCTAATTACAGATGTGGTCTCTTCTGATTCCTATCCACCCTTACCCACTGTCCCCACACAGAATCTGAGCCAGGTGCTGGTGCAGCTGGTTCGACAGGGGAATTTCTTTCATGGCGTCAACCCTGCTGCAATCGTCAATCTCTTTCGCCAAGATCCGGTTCTCAGCAAGCAGGTGGCAAGCCTAGAACCCGTTGGCCCTTGGCGTTGGAATTTTGGTCCTCGTCACTATGCGGTTATTGCCGTGAAGTTCCAGAAAAAGTGATATTCGCTTCCCTTCAGGAATGGGCTGTGCGTCAATATCTCATTAGGTAAAGTATGCTTGCAGCGAAGGGAGAGGTTTCCCAGCTTTTAATGATGCGAGACGACTCATCACTGATACCAAATCCGACTCATTAACCCCCGAAATATCTTATCTGTCAAGCTGGCCACCAATGGTAGTGAGTGAGAGCTTGAATGTCTGATTGCATTGTCATTAAAGTTCGACAGCGCTGCTCGAGCACATCTTCCAACTCATCCAGGGTCTCAAAGCATCGATTGGCCAGTGGTTCATCCGCTAGCCGCCACAACCGTTCAGCGGGCTGTAGCTCTGGAGAATAGGGGGGTAAAACCTTCAGATGAATGCCTTTAGGTACCACCAGATTTTTACAGGTATGCCATCCGGCTCCATCGAGAACGAGAAGAATCTGTTTGTGCTTTCCCGCTCCAACTTGCTGAGCAAAGCTTTGTAGGGCTTGATTAAACCATTCTCCATTGACCCGAGGCAGAATGAACCATTCGGTATTGCCAGTTGCGGGATGAACGAATCCATACAGATAGGTCCATTCATAGCGATGGTCCACCTCAGCAATTGGACGCTGACCCACAGGCGCCCAAATCTTTCGAATAATGGGTTTAAGGCCTAAACGATGTTCATCAAAGGACCAAACTTCGACCTGAGCATTAGGGTAGCGTCGCTCCAATTCTGCTTTGTACTTAGGCAGTTTTTTAAAAGCGGCTTGGGCCTCTGGTTCACCTTTACGGTGGTGAGGACGTGGGCATTGCAGGGACTGCTCCAATCGCTTGAGATAGTCCCAACCGCGTTGGGGCCAAACCTTATCGACTCCTGTCATCTGAGCGATGACCTGGGCTACTTTGGGGCCGTTCCATAGACCACCGTCGGCGGGTGGGGTTTGTAGACGAGTCAACAATTGTGCACATTGGTCTTGAGTCAGAAGACTGCGAGATTGATGAGGTCGCTTATCTTTGCGTCGGTTGCGTAACCCATGGGCGCCATTGTGGTTATACTCCCTGACGATTTCTCGAGCGTAATCGTAGTTGAGACCGACCACTTGGGCTGCTTGAGTTAGCGTTGTTTGCTCACTGACGAGCCACAGCAGATGCCAGCGGCGCGATTCTACTGGGTCTTGGCTGGCTCGATAATGAGACTTCAGCTCGTCAGGCGAAAAATGGGGTTCGAGATATAGTTTTCTTGGCATTCTCTAATTATGCATTATATCGGAGTTATATAAATCGGATTTGGTATGAGAATAGATTTAAATCAATTTATTGGTGGGAATTTATCCTTTTGCTGGATTAATCTGTCGCTATTTATCTAAAATAAGCTTTTTATCTGATTCTCACGCTCAATTAATATGGATTCCTATATATTAAAATCTTTTTTTGAGGGCCTCACATCAGGGATTGAGTTAATGCATGCTCTAGATGGTACACGAGATCAACTGAGTTCCAGTGCCGTCATCCGGCATCACATGGAAGACCTCAGTACTGGATTTGATGTCATAAGTGATCACTTGGTAAAACTATGTGACGCTGTGCTGTCTAATGAACTGACACCAGAAAGCGTTGAATGGATCGCGTTTAGTATGATAGCGTCTGACCATTTCAATTGGGACGCAGATACTCCCGATGGTGAACGCGTTGCGGAAACATTATTCGACTGGTCCGCGCCAGAGGTGAACTACTGTCTGACCCATACAACTATGGCAAAGTTCAAACATCGATTGATGACTGGAGAGGATACCTTCGACAAAACGGATTTTTACAATGGTTATCCCTCAGCATCAAAGAGTATTGTTTGGAAACTGAAATAGGGGTAAACGAATACACTGCGTTTGTTGCATAACAAATGGTTTGAACTCGAGCAACAATCAGCAGATGAGCTTCCTAGAACGTTTTCTCCTTAATAAGTGATTCTGTTTATCTCGGGTGACCAGATCCTTGTAAGACCTGGTAATTTTCGCAAACTGGAAAGACTATAGCTTCAATGGTTTAAAGCTGGGAAGAGACCAAAAGGAGTGAATAGTGCAATATCCCTGATCGCTTTAACCCTTTTCAGCCAAAACTTGCCGGACGGTTTGCAGGGCTTTAGCCACTTCTGCCTCACTCACAACTAAAGGTGGCACAAAGCGGACAACCTTGGGGCCAGCCGGAACAAGTAGTAAACCTATTTCCATAGCGGCTTTGATCACCTCTATCGAAGTAAGTTCAATGTCATCCTTAAGAACTAGGCCATTAATCAGCCCCCATCCTCGAACTTCAGCGATCAGGCGTGGATATTGGGACTTCAGCATATGCAGTCCTGCCCGTAACTGTTCCCCTCGCTGGGCGGAATTGTCTAGTAGATGTTCAGATTCCAACGTATCGAGAACGGCTAAGGCCGCTGCACAGGCAAAGGGATTTCCCCCAAAGGTGCTGGCATGATCGCCTGGTTGTAAAACACTGCAAAATTCTTTGCTGAGCATGGCCCCAATCGGGATGCCCCCTGCCAACCCTTTTGCCAAGGTAAACACATCCGGTTTAATCCCTAGATTCTGATATCCCCAGAGTTTTCCGGTTCGGCCAATTCCAACCTGTACCTCATCCAGAATCAGCAAGATTCCAGTCTGATCGCAGATTTGGCGTACCCCCTGGAAATATTCCATCTGTCCGGGGCGCACCCCTCCTTCCCCCTGCAAAGGTTCCAGAAGAATAGCTGCAACTCGGCGTTGGTCGTGATCGAGGGTGGCGATTTTATCCTTGAGGGCAGCTAAGTCATTAAATGGCACATACTCAAACCCAGGCACCAGCGGATCAAAATTCTTTTGATACTTCGGTTGTGCTGTGGCAGTTATGGTGGCTAGGGTCCGGCCATGAAAGCTCGCATCCGCCGTCAAGATGATCGGCTGTTCTATATTTAGAACCGTATGGGCATACTTTCGGGCTAGTTTGATGGCCCCTTCGTTGGCCTCCGCCCCTGAATTACAGAAAAAGGCGCGATCGGCGCAGGAGTGCTGGTTCAGCCAATGGGCGAGATCACCCTGTGGGGGAATGTAATACAGATTAGAGACATGGTGGAGAGTTTGGATTTGGGCCGTAACTGCTGCTACTAGAGCGGGGTGGGCGTGGCCCAAGGTGCAGGTGGCAATCCCGGCGACAAAATCTAGATATTCGCGTCCTTCTGTGTCCCAGACGCGACAGCCTTGTCCTCGCTCTAGGGCGATGGGAAAACGACCATAAGTGGTCATTACATCCTGATCAAAGGTGGCGGCATTAAAGGATTGAGCGGACACCGCAGACGGATCTTGAGCAAGTTCAGTAGGGCTCACAAGCACTCCTGCACGGACGAAAGGTTGACTTACATTGTAGAGGCAGATTTTTGCAAGTTGCGATCCAATCCCGCTTTGACCCAATTGATACAGGCTAATTCACTGGAAAAAATCTTAGGAGCGGCAATATTATTTAGCCGAGTGGGTGGATAGTGATCGTAAAAGAATTTGCCCGCAATCTCTGAAATAATTACCAAATTTTGCTTGTAGATATAGCGCTGCTTAAAGTAATCCATGGTGGGAATAGCGGACACCTCCGCCTCTAAATGTTCTCTCGCAATATCCAAAATGCCTTCTATGCGACTGGAGTGCAGGCCCGCTGGGTTATTAGCTCGATGCCATTCACTGCGGTTACCGAGTTCAGACAACAATCGATAAGCATAGATAGGGGTTTGGGCAATCTCACTATAGATATAGGGAATGATCAGATGTCCGCGATAAACCACGGACTGCTCATACATGAGTCGTCGAGGAGAAATCATGGGGAGGATTACTGGGTAAGGGCTTTCCAAAATTGCTGCATATTGTCCAATAGACCGGGTTTACGGATCTCTTCCGTTGCCGTCAATGACGCCAAAAGCTGACTGATCCGTTCGCCTGAAGGACGGTTTTCTTCTGTGGCCAGAATCTGATGCTCATCTTCTTCCCCCTCGGCCCACCAAATCTGCCACTCGCTGGGGTAAGACCGAATCACGGCTCCCCGTTCTAAGGGCAGAAAAGAATAACAAGATTCAATATTGTTGAGAAATCGCTCTCGCAGGGTCCGACCAGCCATGCCAATCCCGACAATGGAAACATCTTCTAGCTTGGGATTCAGCAAAATACAGACGCGATCACCCGCCTGGCTACAAATTTGCTCTACCTTACCCACTTCTACTGGAGTAGGGGCAATAAAAACAAAGGCATCATTTTCAGGCTGTACGGGGTCTATTAATTCTTCAATCCCTCGCAACTCGTAGGAAATATCTTTCCATTGATGACGGGCTAAGGCCGCTGCCCCCGTATCAGAGAAAAAGACTTTAACGTTCTCACCTAGGTTTGGCAGTTGGCTAAGATATTGCTGGGCGACGGGCAAAGGCTTGAGTTCGGGGATGGCAATTTCAACCTGAAGCAGGGTTTTGTGATCTGCGATCGCAGCCTTTGTTGCCTCAACGGCTTGGGATATTGACGTTTCCAAAGAATCGGGAAAGACCATCTGCACTTCTCACCGGAACAATAGACTAGGTTGAACTGAGGTCAATCCTCAAGGCCACAAGGTGCCCCTAACTATTTTGACCTATAAGTCACCCCAAACCAAATCGATACGCTCAAGTATCGTTCAATTGCTGAATTCTTGATATGTTCAGATCGTGACTATCGTTCAGGCTGAATCGGCAAATTATTCGTGCAAATTTTAGTGACGGGGCTCCATCGTTCAGGAACTAGCGCCACGGCCAGGCTGCTAGCGACCATGACCCATCTTCAACTGTTGGACGATCCGCAATGGGCGATTTTTCATCCAAGCATGGCGAAGGCCTATCGGCAGGTTAGCGAATATCATCAAGAGCTGACCCAAGCCGACATCGTTAAATGTCCCCGAATGGGAGAATGCTTAGATTGCATTTTGGCAGACTTCCCTCAAACCCAAATTATCTATTTAGTCCGCGATCCCAGGGATGTCTATTGCTCTATTGCCGAAGCCCAAAAATCCTCCGATCCAACGGTGACCACGATGGCGGATAATCAACGCTTTGGTCCCCATGAGTCTCTCTGGCACGGAGTCTCTTTAGCTTTTTGCACCTATGCTCAACAAGCACTTCAGGCCATCAATGGTGCTCCAGAGCGTCTGACTCTAATTAACTATGTTGAGATCTACCAAACGCCTCAGCAAACCTTGCAAGGGCTTTGCCAACATCTGGGTCTACCAATCCGCACATCTGATATCGCCTCTGTTGCAATGCAACAATTAGGACCGACGCGGAATAAGCGCCAGAGTGATTTATCCATCAAAGGCGTACATCGATGGCAACAAGAACTCGACCCTGCAGATGCTGCCAGCATTTTTGAACTGTGTGGTGATGACTTTAGAACCTTACTTGCCCATTGCCGATCTTTTACCTAAACAAACGGCTTAATCTACTCAAATTAGGGCTAGCGGAACCGGCTACTCATTTAAAGCGGGTCTTTTCGCGAGGGCAGTAGGGTTTGATTGAGGCTACTGAGAGTATGCTTGCGATCGCAAATACCAAAACCAAGATTATTTCAGGCCATGGTCCCCCTCTAATCGGGCTGAACGGGTCACCTAACCTGGAGAAAAGAATTTTAACCCCCCGAGAAAGTTCTCACCATTGTTGACAAAGATCCAGCTGCAAGGTCGACCCCCTAGGTTGAAGTTGACCTTGCAGCCATTGGGACCTACAACTCAGCGAAAGATCGTTCAATCAACCGTCGAGCTAAGGTTTGTACGCCTGTATGCTCGTAGTACTTGGCGGAAATATCCAGAAAGGCTCCCAGGTAATCGAGCTTGCTTTGGGACCCCTCAATGAATCGGGATAGCCCATCTACCACTCCCCCCTGGGTAATCCCTTTCTCCGCCACAAACTTATCCATCCATCCCTGGGTAGACTCAAAACTCTCAGTGATAAAAGCCAACTTGCCCTTGGAGTTATCCCCTGGAATGGCATCTTTGACCCCCTTAAAGGTGCGGTTGTTGTCTAAGTCTGAAGGGCTCATGCCTTTAATACTGGACAACACCTTTGAAGAAAACTCCGCTCCCAAGGGAATGACGCCATCGAAGGATACTAAAGCAGCCATGCGCATAATCGATTCGCCACTATAGTCTCCCAAGGATTTGAGAAAATCCCCCAGACTATCCCCAGGAATACCGTTGATATGGCAGAACGCTACGACCTCAGTGACCAATTTGACGCTCAAATCAATGGTCTGGGCCTTTTCTGGCTTAGGGGTAATATTCTTCAAAAAGCCTAAAAACGTATCTTGCCCCAACCGATTGGCGAGGGCAGCCGTTCCCAACATGCCTGATGCGGAGTCCACCGACTGATACAACCATAAGGCTCGCTGGTAGCCCTCTCCCTTGTCATTAAACAACGTAATGGCCCGTTCACCAATGGCCTGAACCATCGCCGGATCCGTTTCCCCAGTGACCGTTTTAATGGTGTGATCAAAGCCCACTAGGTTGTCCCATTGCCCCGGTACAAACTTATCTAAGGACTTGAGGGCCATCACTGTGATGCCCCCTTTGGGCAGCTTATCCACTAATTCATAAATTTTCTTACTCATGACTGGCTCCTCAATATCTGCCAACACTATTTTGAATAAGGACTTGGCCTACATGTATGTAGTCAAGATGACTTTGAATGCCAACTTAAGCCGCTGGCTGCAGAACTGGGTTAAGTGCGGGGGGCGCGTTCGGAGACTGCTTTGCATCCGAACTCTTGTTGTCTGCCACTTCTAGTTCAGCCAATCCTTTCAGATCAAACTTCTGTAACCAGTCCACCCGATCGGTTTGGGAAAAAGAGGTGCTTTTCGATAAAACTTTGACTTGGTACCGACCATTGACGAGTAAGCCGGTAGCGGTTGTGCCCTGATTCACACTGGGATAACCGGCAATGTTCTCTGTTGCAGTGCCGTATTTTGTAACTGCCGCTGGCAAGCTGATGGTGTCATTGATACTGAGGGTGGCTAAAGTGGCCCCATCTTTATTGAGTTTGTAAGCAGCAAATCCTTTCTTTTCTTGGGATGGAACAACATCAAAGTCTCCTTCACTCTTGGGAAAAAATTGATTGAATGTGCCACCTTTTTGAGCCTCTTTACTAACAGCAGCAGGCTTTCCAAAACCAGTCGTGTCTTTTTGTACCTGGTCATATTTATTGGGGGCAGATGAACAAGCGGTCACTAGAAATATCAAGCCGACAAGCATAGGCGCAAGCCGTCTCAACCACCGAGTGGGGAGCATTAGAGACCTCCATGAGAAAGTAGTGTCGTTAGGATATCTGTTGCATTGTCCAGGAGAAGACCGTCTAGAGGCCAGATTGTCTTACGAAAATTAATACCGTGAACAACCACGCATCCTAGCTATGTCCCCCCTTAAAACACTCTTTTTCCTCAGCTTATAGCTTTAAAACCATAAAAATTAGGTTTTTAACCTCAATCTCTTCAGGTTAAGCCTTGAGTTTAGGTTATTCCTTTGCAGGAATAAAAAATCTATTTTATTCCTTCTTCTTAAACAGATGATTTGGGAACAAATTCACCTAAAAATGCAACAATAATCATTCATGCTAATTTTGTTTTAATATTTAGACAAATTAGTTTATGAAGTTTTGTAGAGGTTCTATCAGATCCCTTACTTCACAGCTTGGTCTTCTCAATGATCACTGCTGTTCCTATTCAGTAGCGTTTTGTGTGCCCTAATGAAAACTAAATGTCTATCCATCGTTAGCTTATTTCTATTAGCTACCACCACCAGTATTGGTAGTGCCTCCGCTCAAACTAGTGGCTCTGAAGCCCCTGCTGAACTAAGCCCAGCAATTATGAAAATTCTCTGTAAGAATTTTCCTCTTAACTCTCGGTGTACAGGCGAGGCTGCTCCTGCTGCCGCTGAAGATGCTGTTGAGGAGACTGCTCCTGAGGCCGCTGAGGAGACTGCTCCTGAGGCCGCTGAGGAGACTGCTCCTGAGGGAGAAATGGATTCCGAGGCTCCTGAGGGAGAAATGGATTCTGAGGCTCCTAGCTCAGAAGTCGAAGACTCTTCCGATGCTGCCTCAACAGATGGAACCATTGTTGAAGTTGCGAGTGCGAATGACTCCTTTAAAACCTTAGTCGCAGCTATCAAAGCTGCAGAATTAGCAGAAACCCTATCAGGCGAAGGACCCTTTACCGTCTTTGCGCCTACAGAAGAAGCCTTTGCGGCTCTACCTGCTGGCACAGTGGATACTCTACTCAAGCCTGAGAACAAAGATAAATTGGTTAAAATTCTGACTTATCATGTTGTACCGGCAAAAGCAGTCTCGACCGATTTAGAGTCTGGAGATGTGTCAACCGTTGCAGGTGCACCCGTAAAAGTCACCGTCGAATCCGGCGCAGTCACAGTTAACAACGCTAATGTTGTTCAGGCTGATGTGATGGGAAGCAATGGTGTGATTCATGTGATTGATAAGGTTTTGCTCCCTCCCGATCTCTAAAGTGAGTCCTGGGTTTAATATCTAACGCTCGAATCAAATCGTTGATTGTAAAAAGGCTGGGATCTAATCCTGGCCTTTTTGGTTGAAATTTTCAGGATTGCAAGTTTGAACGGGTGAATAGCGTCCCAACAATATTTCTCACATTTCTTGCCGTTAAAGTTTGAGTTCCAAAAACTCACAATAATTTTGTATTTGCATCTTTGGTGCTTGCTATAAGATTGTAGCCATAGATGTTTTAGACTGCCCGGAAGATACCTTGTCATTCTCAGCCGACGATTTTGCTAAAGCACTGTCCCAACATGATTATTCTTTTGAAGTGGGACAAACAGTGCAGGGAAAAACTGTTAATTACGACAGTGATGGTGCCTATATCGATATCGGGGGTAAAGCCACAGCTTTTCTCCCTAGCCAAGAAGCCTCTCTTCGTAAACAATTCTCTCTGGAAGAAATAGTTCCTTTAGATGAAGAGCGTGAGTTTTTGATCATTAAAGGTCAGGATGCCAATGGTCAAGTAACGTTGTCGATTCGCCGTTTGGAATTGAAGCATCTTTGGACAAAATTATTAGAGTTGCAATCTCAAAGCCAAAGCGTTCAGGTTACCATTACAGGGGTTAATAAAGGTGGCGTAACGGCTGATGTTGAAGGCTTGCGGGGATTTATCCCTCGGTCTCATCTGTTAGACCGTGATAATTTGGAGGGACAAATTGGCAGTCAGTTGACGGTCACCTTTTTGGAAGTCGATCCCGAGCGCAAAAAGCTGGTGTTGTCGAATCGGATGGCTGAACAATCCAGCCGTATTGGTGAATTGGAAATCGGGCAATTGGTCAGTGGTACCGTCTCTGACCTCAAGCCTTTTGGCGCTTTTATTAAATTAGATGGATTGACTGGATTACTGCATATCAAAGAAGTGAGCCAAAACTTTGTCCCTAATCTCAGTTCAGTCCTAAAGATTGGAGAACCCATCAAAGCGATTGTGCTGGATCTAGACCCTGGACGGGGGCGAGTGTCCTTGTCAACCAAAGTGTTGGAGAATCGCCCAGGAGAAATTGTAGATAGCCTGGAGCAGGTGATGGCAGAGGCCGAGATTCGAGCGAATCGCTATCTAGAAAAAATGCGTCAGCAATAAATTTTCTGTCTGTTCTCCTCGGTCTTGCTGAAACTAGGGCATCCTAGCTATTGTTTTCAATTGATGCCCGCCTATATCTATGGCTGAGAATATACCGAACAATGCTGAAGGATCTGCCTATGGGCAGGGATTCACGAACAGTCATCGCATCCATTCTGCTCTGACGGCTGGAAATATCGTAACCGTCGCAATTCAACTTTTTCGTGAAAAAAGTGATGATTACATTACAACCAGCTTGCAATCCTATCTCTGGCTGTTTCTAATAGGGTTGGGCGCATCTTTATGCGCAGGCTTTGGGGTTGTGATTGGCCAAACGATTGGGTTGTCTAATTGGGCCGAACTGGGGATCTTGGCGCTGCTATTTACTCTACCATTGTTGGCCTTTGGTCGAGGGCGGAAGACGGCCATCGGCGGTGTAATCTCCCAGCTTATTTTCAATAAACTTGTTAGCCGCAGTGAATCGAAGGAAGATATTCAAAAACGGCTCTTTCCGCGCGTATGGCGGTTCTTCCGAGGAGAAGTGTTGTTCTGGTTGGCCCTGGTCGGACTATATTTTGGCTTGGCATTTATTCTGGGTTTAATCCTGAGAGGCTTTTTCTCGTCTATCCGCGACCAAGATTTTGTTGATTTCTTTTCGTTGCCTGAGCAAGATTTTTCTTCTGCTCTGCTGACTCTGATTACGATCATTGTTCTGGTTTTATTGTTCTATCTAGGACTGTTCTTATTCTTTAGCTACTTTATTGCTCGATTGTGGTTATTTGATGTTGTTATTGCGTTTGAAGATGTCTCGGCTCGAGACGCGATTCGACGGAGCTGGCAACTGACCCGAGGGCAGGGGTGGCAATCTCTAGCCATTGTCATGATTTGTGGGTTGCTATTAGTCCCTCCCTTCTCGGTGAGTATGTTTTTGTCTATTTTTAGTATTTTTGCAATTTTATTTATTACGATTGCGGCTTTCCCGATTTATCAAGCGATCAAAGCTGTCATTTATTATGATTTACGCAGTCGTAACGAGGGGCTAACGTTTGATCTTGATATCACGGCCACCAATCCGCAAAACCATTTACGACGGGTTATTTTGCAAACGCCAGAAAGTATCGAACTCGATTTAGCACTCGGTGGCATTGGGAGTCGAGCCCTTGCCTGGGCCATTGATCAGCTACTGCTGTGGGTTGGTATCATGCTGTTTTGGTATTTTGGTTCGATTCTTTATCTCACTATCCTCGTTCCCATTCTGAATAATGCGAGTGTGGCCTTCGAACAAGGTGAACTCGATCAGTGGATCGAAGCAATTGCCACATTTTTGACATTTGCCTTATCCACCTGCTATTTCATCGCCTTTGAAACCCTGTGGCGAGGTCAAACGCCAGGTAAAAGAATCGCTAAAATCCGAGTGGTTCGAGATACAGGACGGCCGGTGGGGCTTAGGGAAAGCAGTATTCGCAGTTTGCTCAGCAGTATTGATGTGTTTTTCTTCTTTATCGGGGTCATCCGGATTGCGGTCACCTCATCAGAAAAACGTTTAGGTGATTTGGTGGCTGGCACATTAGTCGTTCAGGATCAGCGGCAGGGGGCTGATGAGACTCAACAACCTTTTGATGTGTCGCCCGGCATATCTCAGCTGGCTGCAGAGTTGGTGGCAAATCCTCAGCTCAAAGCCATAACGCCAGATCAATTTCTGACGTTGCGAGATTTTCTGGGATATCGATCGCAGCTTGCATCACGGATGCGATCGCAAATCACCACCAAACTCGCCGACCAAATTCGGAACCTTCTGGGGCAAAACAACCAGCCCCTCGCATTAGGCTTAGATGATCTGGAATTAGTCGAAGCAACCTACTTGGCCTGTCAACAAGCCAACCAGTCCTAGGCCTTGCTAGCCTTACTTCTTGCCCTTGCCTCGTTTGACAATTTCTAACTCGGGCAGGCGAAACGTGACAATCTTGGTCCAGTTGCCTCCATCAAAAATAACGGCGGCCTGACCGTCTGCAACCCGTTGGACCTGGCCTTCAAATCCAAAATAGGTATCACCCGTATTCACAACGCGAACTGATGAACCGGGCAAAATCATGGCGCTCATTCGTTTTAGACCTTAACTGCATCACAATAGCTTTTTTATCATAGTGGACTAATTCCCCTTCGCGGGGGAGCTGCTAAAATCTGCGTTTTTTGCGATGGTTGGCCACGGATTCCACCAATCCTATGGCAATAAAGTTTGTCAGTAGGGCTGAACGACCATAACTGAGCCAAGGTAGAGGAATTCCCGTTACAGGAGCCAGGCCGATGGTCATACTAATGTTCACAAAGACTTGAAAAATAACCATCGACAGGACGCCAATGGCGATTAAAGAGCCGAAATCGTCTTCCGCATTCAAAGCCACAAAAATCAGGCGCATGCATAACAGCCAAATGGCGGCAATCAAAAGCAAACTGCCGACAAAGCCAAATTGCTCACCCGCGGCAGAAAAAATAAAATCTGTATGTTGTTCTGGGATAAAGCTCAAGCCGGTTTGAGTGCCTTGATCTAGCCCTCGTCCCCATAGCTGTCCAGAACCAATGGCAATCCGAGACTGAATGAGGTGATAGCCGCCGCCCAAAGGATCTTGCTCAGGGTCGAGAAACAGAATAATCCGCGCTTTTTGATAATCCTGGAGAAATTCCCAAGCGACTCTACCCAATGCACCAGAGCCTAAATTAATCAACAGAGCGCCAAGTCCTCCGATCATTCGAACAGGGATGCTAAGCCAACCGATAAACGCAATTGTGACTAACCAAATCGCCCAAATAATCCATAGCCAATGGGAGGTGGGAGGGATATTAAATAAAATCCCAGAAATTAAAGGAGAAAAAAGCAGCACAATCCATCCCAAATTGGCATTGGCCCAATACATCATGCCTAGGGTAATGGCCGCAAACACTAGAGATGTTCCTAGATCGGGCTGCACCAGCACTAACGCCCAGGGCACAAAAGTAATGGCTAGAATCTGGAGGACTGACGATAACTTGGTGGCGGGCCGATGGTGGAGTAGGGCCGCCAGGGAAATAATGACGCCCACTTTGGCAAATTCAGATGGCTGCACATTAAAACCGGCAACGGAGATCCACCGCTGAGCCCCCAGTTCACTGGTTCCGATGGCGATAACGGCGATCAACGATAAATTCGTCGCCGCATATATCAGCCAATGCAAACTCAACAGAATTTGATAGGGCCAAGTGGCAATGGTCATGGCAATCGCCACCCCAATCGCTCCAATCGTCCAATGCTGGAGCCAATCTGTCCAGCCTTGGGTGGCTTGGGTACTCCGAATTAAAATACCGCCAAAAACGGTTAACCCAATCGCTAACAGTAGCAACCAACGGTCGATATTATCCCAAGGCTGAATCCAGGTTCGCCATGGAAACCATTTGCGCAGAGTTTTATTGATCAGCATGGAAAATTCGGATCTTAAAGGCTGTATGAAAAGTAGTGGTCTTAGACTAACAACTTAGGTCAAAGCCGCAACCGAAACCTTTGCCGCAACCTCCGTCGCAATTTTTTGGAATGCTTGGGCAGACGCAGATGAGCCACTGAGGACAATCGGTGTTCCTTGATCCCCGCCTTCTCGGACCGGAATTTCTAGGGGCACACAGCCAATTAAAGGAACGCCTAATTCCTTCGCGATCTTTTCCCCGCCCCCAGAACCGAAAATATCGTATTGGGTTTCAGGCCGATCGGGCGGGATAAAGTAACTCATGTTTTCCACAACTCCCAATACAGGCACACCCAACTGTTGAAACATTCTCAGTCCCTTGCGGGCATCTAAGAGTGCAACAGTTTGGGGCGTACTGACAATTACCACCCCTGCCATCGGTACTGCCTGGGCTAAGGTGAGTTGGGCGTCCCCGGTGCCGGGGGGCAAATCAATAATCAGATAGTCTAAGGTCCCCCAATCTACTTGATAGAGAAATTGGCGAATAATCCCGTTCAACATGGGTCCTCGCCAAATGACGGGCTGATCTTTGTCGATCAAAAATCCCATGGAGACCAGCTTGATACCTTGTGCGATCGCAGGTTCCATCACATCCCCTTGCGCCTCTTTGCGGACCTCAACCACGGCATCTTCTAAGCCCAACATGGTGGGTACATTGGGGCCATAAATATCGGCATCAATCATGCCTACACTTGCACCGGACTGGGCTAAAGCGGCGGCAATATTGACGGCGACCGTGCTTTTACCCACCCCACCTTTACCGCTGGAAACCGCAATAATATTTTTAACTCCAGGCACGCCAGTGCGATCAGGCACACTCTTTTGCTGGGGGGTTTCTGCAGTGACTTCCACCTCTACAGACTCAATGCCTGGCAATGCTTGAACCGCTTTTTTGCAGTCATCGACAATCATCTCCTTCAAGGGGCAGGCAGGAGTGGTTAGGACCAAGGTAAAGGTTGCGATGCCATTCTCAACTTTCACATTGCGGATCATATTCAGATCCACCAGGCTCTTTTGGAGTTCAGGATCTTGAACCGGTTGCAAGACCTCCAAAATTTTTGCGGTTGAAGGGGCTATCGTGTCTGGCATAGTGTTCTTTATCAGAGTTTCCTATCGGTTCTTACTGTATCAATTTTGGAGGAATACCTTCATCCTTGCGGAATGACCGAATCCTCAGAGAGCAGCCTCTGATTGTGTGAATTGGTAGCGTTGCTCCCCCTTTATCCTCCCCTTGAAAATGAGTCATGCCAGGCCGTAAAGACCAGCAGTGAGGATGCTAAAAGTCAAAGCAGGTATCCTTTCGAGCCGGTAAATAGCCAGAAACAGATTGCAAGGTCTCGTTCTCTGCGGCTTCTGCTAGCCGTTGGGCCACCTTTTCTGCATGTCTTTGCATCATGGACCATACGAGGGGCGACAACCAGCCTCGCATCATCACCGAATAAGAGACACAGGTCCCACAAATGCTGGACTCGACCCGATACACCACTCTTTCCTCGACTCCGGGTAATGCAATAATGCGGAAACTGACCAGTTCGCCAGGGTTGACTCGCTCAACAAAAATACGAAACGGTAAGGGTACCATCCGACTCACTGCCTGATAAATCAGGCCAGGCTTAGGAACCAAACCATAGGGGACATTGGTGCTAGTAATCAATGGATGCCAAGATACATCTGCCAAATCAACAACTTTGCGCCAGATGGAATCTACCGATGCCGAGCTAATCGCTTCGTAGCTTTTTACCAAGGACCAGCTGGGTTGGCGTCGCTTCCAGATGTTGAACTTAAGCAACCATTGAGGGGTCAAAACAGCTCTCCTAGGGGGTTGATGAACATGGAATTCAGGGGATAGTTTTTCGCAAGGCTCAAGGACCTGAATTGACCTGAAGATGACGACTCATTCAGTCTTAAATTCATCCTATCGGGATCCGAGTTGAGATGCTAGTTCAGTAAATCCCTAGGAATTAGCTTATCCCCATCTTGAAAGGACCAGTGGCGAATTTAACGATTTCCCAAAGAAAATTAGTCTTTGGTTGTGCAAAAGTACAGATGTCGGGTTCGCTATTGACTCAATGGCCTGGATAGACGATGCCCATTACTGCCTGATAACTACGGGATTTATAGGAACCAATCCCTCGTATGTCGGTCAAAAAGGAAAAATTTATTAATCGTAACAATCCCAAGTTTCTCAAGATCAGGATGAAGTAGACTCCTGGCCGTTGATTGGGTGGTCATACAGGGATCACTGAACTTAGTCTTACAGGGCTTGAGCTAAGACTATGAAGACCCAAATTGAATCTTTTTCTCCGACCCTTTAAATCCATTAAGGTTTGCTATGCCTGGACTCTAACCATGATCAGCATGGTGCTCTTGTGGTTCAGATATCCATACTAAATCCGAACCGCAGCCACTTCTCCATCTTGAATTGATGAGATGAATGCCTATGTCTATTAGTGAGGATTAGAGGGCTATACCTAATTGCTAGCTTGAAGTGTGTACGCCAATCCTACCTGGCAGAGCCTTCAATGGAGCGTCTTAAGCCTTCTTGGCATCTG
Organism: Acaryochloris sp. CCMEE 5410; assembly: GCF_000238775.2. NCBI lineage: Bacteria > Bacillati > Cyanobacteriota > Cyanophyceae > Acaryochloridales > Acaryochloridaceae > Acaryochloris > Acaryochloris sp. CCMEE 5410. The sequence continues at coordinate 1,316,639 of NZ_AFEJ02000002.1, read as the reverse complement.
TTTGGATTGGACCATTGTGATTGGACTCTTTACAGATGCCATCTAGGTGAATTTTTTTATTCGATTCGCAAGTTTATGGCAATTTAATTTTTTGTCTGTTGTAACTATTTTTATAAATTAAAAAGTTAAAATATAATTTTGGATTTAAATATTGATTGATATCTGTTTTAGGGGAATTATTATTGATTTTAATTTAATAAATCCTAAAAATAAGCCTTTTAATCTCATTTTGAAGACTTTAACTCCTTTCCAATCGCCTAGATATGGACAATAATTCATTCAGAGCTTCAGTTAATACATCTGGCGTTTGCGACTGACTGAATCAAAAACATTCGGTGCTCGCTGCTTCAATCACAACCATTAGGAGAATACCCACTGTGAAACTTGCAGTTTACGGAAAAGGCGGAATTGGTAAATCTACAACCAGTTGCAACATTTCAGTTGCCCTAGCCAAGCGAGGCAAGAAAGTTCTACAAATCGGCTGTGACCCTAAGCATGACAGCACCTTCACTTTGACGGGTTTCTTGATTCCAACCATCATCGACACGCTGCAAGAGAAAGACTACCACTATGAAGATGTCTGGCCTGAAGACGTCATCTACAAGGGATTTGGTGGGGTCGACTGTGTAGAAGCGGGTGGTCCCCCTGCGGGTGCAGGCTGCGGCGGTTATGTCGTTGGAGAGACGGTCAAGCTTCTCAAGGAACTCAATGCGTTTGATGAATATGATGTCATTCTGTTTGACGTCTTGGGTGACGTGGTTTGCGGTGGATTTGCTGCGCCTCTTAACTATGCGGACTACTGCATGATCGTTACTGATAACGGTTTTGATGCCTTATTCGCAGCAAATCGGATTGCGGCTTCTGTTCGGGAGAAGGCTCGGACTCACCCCCTTCGCCTTGCAGGGTTGATCGGCAACCGCACCTCCAAGCGTGACTTAATCGACAAATATATTGATTCGGTCCCTATGCCTGTGTTAGAAATTTTGCCTTTAATTGAAGACATTCGCGTGTCTCGGGTGAAAGGCAAAACCATGTTCGAAATGGCAGAGAGTGATCCCTCCCTAGAGCCCGTTTGTAACTATTACCTGAATATTGCTGATCAAATCTTGGCTGGTCCTGAAGGTGTTGTGCCTGAAGATGCCCAAGATCGCGAACTCTTTGCGCTGCTATCTGATTTCTACCTCAATCCCACTCAGCCTAAAACTGAGGAAGAAGAACTTGATCTGATGATGGTTTAATCGCCATTTGGTCACTGTGAGCTGGGATGGCTTGCAGTGATCTCGTTTCTCCCCTAAATAGCTGCCGAACTGAGAAAAGGATTTAATAACTATGACGCTTGCTGACGCTCAACCACAAGCTCTCGATTTTGAGTGCGAAACTGGGAATTACCATACCTTTTGTCCCATTAGCTGCGTAGCCTGGCTCTATCAGAAAATTGAAGATAGTTTCTTCCTCGTAATTGGCACCAAAACCTGTGGCTATTTCTTACAAAATGCTATGGGTGTGATGATCTTTGCAGAGCCTCGCTATGCTATGGCTGAGCTGGAAGAAGGAGATATTTCCGCCAAGCTCAATGACTATGAGGAACTAAAGCGGTTGTGCATGCAAATCAAACGCGATCGCAACCCCAGTGTGATTGTTTGGATTGGGACTTGCACCACCGAGATCATCAAAATGGATCTCGAAGGGTTGGCTCCTCGTCTAGAAAGTGAAATTGATATTCCTATCGTGGTTGCCAGAGCTAACGGCCTGGACTATGCCTTTACCCAAGGGGAAGACACCGTTCTAGCGGCAATGGCCCATCGCTGTCCTAAGAGCAATGCAGTGGTTGAGGAGTCCGAGAAACAAGAGCGTGGCAACGCCATTACCTCTCTCCTTAATTTCGGTAAGAAGAAAGAAGAGGTTGTCGCTGAAGAGTCTGAATACCACGATCATGCGCCGCTGGTTATGTTTGGTTCCCTGCCTGATCCAGTGGTGACCCAGCTGACATTGGAACTGAAGAAGCAAGGGATTAAAGTCAATGGCTGGCTCCCCGCTAAGCGATTTACTGAATTACCCGTTATTGATGAAGGCTACTATGTGGCAGGCGTTAATCCTTTCCTCAGCCGTACAGCGACCACTTTAATGCGACGACGCAAGTGTAAGCTAATCGGCGCACCATTCCCGATTGGTCCTGATGGAACCCGCGCTTGGATTGAAAAGATATGTTCAGTGCTGGATGTTGAACCTAAAGGATTAGAAGAACGCGAAGCCAAAATTTGGGCCAACCTAGAAGACTATCTTGAGATTATCCGTGGGAAATCGGTCTTCTTTATGGGAGATAACTTACTGGAAGTTTCCCTGGCCCGCTTCTTGATCCGTTGTGGTATGACTTGCCCTGAAATCGGCATTCCTTACATGGACAAGCGCTATCAAGGGGCAGAGCTGAAGTTCCTTGAGCAGACCTGTATTGATATGGGTGTGCCCATGCCCAAGATTGTCGAAAAGCCCGATAACTACAATCAGGTTCAGCGCATTTATGAGCATGATGTTGACTTGGTGATTACTGGGATGGCCCATGCCAATCCTCTAGAAGCACGCGGTATTAATACCAAGTGGTCTGTGGAGTTTACCTTTGCTCAGATTCACGGATTTACAAATGCCCGAGACATCCTAGAGCTGGTTACTCGCCCGCTGCGTCGGAATAACTCTCTCAAGGATTTAGGGTGGGACAAACTGGTAAAAGAAGAAGCTAAAGTTTAGAGTCTCGCGTAACAGCCATAGCAAAAGTCCTCTGCAGAATTGCAGAGGACTTTTGCTATGGCTAATTGACATAAACAGAAAAGAGGCCAGATTCATAAGTCTTTATCTAGCCATTGTAGATAAAAGGCAATCCGACAGATTAAATTAAATGTATATCTTCAAGAGGAGAAGGCTGTACAGCCTTCTCCTTTCTATTCGCTTAGAATCTATACTGTCTTGACGTTTACAGCGCAAGGACCCTTGCGGCCTTCGCCCACTTCAAATTCAACCGTTTGGCCCTCTGCTAAAGATTCTTCACTGAGTGCTGAATGGTGTACAAATAGATCCCCACCACTTTCTTGTTCGATAAAACCGTATCCTTTTTGGGCGTCGAACCACTTTACTTTACCTTTTGCCATTATTTCCTCTTTCGTTAGCCGATGTTGTGTGTATCCCTTCTCAAGAAGTACAAGTCTTCTTCAATAATTGGCTATGGGGTTCGACACTGAGTCATTCCATAGGATCAGAGACTCAGCACATTATAGGAGAAAAAACTCTAACACAGTGGTATAGACGGAATAAATGTCCATGTTTATCAGTTCTTTCTTCAATTTTTTATGAATCGTCAGCGTTTTTTGGTGTTAGTTACAGCAATTATACTTATTGCAATCTCTTGGCTCGGCGTTTTCAAAGCTCGCTCAGGGCTGGTGGTTCGTTCCTTGACAGCGAATGATATTCCCATGATCTTCATTGCGCCAAAAAATAGCGATCCGGTACCTGGGGTTTTAATTGCCCATGGCTTTGCGGGGTCTAAGCAATTGATGTTGGGATATGGCTACACCTTTGCCCAGGCAGGCTATGGCAGTCTCTTGTGGGATTTTAGTGGTCATGGTGCCAATCCTGCCCCATTGAACATGGAGACTCTGCAACCTGATTTGGAGGTTGCTTATCAGGCTTTGACTGAACAGCCCGAAGTTGATCCAGAGCGACTAGCGATTTTGGGACATTCCATGGGAAGTAGTGCGGTGATGACGGCCAGTATTGAACAACGCGATCGCTTCGACGCTACCATTGCCATTTCACCGACTCGAGCAGAGGTGACGGCTGATAAACCCGCTAACTTACAGCTTCAAGTGGGCAGTGGAGAAGGTCAATTTGTAGAGAGCGCTCGCAAACTGCTGCAAACGGCTGGGGGAAAAAATCAAAACTTAGCCGAGGGCAGGGGAAGAAAGCTGATTGTTGTGCCTAAAGTTGAGCACATTACCATCTTGTTTAGCGATATTAGCCATCAAAGTGCTCTTCAGTGGCTAAACCAAACCTTTAACCAATTTAAGACCAGCAGCTATATGGACCGACGTATAGGCTGGTATGGCTTACACCTGATCGGTGGTTTGATGGCCCTTGCTGCCATTGTCCCTTGGTTTGCTGCGCCAGCCGTCCAGCAAGCATTCCTAAAACCTTGGCAAAACTGGGGAGGGTTACTGGCTGCCCCCCTAGCTGCCACTGCTGGGGTTAGCCTAATTAGCCGGGGAGTAGAGTTAGAAAATTTGGGTGGCCTAAAAGTAGGGGGAGCGCTAGGCATTTGGTTCTGTTTGGGTGGGCTGATTTGGATAGGGGTACAAGGGTTATGGCCGATCAAAAAGCGCCGATACGGTCAGTTTTCCCCCGCTAGAACCGTAGGAACAGGAATGCTGGTGTTTATTCTCTTGTGGTTTGCCTTTGGGGCCATGGCGCAGGTGGTCTGGGTGCAGTGGTGGCTTATCCCTGCCCGTTTGCAGCTCTGGCCGCTATTGTCATTAGCGTGTTTACCTTGGTTCTTGGCTTCAGGTATTGCCCAACAGGAGATCGGAATCAGCAAGCGTCTTTTATGGTGGCTAGGTCAAACCGTGGTGCTGATTGCCGGATTAGTCTGGACGATCAGTCTGATTCCTCAATTGGGATTTATTTTTCTGCTGTTGCCTATCTTCCCGATCTTTTTCGGCATCCTCTCTTTTGTGGCTGCTTATGTGAAGAATGCTTGGAGCTATGGAATTGGCAGTGCATTATTTTTTGGCTGGTCTTTGGCTGCTGCCTTTCCCCTCGTTGCATAACGGCTTTAGCCAGAAGGTAAACCCTAGGCTCTTGTTCTCAACCGATTACCCTAGAGCAACATCTAAATACATCATCACCACAAATCCCAGCATGATTCCGAGGGTCCCTTCCTGTTGAATGCCTTTACGGCTAGTTTCGGGGATAATTTCGTCACTGATAACGAACAGCATTGCGCCTGCTGCAAATGCCATTGCCCAGGGCAAAAGGGGTTGAGCCAGGCTAATAATGCTAGCCCCCACAACACCACCTATGGGCTCGACTAAGCCGGTGAGACAGGCAACGCCTAGGGCATAGAGGGATGAATAGTTAAGGGACCGCAGAGCGACGGCTACCACCAGTCCTTCGGGCATATTTTGCAAGCCGATGCCAATGGCAAGAGCAATGCCGCTGGATAAAGAGCCGCCACTAAAACCTACCCCCACCGCCATCCCCTCCGGGAAATTGTGCAGGGTTATGGCGACCACAAATAGCCAGATGCGAGCCAAGTTAGGGGTTGACGGGCCTTCTTGACCTTTGAAGAAGTGTTCGTGGGGAAAGTTGTTGTGGGCTAGCCAGAGGAACCCACCTCCCAGCAAAATACCCAGCACCATAATTAAAGCTGCTTGGGTTTCAGTATTACCTTGACCCATAGCCAGGTCTGCTCCCGGCACAATCAGGGAAAAGGCAGTGGCGGCCAACATAACCCCACCGCCAAAGCCCAAAAAAATACCTTGCAAACGATCCGTCAGGGTTTTGACGAATAATACGGGTAATGCACCGATGCCTGTTGCCAACCCAGCGATTAGGCTAGCGATTGACCCCACTACGATCAGATTCATTCAGCGTCAAGCTCCAAAGGAGGGTGCATTGGGGATGACCCTGGGTATAATTCCATCACTTTAGAAATGGGCATGCGGGATAATGCTGCCAGGGTAAGTGCTGAAGTATGGCTTCGATCCAAGTGTTCTGCGCCTGCACAGGCGATCATCGCGGCATTGTCTGTACAAAGAGATAAGGGTGGAAACAGGACCTGTAGTTTTTTGTCTTCAGCGGCGGCTAATAGTTGTTGGCGTAAGGCACTATTGGCGGCAACGCCACCGCCAACAGCAATAGTGGATAAGCCGTAGTCCAAGGCACATTTGATGGCTCGTCGAGTCAGGGCTTGAGCCACCGTTTGTTGGAAGCTGGCTGCAATATCCGCGACGGGCACGTCGTTCCCTTGTTGGCGAAAGGATTCCACTAAGCGGAGAACGGCTGTTTTTAAGCCACTGAAGCTGGAGTCATAGGGATGAAAGCCACCTTCTGGTAGAGAAATTTTCCCCTCAGGGAGGGCAAACGCCTTAGGATTGCCGGACTTGGCAATGCGATCAATGACAGGGCCGCCAGGGTATCCCAGATCTAGCAAACGGGCCACTTTGTCAAAAGCTTCTCCCGCTGCATCATCTCGGGTTTGACCCAGGGTACGGTATAGACCACAGTCTTCAACTTTAATCAGACTGGTATGGCCACCGGACACCAATAAACAAAGAAAAGGGGGGGCTAAATCAGGATTCTGAAGATAGGAGGCATGGATATGCCCTTCCAAGTGATGAACCCCAATGAGAGGTTTATCGTGCAGCATGACTAAGGTCTTGGCTGCAGTTAATCCAACCAGCAGAGCGCCCACCAGCCCCGGGGCACAAGTAACAGCGATCCCATCAATATCTGGCCAATCTATCTGGGCTTGGGATAAGGCTTCGCTAACGACATCATTAATGGACTCCACATGGTGGCGAGAGGCGACCTCTGGCACCACCCCTCCATAGGGACGGTGAATGTCGATTTGGGATGCAACAATATTACTTAAAATGTGACGTTTTTTTACAACTGCGGCGGCAGTTTCATCACAACTCGTTTCAATTGCTAAAACTGTTGCCATAAACTGGTAACTTTTTGATGGTGTATGCGTGTATTTAGGGGCCTCAATTCTTTACCAAGACCCCACTCAAAGAGTATGATTGCTTCTTAAGTCTATGCGTCTACGCTGGCAAAAAGTTAATGCTTTTTGTTACGTAAAAACTCTTGTTTCGTTATAAGGGAAACAATTTCTATGCGTCGATTGTTTGCTGTCCTTCTCGTAATGACACTCTGGCTTGGTGTTGTCCCTCCAGCCTCTGCTGATATTGGTGGACTCGTTCCCTGTAGTGAGTCCCCCAAATTCCAGGAGCGGGCTGCTAAAGCTCGTAATACGACTGGTGATCCTAACTCGGGTCAAAAGCGTTTTGAAATGTATAGCAGCGCTTTGTGTGGTCCAGAAGATGGTTTACCTCGAATTATTGCGGGTGGTCCTTGGAGCCGTGCGGGTGATTTCTTGATCCCCGGTCTGCTATTCATCTATATCGCTGGTGGTATTGGTAATGCTAGCCGCAACTACCAAATTGCTAACCGTAAGAAGAATCCTAAGAACCCCGCAATGGGCGAAATCATTATTGATGTGCCTTTGGCTCTTTCTTCCACTATTGCTGCGTTAGCTTGGCCCGTTAAAGCTCTTGGAGAAGTCACTTCTGGTAAGTTGACTGTCCCAGATTCTGATGTTACGGTCTCACCTCGCTAAATGCATGGGCTGATGGCCCACTCAAAATTGATTCGGAGAAAGATTTTATGAAGTTTTTTAGTACGGCTCCTGTGATTGCTTTTATCTTTTTTACCCTGACAGCAGGGTTCTTGGTTGAGCTAAATCGCTTTTTCCCAGATATCTTGTTCTTCCCTTACTAAGGGATAGAAGACGCTGGGTTGAGGCTAATGTTAGGCGAAAGTCTACGTCACTCGGATTCGGGTTGCTCAACCTCTCTCGTTAACATAATTGGATTTCATGCACTGTTGCATATCCTGACGGGAGATGCAGGATAAAAATTTAGAACAACACATTAATGAGCGTTTCACCCAGATTCAAAAAACTGTGGTGACTGCTCAGCAGATGCGAAAAATTGAATCACGCATCTTTAAGGCGGGGATGCCTGTTTCCGCTCTTATGGAGAAAGTAGGGGGTCTGATTGCGCGACGCATTCAGACCCTTTATCCTTATGAAGTCATGCCCAGAATTGGGATTCTGGCGGGGCCAGGGCATAATGGTGGCGATGCTTTTGTGGTGGCCCGTGAGCTTTATTTTCAGGGGTATGAGATTCGCCTTTGTCGTCCGCTGCCTCGATCAAAAGACTTAACTGAACAGTATGCCCAGTATGTTGCTTCTCTAGGAGTGGAGATTGGCCAGGGCGTCGAAGTGTTGCAATCCTGTGATGTGATTGTAGATGGCTTGTTTGGGTTTGGACTGAAACGAGGGATTGAAGGTGCGATCGCAGATCTGATACACCAACTCAACACCTGGTCGCAGCCTGTTATCAGTATTGATCTGCCCTCTGGCATACACACCGATACTGGAGCGGTTCTAGGTACAGCCATTAATGCCACCTATACCCTATGCCTGGGGTTGTGGAAGTTAGGTTTGCTCCAAGACCAGAGCTTGCCTTACAACGGTGATCTGCAGCTGATTGATTTTGATATCCCCATCGCGGATATCAACGCTGTTTTAGGTGAGGTGCCCGATATTCGCCGAATTACATCGGTGATGGCAAGGCAAGGATTGCCCACCCAGCGCCATCCCAATACCCATAAATATCGGCAAGGACATTGCCTATTGGTTGGCGGTTCACAAAAATATGCGGGGAGCATTATCCTTTCTGCTTTGGGAGCAAGGGCGACAGGGGTGGGAATGATGACGATTGCTGTGCCAGCCTCTTTGAAGCCGCTGGTGTTGCAATCTGTGCCAGAGGCTTTGGTGATTGGCTGTCCGGAGACGGAACACGGTGCGATCGCAAGTCTGTCTCCAGAAGTATCCTTGGACTCCTTTGACGTCATTGCCTATGGTCCTGGTGTGACAACGGAAACGGATGCCATCTTGAGGGAGGTGTTGACCAGTACCTGCCCCCTCGTGATTGATGCCGATGGCCTCAATCTTTTAGCACAGCATCAGCCCGTGGAGACTCTGAAAGCCAGATCAGCCCCCACGATTCTGACGCCCCATCCAGGCGAATTTAAGCGCTTGTTCCCGGCTCAGCCATCTCAGGACATGCTGTCGATGGTCAGGCAAGCAGCCCAGTCTAGTGATGCTTATATCGTGTACAAAGGGGCAAGGGTGATGCTAGCCCCTCCACAAGGTCCAGTCTGGATTAATCCTGACAGTACCCCAGCCCTAGCTCGTGGGGGCAGCGGAGATGTGCTCACGGGTATTTTGGCAGGACTCTTGAGCCAGCAACGAGATCAGCCGTCCCTCAGTGAGAGGGTGTGTAGTGGTATTTGGTGGCATGCTCAGGCGGGATTATTTGCTGCTCACCAACGAACAGAATTAGGTGTTGATCCCCTAACTCTGTGCCAATCTTTGATCCCGACTATTGCGAGTGTATAAGAGTACTTGTTCAGAAGAGAACCCCTCTCTGAAAAAGATAGAAAGGGGTTCAGGTCGCTGAATCAATCTTTGAATTCAGTGATTGACGGCTACGGTTAAGAGGGTAAATCCTTAGCCTGCGAAGATAGCAATCGCATAGGAAAGAACGCCAGCGATGACAGCACCACCACAGCCACCGATGAGGAAGCCGCTACCAATAGCGCTCCAACCTTCTTTAGTTGCGAAGTCGCTACCAGGATCCGCTGTTGTTACGGATGGATGAGGTTTAGCTGAAGAAACACTGGAATAGATCTGAATCGCAACAGATAAGACGATAATAACAGCGCTTGCCGACAGAACACCTGATACAAGAGACATTGTAGTGCCTCGAATCGGGCCAGAAGTTGCGAAGGGACCGTAGAGGTAATAGCCGTGGGCCATCCCAATTTCTAAACCCCGAGCATTCGCGGACATGCCTTTACGGTAAGCCGGTAGGTTATTGATCCAGGCTTTTACAATCCCAGAACTATTAACAGGTGTAGCGAGATCCCCCACAAAGGGGTCGCCACCATGTGTGACCAAGTCCATTGTCATTGATATAAATCTCCTCTCAAATCTTAGGGTCCCCTGTAAAATGGCTGGAAGCTAGGGGTAATAGAATAAATGAAAAGATAATGCTGGCAATCATCATCTCATAGAACAGAATTGTTTCAGCTAATCGCCACGAATAAAGGGCCGCCAGTAGGGGTTTGTGTTAGATTTCTTAGCAAAAAGAAATCTTTTTTTGCGTTCTTTCATGAACTGTAAACAACCCTAGGGATTTAGTCCTCCTGCTTCACGAAAAGAATAAAATCAACCTTGCCCCAGGAATAACGGATAAACGCCGCAATGTCAGAGACCTTACAGAACTGTCAACGCCGAAAAGGAGCAGTGTGGGCTGAGGATCAGGGTTCCATCCTCAGTTTTGGCAATGATGAATCCGCCTTAAAGGCGGCTCAAGATGGAGCAGCCCTCTGGGATCGTACCCATTGGGGGCGTCTACAGTTCACCGATCAGGATCGACTGTCTTTTCTTCATAACCAGACCACCAATACTTTCAAAACTCTGAAGCCAGGTGAAGGCTGTGAAAGCGTGTTTGTAACATCCACGGCTCGCACGATTGATCTGGTGAGTGCATACGTGACGGAAGAGGCTGTTGTGCTGCTGGTCTCTCCCACTCGACGAGCACAATTGATGAGCTGGTGCGATCGCTATATCTTCTTTGGAGACAAGGTCAAGATTGCAGATATTACGGCCCAAACGATTACTTTTAGCCTATTGGGACCTGAAAGTTCACGAATCCTGCACAAACTAGGAATTTCAGACCTGCCTGAATCTCCTCATCATCACATTACAACTCAAATAAAAGGCCATACTGTTCGTGTTGCGTCAGGTAGTGGGTTGACAACACCGGGCTATACCCTGTTTGCCGATACTAAAGTGGGGGCTGAGCTATGGCAAGCCTTAACGGAACAGGGTGCCTGTCCCTTGGGGGAAAAGGCTTGGGAACAGTTAAGAGTAACGGAAGGGCGACCGAAGCCTGGCGCTGAGTTAACAGAAGACTTTAATCCTTTAGAAGCCGGACTTTGGCAGACTATTTCCTTTGACAAAGGGTGCTATATCGGCCAAGAAACGATTGCTCGACTCAACACTTATCAAGGCGTCAAACAGCGACTCTGGGGGATTCAGCTCAGTGAATCTGTCTCTGTCGATACGCCCATCACGCTTGAAGACAAAAAGGTGGGGGTATTGACGAGTTTGGTTGAGACTGCTGAGGGTCCTGTGGGGTTAGGCTATGTCAAAACAAAAGCGGGGGATGCAGGCGCTCAAGTTTCGGTAGGAACCGGAATCGGAACGTTAGTGGAAGTTCCGTTTCTCACCTATCCTCAATGGACCCCTGACCCGACTCCTTAGAACGTTCAGAAAGACCATTCTTCTCTAGTCTGTTTGTGCCCTGGATCAGGTACATTCAAGAGGAACGCTATGCATGTGGGAATCGTGACACAAACCTATCAGGCCAAAATTTATGTGACTTTGAGGCCATCAGTCTTAGACCCTGCGGGCACAGCGGTCCAAACGGGGTTTAAGCAACTAGGATATGACAACGTAGGCCCGATTCGGATTGGTAAATATATTGAGCTAACGGTATCCGCCGATGATGAGGACGCGGCTAGTCAACAGGTGGATCGCATGTGTGATCAGCTTCTAGCCAATCCAGTGATTGAAAATTATCGTTTTGATCTGCGATTGACCCCCACAGGAGCAACCAAATGAAGTTCGGTGTGCTGGTATTTCCGGGATCAAATTGCGATCGCGATGTCGTATTGGTCACTCGCGATTTGCTCAAACAGCCCACTCGTATGGTCTGGCATCAAGAAACAGATATTAGTGATTTAGATGTTGTGGTTATACCCGGTGGGTTTAGCTACGGGGACTACCTGCGCTGTGGGGCTATTTCCCGGTTTTCACCGGCTATGCAGGCCACCATGGCTCATGCCGAGCAGGGCAAGCTGGTCTTGGGAATTTGCAATGGGTTTCAGGTGCTGACGGAATCAGGGTTATTGCCAGGGGCCTTAGTCCGAAATCGAGATCTGCATTTTATTTGCGATCGCATTCCTGTACGAGTAGAAAGAACGGACTTACCCTGGACCCAAGCCTATCAAGTGGGGCAGGTAATTACCTTGCCCATTGCCCATGGTGAAGGCTGTTACTATGCCGATCCAGAGACGCTCAAGCAGCTCCAAGCCAATCAGCAAATTCTGTTCCGCTATTGTCAGCCCAATGGTGAAATTATGCCAGATTCCAACCCCAACGGCTCGGTGGAGAACATTGCCGGTATTTGTAATCGACAAGGTAATGTGGTTGGCATGATGCCTCACCCCGAGCGAGCCTCTGATCCGACCTTGGGCTATACCGATGGCCTTTTACTCTTTCAAGGCCTATTGAACAGCCTCATGGCGCAAGGTGTGACAGCCTGAGTGAACGAAACAAACGAAAGGAGACAGCATCGATGCCTCCTCTCCTGCCCTCATGCCTTTGCCTAGGGCGCGTTGTTTCTTAAATCTATTAGATCAAGGTCTGCTTGCTTCAATAAGGATGACTTACAGTTAGAGGTATGGAGATAGTCTGGCTCTCAAATGAGGGTTTGTATCTCTCTCCTGCGTTGTTATTTGCACCTCTGAATCATGAGTTCTGACCCTTCCGTAAAGGATGAAACTAGCACCAACCCTGCCGACGTGACCAGTGTCGGGCCAGCTGCGCCTACAAATGATGTCGCTCCTGCATCTAAACCTACAGATAGCTACACCAAGTTAGCGATGAGGAACATGGTTCGTAAAGGCAGACGGTCGTTGCTGGAATTTGGACTAACTACAGTGGGGGTATTAGCCTTGTTGATTGGGCTGTCCTATCTGACTCGTTAGCGAATCGTCTCAAACCACATGCAAGTTGACGTCCATATTCAGTGGGATCTTGAAGACAGAGCCATCCCATCTTCGTTAGTAGAGAATGTGCTTAAACAAGCCCATCAAATTACAGCTGTGACCTGGCAATCTTGGTTTCAGCACTGGTTTGAGTATTTGCAGCCTGGTATTTCTCCGATCCAAACCTATGAATTGAGCCTACTGCTCACGGATGACGCGGCGATCCAGAATTTGAATGCAACCTATCGGCACCTAGATCGCCCCACAGATGTGCTGGCCTTTGCAACCCTTGACTTAACCGATCAGCCGATAGATTTGTGGTCAGAGATGCCTGTGGAGCTCGGCGACATCATTATTTCGGTAGAGACTGCAGCGCAGCAAGCACAAGAGCAACAGCATCCCTTACAGCAGGAGCTAGCTTGGTTAGCGACCCATGGATTGTTGCATCTATTGGGGTGGGATCACCCGACCCCTGAATGCCTCCAAAATATGTTGGCGCAGCAGCAATCATTAATCAATCTCACGAATGTATCGGCAGCAACTAGCTAGACCTAGAAGAGTTTGTTAGAACTGTGGGTAACCTAAACCATAGTGAGTGAGAAATACTTCTCTGATTAAGCAATAGACAATTTAATCCTTGATTCAGACCCATCGCTTTCAGATTTATTGCAGCCATGCCCTTTGCGGTCGTAGTGTAGAATCGTTAAAAAGATTAAATTTATGTCAAATAAATCTATAATCTCTTCACAAAGTAGCACTGAGCCTGAACCAGCGCGGCTTAAGCGTGAGCTGTCATTCAAAGTCGCTCATAATCTATTTGTGAGTTTTAAATATGCCTGGGCCGGATTGAGTTATACCTTCCAAACTCAGCGTAACTTTCGGATTCATACCGTGATCGGTAGTGTGGCCTTAAGTATGGGGTTGTCCCTTCATCTTGAACCTGTAGAATTGGCTGTGATTGCCTTGACCAGTGGTTTAGTGCTGGTCATGGAGTTACTAAATACCGCTTTGGAAGCGGTTGTTGATCTAACAGTGGAGCGGACTTACCATGAGTTGGCCAAGATAGCCAAAGACTGTGCAGCCGCAGCTGTTTTAGTATCAGCAATGGCAGCAGTGGTGATTGCTGCATTTCTAATTATTCCGCCTTTTCTAGCTCTCTTTCAGGCTTAAAACGCGTTTTGATGTGATGACAGCGCTGTTTGCAGTCAGGTTTATAGCTGCAAAGTAGGATAAACACGCTAAGTTGGAGAGATAACTTTCTCTTGGGACAGGAGCGCAAGCCTTGCTACTGGTTGTTGATAATTACGACAGCTTTACTTACAACCTGGTTCAGTATTTGGGAGAACTCGCCACTGAATTTGAAGTGGCCCAAGATATTCAGGTTTTTCGCAATGATCAGATTACCCTAGCCGAAGTTGAGAAGCTCCAGCCCGATGCAATCGTTATATCTCCAGGGCCGGGACGGCCTCAAGATGCTGGAATTTCTCTAGAGCTGATTGAGCAATTGGGTGCAACCGTACCGATCTTGGGAGTCTGTTTAGGCCATCAGAGTATTGGCCAAGTGTTTGGTGGCGATATTGTGTCTGCCCCAGTGCTGATGCATGGTAAAACATCCCCTATCCGTCATAAATCCACGGGGGTTTTTTCCGGGTTAGATAATCCTTTTACCGCAACTCGGTATCATAGTCTGGTGATAGAGAAGGAAACCTGTCCAGAGGTCCTAGAGATTACGGCTTGGACTGAGGACGGCACGATTATGGGGGTGCGTCATCGGAACTATCCTCACATTGAAGGCGTCCAGTTTCACCCAGAGAGTATTTTGACGACATCTGGGAAACAACTGCTCAAGAATTTTCTGAGCCACCTTCCTACCGATGGCTAATACTGATCGGGTTTCACAGGACATACATTCAGGGATACATCACAGAGAACTATGAACCGTCGCCGCTTCATGCACTATGTGCAAGCAGGATTGATCACCAGCTTGGGAACTGGTCTTGCCACCCATTGGCAGTCTTCATCCGCCCAAGCCGCAGGCTCTCTGAGCATTCGTTGGCTAGGCCATACTTGTTTCTTATTCTCAGGCAGCGGTATTCAGGTATTGGTCAATCCTTTCCGTCCTGCGGGTTGTACGGCTAAATATCCGTCACCCCAAACGTCGGCCAATATTGTTCTTATTAGTAGCCGACTGCTGGATGAAGGGGTGGTTGAAGGTTTACCCGGAAGACCCAAGTTATTGTTTGAACCGGGGGCTTATAAAACCAACGGTTTGCAGTTCCAAGGTATACGGACGCTCCATGATCGGGTCAACGGCTATCGGTTTGGCACCAATGTGGCTTGGAAGTGGATTCAAGGGGGGGTAAATGTGGTTCACTTAGGCGGTATTGCCTCTCCCATTAGTGTAGACCAGAAGATCCTAATGGGGCGGCCGGATGTGCTACTGATTCCCGTGGGTGGCAGTGCAAAAGCTTATAACCCAGAAGAGGCAAAGGCTGCGGTTCAAGCCCTCAACCCTAAAATGGTGATTCCGACCCATTACAAAACGGCTGCTGCTGACGAAAGTTCCTGTGACCTGCAGTCGGTGGATGCGTTTCTTTCCCTGATGCAAGGGGCTACCATTCGACGATCTGGTGGGAGTGGTCTAACGGTTAGTTCAGGTAACCTTCCCAGTTCCGGTCCTGTTATTCAAGTGTTGAGTTATTGAGCTAGATCGGTGGCGTTTAGTAGCCTATACCGTTGCCTTAATGCTGCATGGGTATTGGAGGAAGAATCATCTATCATTCCCTGGAGTGTTGATGATGTGTTCTTATCTCTTCAGTGGGTGTCCTAGACAGCCCTAGAGGAGGGTATGCCTTGTAGCAATTCATCAAAAAGGGACGACTAGAGATTCCTTAGGGTTAAGGAGAGATTTGGCTATGGTTTGGTTGTTTCTCGCGGCTTTGTGGGTAGGATAAGGCGCTACTCTTGCCCTTTATTCTCTAACTTTATAATTTTTTCTAACTTGCGTTTCTATTGGAATCACGTATGGTGGGCACAGAGATTGTTCGAATACTCAATTCCATTGGCATAACATCTCTGCTAAAGACGATACTTCTGAATTCTTCTCCTTGATTTTTTATGTCTGCTATTCCTGACTTTTTAAGTCATCTCAATCCTTCCCAGCGACAGGCAGTGGAACACTTCTGTGGTCCGCTGTTGGTGGTAGCGGGGGCTGGATCGGGTAAAACTCGAGCCTTGACCTATCGCATCTCTAATTTGGTGATGCGCCATCAGGTTAATCCCGAAAATATTCTGGCTGTGACTTTTACGAATAAAGCGGCTCGGGAAATGAAGGAGCGGATTGAGAAATTATTTGCGGAACAGCTGGCCCAGCAGGATCACGGCAAAGCCCTAGAATTGTTAGCACCTCAGCAGCAGACAAAGTTGCGATCGCAAGTCTACAAAACCATTACCAAACCTCTCTGGATTGGCACATTCCATAGTCTTTGTGCCCGCCTGTTACGGATGGAAATTGAGAAGTACCAGGATGAGAAGGGCCGTAAATGGCAGCGTAATTTCTCTATCTTTGACGAATCAGATGTCCAGAGTCTGATCAAAGATATTGTGGTCAATCAGCTCAATCTCGACGACCGTAAATTCCAGCCTCGTTCCGTCCGCTTTGCTATTAGTAATGCTAAAAACCAAGGCTGGAACCCCCAAGAGCTAGAAGCCAATCAACAGGATTTTCGCGGTCGCGTGGTAGCCCAGGTCTACAGCAAATATCAAGATTCCCTAGCTGCCAATAACGGCCTGGACTTTGATGATCTGATTCGGGTGCTGGTGCAGCTGCTAAAACAGAACGGCCAAGTTCTGGGCTATTGGCACCAGCAGTTTCGCCATATGCTGGTGGACGAATACCAGGATACTAACCGCACCCAGTATGATTTGCTGCGGTTACTAGCGACCAACGGCACCGATACCCGCAACTTTAAGGATTGGGAGCATCGCTCTATCTTTGTAGTGGGTGATGCTGATCAGTCCATTTACTCCTTTCGGGCAGCAGATTTCAAAATCCTGATGGGATTTCAGCAGGATTTTGGCGATGGCCTGCCGGATGATGACACGCGGACGATGGTGAAGCTAGAGGAGAACTATCGGTCTACCGAAAACATCCTCCAAGTGGCCAATGAACTCATCGATAACAATACAGAACGCATCGACAAAATTCTTAAGCCGACTCGGGGTGCGGGAGAACCCATCTACTGCTATCGGGCGGATGACGAGCTGCATGAATCCGATTTTGTCGTGCAGCAGATTCGGACTCTAGAGCAATCCCACCCCGAACTGAGCTGGGGCGATTTTGCCATTCTCTATCGAACTAATGCTCAATCTCGGGCTTTTGAAGAGGGCTTAGTCCGTTGGAGTATTCCCTATACGGTGGTCGGGGGACTGAAGTTCTACGATCGCCGGGAAATTAAAGATGTTCTTGCCTATTTACGCTTAATTGTTAATCCGGCTGATACGGTCAGCCTCAAACGGGTGATTAATACACCCCGCAGAGGGATTGGCAAAACCACCTTAGATCGCCTTATGAATGCAGCCCAGGAGCTAGGAGTGCCCTTATGGGAAATGCTGACAGAAGAGACGGCAGTCAAAACCTTAGCTGCTCGTAGCGCCAAGCCAATTTTGCAGTTTGTGGAAATGATGCGGCATTGGCAAGGGCAGGTGGAAACCCAATCTGCAGCCAATATTATCCAGGGGATCTTAGAAGATTCGGGGTATGTTCGGGACTTAAAAAATCAGGGAACTGATGAAGCGGATGATCGAATTGGCAATGTCCAGGAATTGCAAAATGCCGCTTTACAATATGCAGAAGAGAATACCGATGAGTCTCTCCCTTCTTTTCTCGCTAATACGGCCTTGGCCTCTGATTTAGATGATTTAGATGAAAAAACTACGGTGTCACTGATGACATTGCATGCAGCTAAGGGGTTGGAATTTCCCATCGTCTTTTTAGTTGGCCTAGAACAAGGACTGTTCCCTAATTTCCGCTCTTTAGAAGATCCTGCGGCTATCGAAGAAGAACGCCGTCTTTGCTATGTTGGCGTTACTCGGGCTCAAGAAAGACTCTTTATTTCTCACGCACGAGAGCGACGACTCTATGGTTCAAGGGAGCCAGCGATGCCTTCACTGTTTCTATCAGAGCTGCCTCGAGATCTCTTACAGACTAATTCTTTATCGGCCATCCCGTCTGAGTCGCCCCATTCTGCAATGGGCCCAGGGACTAAAAAGAAAAAGATGCCCAATACCCATGCCATGGATTGGGCGGTCGGTGATCGGCTTGTTCATCGCGGGTTTGGACTAGGGGAGGTGACCCATATTTTTGGAGGTGGGAATAAAATCTGCTTAGCAGTTAAATTTCCAGGGATTGGCAAAAAGATTATTGACCCGAATATCACGGTATTGGATCGGGTGGAATGAAATCGAAATTCAAGTTATGGAGATACGAACATAACGAAGTATGCGCTTGATCGTTTTTGATTTTGACGGCACCCTTGCCGATTCCCTTGGCATATTTATCGAAGCCACCAATCGCCTAGCTAGAGATTTTCGATATGAACCTCTATCTCCGGTTCAAATCGAGCTAATGCGGAAGTTAGGGATTCAAGAAATTGCTCAAGAATTAGGGATTCCCAAATGGAGATCCCTTTGCTATTTGCAGCGTTTTCGGCAGGAGCTGACTCATAGTATTGACGATTTATCGTTAGTCGAAGGCATCGAAACCGCCCTCCATAATTTGAAGTCTGAAGGTTATCGTTTAGGGATTGTTACTGCTAATTCTCGCAGGAATGTTGAGTATGTTCTTCAGAAATATGCTATCGATCATCTCTTTGAATTTATTTATGGTGGTCAGATTCTATCGGGGAAGAGACGGACGCTAAAAAAATTGGCTAGACTCAAGGCCACTGACCCTAAAGAATTGGTTTATGTGGGTGATGAAATTAATGATGTGAAGGCAGCTAAACAGGTTGGTTTAACTAGTATTGCCGTTTGTTGGGGGTTTAATGACCGAACAGTTCTTGCGGAGAAAACCCCTAATTTTTTACTGGAGCACCCTGATCAGATTCTTCAAAGCCTGAGTCAAGGGCATCTATCGCTTGAGTCTGCCTAGTGAAGGGTTGGCAGACTCTCTCAGGCTTATCGGTGGATTTAAAAGTGCAGATGGGTATGCTGGAAAAGCAGCCTTACCTTCCTCCACTATGAGTAATTCCGTTGAAACCGCTAGCTTCCTGGAAGATTTAGATCGAATTTCTCAAATCCGCCAGGAAATTGCCTCCCACCTATCCAGCATTGCCGAAACCTTAGAAGATGCTGAACGGGCTGGAGAATCCGCCTCTGGATCATTGCAGCTTCAACAAGAAATTGAAGACGTGAGTGTCGCCTGCCGCAACTTAAAGCAGGGAGTTTTCCGGTTGATGGTTCTAGGAGATATGAAGCGAGGGAAAAGCACCTTCCTCAACGCTTTGATTGGAGAAAACTTACTGCCCAGTGACGTCAATCCCTGTACAGCCCTGCTGACCATCTTGCGATATGGTCCCGATAAAACTGTAACCGTCCACTTCAATGATGGTAAATCCCCCGAACAAATTGACTTTGCTAGCTTCAAAGACCGCTACACCATTGACCCAGAAGAAGCAAAGCAGCTAGAAGAACAAAAGCAGATTGCCTTCCCAGATGTGAGCCATGCCGTGGTCGAGTATCCGCTGCCGTTGTTAGAGAAAGGGGTTGAGATTGTCGATAGCCCAGGCTTAAACGATACGGAAGCCAGAAACGATCTCTCCCTAGGTTTTATCCAAAACTGTCATGCCATTCTGTTTGTACTGCGAGCCACTCAGCCTTGCACCCTGGCTGAACGTCGCTACCTCGAGAACTATATTAAAGATCGGGGATTGTCGATCTTCTTTTTGATTAATGCTTGGGACCAAATTAAGGAAAGTCTGATTGACCCCGATGATCCAGACGAATTGGAAGATGCTACCCGCAAACTCCATAAAGTCTTTCATGCCAACCTGGCAGAATACTGCCAAGTCGATGGCTATGACCTCTATGAAGAGCGGGTATTTCCCGTTTCAGCCTTGCAGGCTCTCCGCAAGCGAGTGAAAGATACGGATGCTAACTTAGAGGGCACCGGATTTCCCGACTTTTTGGCCTCACTGAATACGTTCCTGACTCAGGAGCGCGCGATCGCAGAATTGCGGCAAGCCCGAACCTTGGCTCGACAAGCTCTCAACCGAGTTCATGATGCCACAAATCGACGGATTCCCCTGTTAGATCAGAGCGTTCAGGAATTAGAGCAACGCATTGAGTCCGTCGAGCCGGAATTTGAGGATTTGAAAGAAATTGGTGAGAACTTTAGAGAAGATATTCATCGGATGCGAGATCAGCGATCGCGTTCGATTGCCGATTCATTTCGCACCTATATATTCGATTTAGAGGCAACCTTTGATCAAGACTTCCTCAAATATCAACCCCCTGATCTAGAGTTGCTGGATCTATTTAGTCAAGGACGCCGGGAAGCCTTTAACGCTGCTTTTCAACAAGCCTTTCAGCAGTATGTCAATGATAAGTTCTTTGCTTGGAGCATCCGCGCCGAGCGGGACTTAAAAGATGCCTTCGAAGAACTGTCTAAAAGTGCTGAGCAATACGGTAACTCTTATGCCAGAATTACCGACCGAATTACCGAAAAATTGACGGGGCAAAATATGAATGCTCGCGGTCCCAAACGTCAGTCCAATGATAACGTACCTGGATGGGCTAAATGGGCAATGGGTTTATTCTCCCTCGCCTCTGGCAATATCGGCGGGGCGGCAATGGCCGTTACGGGGTTTGACTTCCAGAGCATTATGCTCAACTTCTTCACCTCTGCTGGCATTGCCCTGATTGCTTCATCCGTCTTTGGCATTATGTTGGGGCCGATTACTTTTGCATTGGTGGGATTAGGCATTGGGGCGTTGCAAGCGGATCATGCCCGCAAACAATTGACCAAGGCGACGAAAGAAGAGTTTGTGAAATGTCTACCCCAAATTGCCCAGGAAAAATACCAGCCCATTTATAGCTCGGTCCAAGACTGTTTTGATGCCTACAACCAAGAGGTGATGCAGCGCTTGCAAGAGGATATCCAGTCTCGCAAACAAGAGTTAGACAACCTCCTAGAGCAGAAAAACTCACGAGAGATCGATCGCCAAACGGAAGTTGCTCGCTTAGAGAATTTAGAGCAGGCCGTCTCTACCGACTGTGAGCTGATCGAGACGGCCTATCAGAATCTATTGGCTACGGCATAACGCTGGTGTTGATTCAGAATGCAGGCCTTTTTCAGTTGAAACGGTTCTTTCCTGCCAATGCTGTTTGGGCTAGCGTTCTACCGCACCTAAAATCTTGAGCGTCTGTCGTTCAGCGTCAGTTAATCCAGTGGCCCCTGAAATGTTCATGCCTTCATACAATTTCGGGGGCTGCAGGGTGTGCAAGCATGTTCCAGTGTGCACATTCCAGACTCGGACCGTTTCGTCCATTCCGCCACTGGTGATGATATTGCCTTCGGCTGCAAAAGAAACTGAGAAGATACCGTCAGAATGACCTCCCAGCACTTGGATGCATTCCCCTGTCTGTGCTTCCCAAATGCGAACTGTGCGATCAAAGCTCCCACTTGCGATAGCCTGACCATCAGCACTAAAAATTACAGACAAGACAATGGCCGCATGCTCATTCATATGGCAGAGACATTTACCTTGCTCCAGATCCCAAAGTTTGACGCTTCCGTCATTACCCCCCGTCACCAGTAAAGACTCCTGGGGATGGAAGGCAACGGACCAGATCCAATCTTCATCACTCAGGGTTTGAACGCAAGCGCCTGAGGCCAGATCCCAAATCTGGACACTATTCAATCTTGACGTAGCCAGGTATTGCCCCGAAGGACTATAGGCCAAACCCAGCGCATAATGTTCTTCTCCCACCAGGGTATTCAGCAATTCCCCAGTATGAACATTCCATAGATGGACATTGTTGTCTCCACCAGAAACAGCTAATACGTCTCCATCGGGTCTTAGCGCTATATCCCAGCACCATTCGCCTGGCATTCGAAAGGTATTTAGGCAAATCCCATTCGTAGAATCCCAAACCTTGATCTCATAAGAATAGGTTGCACTCACCAACACTTGACCATCGGCACTGTAGGCCACTGATCTTACCCGACCAGAATGGCCTTCCAGATTTTGCACACCTTGACCCGATTGGGTATTCCAAAGTCGTACCCCCCGATCATTACTCCCACTCGCAACTATCGTGTGGGTTGGACTATGAGCCACTGACCACACATAATCGTTATATCCATTCAGACACTTCAGCAGTTGTCCCGTTTGCACATCCCATACCCGCACCGTTGAGTCTTCACTTCCACTCGCCAGGCACAGATTGTCTGGATGGAACGCCACCGTAGACACCCGTGATGTATGGCCTTGCAAGCATTTCAAGCACTGACCTGTTGGCAGATCCCAAATTCTGACGGTATTGTCGCCGGAACTACTTGCCAATAATTGGCCATCAGTGCTAAAGGCCACCGAGAAGATTTGGGTTGTGTGGCCCTGGAGGATTCTGATCCGTTTTGCTTGATACACATCCCAGAGCTGAATTTGCCCATCACTATAGCCCACAGCTAATTGTCGATCATCGGGACTAAACGCAAGGGGAGATTCTTGACTAGTGACGTCTGGGGGCAGACACTGTCTGCGATTGGATGACATATGCCAAAGACTGACCTGACCATCAAGATAGCCAATCGCCAATTGATCGCCACTGGAATTGAAGGTCACGGATCGAGCGGACTGTCCTTCTGCATTCAAACTTTGAATGCAGGCTTGAGTGCTGATATTCCAGATCTTGACACTGCCATCTTGGCTAGCACTGGCCAAAATATAATCTGGGTCAGCCCCAGTTTGAGGCTGAAAGGCCACCGACATCACTGCCCCCGTATGCCCTTTCAAAGTCTGGATGCAACTTCCTGACTTAACATTCCAAACCTTAATGGTGTGGTCAACACTACAGCTTGCAATTAAACAACCATCATCGCTAAAGGTGATAGATAAGATCAGCACCTTGTGACTGGATAAGGTCTGCTGATGCTGGTATCGCAGGAAATCATAGAGTTTGATGTTCCCAGTATCAGCAACGGCCAAACAACTTCCATTGGGACTATAGGCAAGACTAAAGATACTGCCTAGGGTTTCAGAAAATAGGGTTGATTCTAAGTTGGCATGGGCAAAATTGACTTGGTGGAGTTTGACTTCTCGTAGATCTGCCTGCTGGATCGTTAAGTGAGATAAATCTAAGTTGCAAAAATCTGCCTGACAAAGTCGCAGTAGATTCAAAATATTCCCTACCGCATAGGTGAGTCTATTTTGAGCATGAGTTTGCAGACTATTTAAAAGGTGTTTGAGATGTTGTTCTAGCTGGCCTTGGTTGGGATAGGTTTCTAAGAGATGACGAAAAATAGGCTTAAGAATCAGTCGAATTTGAGCTTCTCGTAAATAATCTTTGGATTGCACCAGGACCAACGGATATTGATGCAGATCATCCATTTGATCCCCAACGAGTTCATGACTTACATGAGAAATTAAATTCTCGGTTACGTATTCCATGACCACGGGTTGCAATGTAAAACCAGCTGGACGGGTCTCGTTCGGTAAGACTTTTTCGATCAGCGAGCGACGACCCAGAAACTCCAGAGCTTCAAGCAAGGTCGTAAAGGAAGGCAAACTGATAACATCACTAGCGAGTTGTTGGATAGTGGCAGGTTCACGATAAATAGCCAACCAGGTCATCACTTGTCGTTCTAGCGCAGATAATCGCTCAAACTGTTGATCCAACAGCCGACGAATCCCATTGAAAGCCATCGTCCCTTGCTGAATAAACTCAGTCACATTCCCTGAAAACACATCCTGAATGGATGTAGCGGCAATCTTTAACGCTAGAGGATTACCTTGATAAGCCTCGATCAGCGAGGTTGTTTCTGAGGCTGAACCTGATAGCCCTTTACTCTTGAGAATTTCGTAGGCAGCCGTAGTGCCTAATCCTTCTAACTTAAAGACACGGACGGGTAAATGTGTCCCCATTTGGATGGCAACTTCTTCTGGCAATTCGCGACTGGTCAAAACCAGACAACTGTTATGGGCAACCTCACCAATTCGTTGGAGAAGTTCACCATACTCTTCATACATGGGTTGATAACGCCCAAATTGACCACTCTGAAATAAACTTTCAACATTGTCTAAAACGATTAGACATCGCTGTTGCTGTAAATACTGAATAAGAACTGAAATTCGTTGAGATGGTGTGTTGGGTAATTTAGGTAAGCTTTGATTGCATAAGTTGAGGATTAAGTCTGCTAGTAACTCCATCACCGGGGGCATATTCTTGAGGCTTCGCCAGAGTACATAGGCAAACTGACTTTGGAGCTGTTGGGCTAACTTCACGGAGAGTGCTGTTTTACCGACCCCTCCAATTCCTAACAGGGTAATCAAGCTACATTGATCACCTAATATCCATTCCTGAAGTGTGGCTAATTCTGTTGACCGCCCCCAAAAGGAAGATACATTTACTGCCTCTCCCCAATCTTGATATACACATTCCTCATTACTGGTGTTAGGGGACAGAACAAAGTTGGGTAATGGATGTAACCCAATATATTCACTGAGTGCAATTTTGAAGTTATTTTTAGATACTTTTGTGTTTAAAACATTAGATAGCTTCTGCCATAAATGAGAACCCACCTTTTTGATATAACCGACTTCATAGCCAGTGCTATCAGCGATTTGACGGTAGGATTGTCCATGCCAACATTGGGAGAAAACATGAATCTGGGGCGTAAGCACAGAATCGGGGATGTATGGCTCAAAGAAAAACGGGTCAAGGACAATAGATCCTGTACCCGAATCAAAAACTTGTCATGAGCCTAACATCGCAATTGCCAACCGTACTAGAGCATCACGAATTTCTAGAACAGGTCGAAGCACTCAAAGAATCACCCAGCCTGAGTCAGATGGTTTATATCGTTCTGCAAATGGGTTTGTATTTGGCTCGATGGCTTCTGGAGGATGAACTCTCACGGCGAGCAAAACAGTATTTGAATGGCCTAGGTGTAGCACCTGCGGAACCCGCTTGCACTCGAAGGGATGGGAATCTCGTCAGATGCAGACACTGGTGGGAAATATTTACTGAAAGCGACGGGTGGGTCGTTGTCCAAAAGGGTGTCCAGGTAGTCTATCAGCTCCTCTGGACCAATCCATTGGGATTACCTCTTACCAGCACAGCAGTAAAGAACTGGTGCGTCTAGGCTGCTTGTTAAGTCTATTTATGCCCTATGAACTGGCCAGTTGGATGCTGAGTCAGTGGAGTGGTTTATCCGTCAGTTCATCAAGCTTGTGGAATTGGGTGCAAGTCATGGGCAACAAAGCTTATCAGGAGCTAGAGGCTCAACTCAAAGCTCAAGCATCAGGTGAACAGGCTCCTAGTGAAGCGATTTCAGAGGTGTTGTCTGCTCTGCCTTTGGCCATTGCTGCTGACGGTGTGATGGTGCCCTTTCGCCCCACTCCGAAAACCCCCAAGGGAAAATCCAGTGGCGAGAAGTTAAAGTCGCTATCTTAGCCCGCCTGGGAACACGGCTCACCCGAGCTAAAAGAGTGTCCCCCAACTACTGCGTCGAAGACTGGTAGCAGTATTGGGCGATATCGACCAGTTCATCCCCTTACTGCAACTCGAAGCCCGCAAACAAGACTTTGAATCGGCCCCAAGCGTCATCTGGTTGAGTGATGGGGGCGAGGCTTCTGGCGAGTCTACCGCACCTTGTTCTCTCACTGTGCTGTGGCAGTTCTCGATTTTTTCATGCAGCAGGCCATCTTGCACGAGCAACAAAGTGATGTTTGGGGATGTTCGCTCTGCTCAAGCCCAAGCCTGGTTTCGGCGCTGGCGACACCAATTGCGACATGGGCAACACCTATTAGTATTGCGGTCCTTGACGATGTTGATTCACTCACAATTGTTTACGGGCAAATCTTTTACGACGTTGCTCCAGGTACAGGCTTATTTCCAGCGCCATCTGCGACACATCCAATATCGCCACTTTGAACAACTACAGATACCGCTGGGGTCAGGAATGGTCGAAAGTGCTTGTAAGTGGCTGATTCAACAGCGCTTTAAGGGGGTTGGTATGCGCTGGAGTGAGGATGGTTTCAATCATCTACTCATGCTGCGGCTTGCCTGGGTCAATCAACGGTTTGACTCCCTATTCCCAGGGGTAACCATTCCGAAGTCTAAGGCATCCCCGATCCATTAGCTACGCCCTGAATCTGGATATCACTGAGACTCTCACTGGTATTGATCTTTTGTTGAATGTAATTGAGAATCCGAACAGCATCCTCTGAATTTGAAAGCACGATACGTTTTTAGAGAGGAAAAAAGAACTTGCACTTTTAATCTCTCTTATGGTCTGTGAATATTTCTGGAGAGTCAAATAATTTACCCAGCTTTTTGTGCTCAAAAGAGGAGATATCTATCTTGGCTGCTTTGCGTAAAGCTCAGAGCTGTCATGATTAAAATCGTATTTATAAAAAGTAGAGCTACAAGCTAAGTTCACGTGCATTAAGACTTTTGAGTGGGAAAACTAAAGTCAATAACGCTATCTATTCGTCCGTTAATATCAGGCATGAGCCTGACCGTTGCTCCGTTCACTTCTCGTCACAGGCTTAGAATCGAAGTGAATCTCAAACAAACCGTTTTGAATAAGCAGGCGTTATTTCTCCAAACCCTGTCATTGATCTTCTGATGACTTTATCTGTGCTGAATATCACGAAATACTGGCGATGGCTCAACTGGATACCTACCGTAATTTGCTCCAAACTCTACAGATGACTGTAGGAGTGTTGGAGCTTCGAGAAACAGATGAGTTGCGGCGAGAGGTGCTTACAGTTGTAAATAGGGTCCAGAAGACAGCCCTTAGAATTGCAATCTTCGGCCCCTTTAACTATGGGAAATCTACGCTGCTCAATGCTTTGCTAGGGGAAAAAGCCCTCCCCATTGATTTGATCCCGACGACTGGAGCTGCCATTACCGTTCGCTATGGCCCACAGCTACAAACGCGCATTTGTTTGCAAAGCAGCCAGGAAATTGTGGAGCTAGGGACGGATATTCTCAAGCAGTACGCCATTTTGGATGATAATCGGCGGATGCGAGAAGACGTAGTGTCTGTAGAAGTGAGCTGTCCCCATCCGTTTTTACAAACGGGTGTGGAGCTATTAGACCTACCGGGAACCAATGATCGGGAAGCCCAAGATGCTCTGGCCAAAGAACAACTGCTAACGGCAGATTTAGTGATTCAGATGCTGGATGGTCGCAAATTGATGACCTTAGGGGAACGGGAACACCTGCGGGACTGGCTGTTGGATCGGGGCATCGAAAGCGTCGTATTTGTGGTTAATTTCTTAAACCTATTAGACCCTGACGATCAAAAACAGGTGATGAACCGAATGCGGTTTGTGGCCGAAAGCTTTCGGTCTCAGCTCCCCCCTGGGATTAGCAATCTTTACCGTGTCGATGCATTGCCTGCGTTGCGTGCCCAACTGAAAGGCGATATGGCCACTGCTCAAACCACGGGCTTGCCCATGTTA
Source organism: Acaryochloris sp. CCMEE 5410 (assembly GCF_000238775.2). Classification (NCBI taxonomy): domain Bacteria; kingdom Bacillati; phylum Cyanobacteriota; class Cyanophyceae; order Acaryochloridales; family Acaryochloridaceae; genus Acaryochloris; species Acaryochloris sp. CCMEE 5410. Next base: position 1,289,274 of record NZ_AFEJ02000002.1, on the reverse strand, counting down.
GAAACGGCGTTGCAAAGTATTGTTCAGGCTTATCAAACAGACGGCATGCCGACTCAATCAAAGCGTGCGATCGCACTGGCGAAACAACTCCAACTCGCCCTCCAAGAAAAAATTGCCTTTGTCCAATCCCAAGTCCAGACCGACGTCCAAGATCGGGCTCAGCAGCGCTTGGAGATTAAACAACGCGCCCAAAAATTGATTATCAAAGGATTCCGAGAGAGTGTAGCTGATACCAAAGTGTGGCTTGATTTGCCCACCTTGCTCCGCAACCATGAAACAGGAGCCCAGATCGCGCTCCAACAAGAGCGTTTTCCAGCTTGGCTCACGGAAACTTTAAAACCCACCTGGCTGAAACACCAGCGTGAAGTGGTGGGTTGGGTTCACAAAGCTTGTGCATTCTTTAACCAACCTCGCCCGGCAGAATTATGGTTTGCATTCCCCAGTGGTCCTGCACCCCAATCACAACCCCAGCCGTCTACATCCTCTACTCAATCCAAGGAAGATGAAATTGCCCCGGTTGCGATCGCAACCGGATTAGGCTGGTTGATGGGTGGCCCCCTAGGAGCCGCTATTTTTGGTGGTACTGGATATGTCGTCAACAAACTGGAAAATATCGCTGTTTCTAAAGCAGATTTACCCAAGTTTGAAAAGAACGATGAAAGCTACCAGCAGGCAGCCCGTTACTATCTCACTCAGTTTCGAGCTGCGGCTTTAACTGCCCTGCAAGAGTATGAACGCACAGCCGAGAAGATTATCTTAACCCCGGTTGTGGAAGCGAACGCAGAACCGAAGTCTTATCAAAATCAGCATCAACTCACCCTCCTGCAAAACACCCTGACATCCCTCGAAGAGGCGATTGAGGCAATATAGGGGAGGATTGATCTCAACAACACCATGGAAATCCTTATTAGTCTCTGTCTCGGGATTACCCTCAGTGCAGCTAGCGGTTTACGGGTCTTTATCCCACCCCTGATTATGTGTATGGCGGCCCTATTTGGTGATCTGCCGTTGGCCCCCAATTTGCAGTGGATTGGCTCCTATCCTGCTCTGATTGTATTGAGCACTGCCGTGGTGGTTGAAGTGTTGGCCTACTACATTCCCGGAGTCAATAATCTGCTGGATTTAATCGAGATTCCGACGGCAATTGCAGTGGGTTCCGTCTTAACCGCAGCTACGTTAGGTGATCTCAATCCCGTTTTGCAATGGACCTTAGCGATTCTGGCTGGTGGCAGTGCCGCCGGAATCGTGGAAACAACCACCTCCGTCACCCGTGTCGCCGCAACCACCATGACTGGAGGGGTCGGGAACCCTGTCCTCTCCACCATCGAAGCTGTATTATCCGTGGTCTTAACATTGCTAGGGTTAGCGATTCCTTTGCTGGCGGCTGGCATCGTCTTATTAGTGATTATTGGGTTAATTCGTAAAACCAAATCAATCTTGCTGGCCAGGCGTCAACGCCGCCAAGCCAACCGAACGATGGAAGGCCGATATAGAAGCAGAACTAGGTATCGCTGGAGATAATCCCGGCTAGGCCCTCTCAACAATCTGGGGGTAGTGATTCATTAAACTTTATCGGAATTAAGCATTTTAGAATTGAGTAGTGTCATTCAGTGCTGAAGTATAAATTTGAAAATGAGCTTTGAAGAGCTTCAGGATAAACCTCGGGTTTTACAAAGCTTGACCAGCATCAATGTTCAGGAGTTTACAACGCTCTTGGTCAGCTTTAAGGCAGCCTGGGAAGCATTTGTTCAAGAAACATTTCAGCGCGAAGGAC